>CAYHQZ010000009.1:0-1238 GCA_964358555.1 uncultured Planctomycetia bacterium
CCGATCGCTGCTCCGCGGTGCCCGCGTCCCGGGTGAGCCGGCCGTCGACGAAGATGGCCATCTGGCCTTCCTCCGTTTCCGAAAGCCAGGGAAGGGGGTCCCCCGTGCAGCAGAATCCGCCCTGGATGCCGGGCTCGTAGGGCGCGGCGCCCCAGTTTCCGGTCCGCGAGGAGACGGCGAGAAGCGTCCGGCGCCGGTCGTAAAGCCCCCGGAGCTCCGCGTCGATGAGCTCGACCCGGTGAAGATAGAAGGCCGCTGGCTCCCGCCCCCGCACGACGTCGATTTGCGGCCGGCCGTCGGGCCCGCGTTCCAGGAGGAAGCCGCGCGGATGGCCGTTGCGCCGCATCTCCTCGGAGAAGAACCGCTCGATGAGGGTCCAGGCGGTCTGCATCCGGGGGACGAGGCCGGCCGGCTCCGGCTCGTCGGAGCCCAAGAAGAAGATGGGGCGGACCCGGGCGGGCCCGGCCGGCGCCGCCGCTGGGGCGGGGGCGGCGGGCGCGAGCGCCCGGAGGGCGACCGGCGCGGAGACGCCGACGGCCAGGGCCGCCGCGAGGATGGCAGCCGCGAATTTCGCCTGGATCCAGAACAGCGACTGGATGCAGGCGGCCGAGATCGAGAGGGCTGCGGCCGTCGGGGCCGCCGTCCCGAGGCAGGCGGCGGAAATCGAGGCGGAAAGCCCGGCCGGCGCCGCCTCCGCCGCGCGCCCCGCGAGGAACGTCGCCAGCGCCGCCGCGCCGATCGGGATCCCTCGCCGGCCGAGCCGGGACCGCAGTTTTTCGAGGCCCCGGTGGAGGTGGCTCTGGACGGTCCCCTCCGCGCAGCCCAGCCCCTCGGCGACCTTCTCGCGGGGCATTCCCTCCAGGTAGTGGAGCACGATGGCGTCCCGCTGCGATCGGGAAAGCGTCGAGAGGGCCTGATCGAGGTGGGGGGAGACTTCCTCCCAGGCCGCCGGACGGGCCTCGGCGCCCTCTTCATCGCTCATCTTCTCGGCCTCCCATTCGTGGCGCGATCTCCGCGAACGCATCTTGAGCGCGTCCCGGGCGCAGAGTTCCGCGGTCCGGTAGAGCCATCCGGCGAGGACGACGTTCGCGGACAGCGACCTGGCCTTCCGCATCAGGACCAGGAAGGCGGCCTGCGCGGCGTCCTCGGCGTCGTGGGCGTTCCCGAGAACCCGCCGGCAGACGGAGTAGACCATCCTCGAGTGTCGGGAGACGAGGTCCGAAAACGCCTCGGGGGAG
>CAYHQZ010000009.1:1248-33624 GCA_964358555.1 uncultured Planctomycetia bacterium
GGGGAGCCGCCGGCGTATCGGGCCAGCAGCTCCCCGTCGGTCATGGCGCACATTCTCCTCGCTTACGGGCCAACCGTCACGGTCCCGGACGCGGTTTTCGCGTTGTTGGTCTCGAGGACCTCGGAGACCGCGCTGCCTGCGTCCACGATGGCCCCGACCCGGTAGGCGCCCGCGGGGACCGTCGCGGGGATCGTAATCGCCGTCTTCGCGGCGTTCGTCGAGCCGCAGGCGAGGGACGCCGATACGATCCGGCTCCCGATGAGCCGGTCCCCCGTCGTGATCGTCGCGTCCGTCGAGAGGTAGAAGTCGATCCGGAACGATCCCGACGTGGCGACGGGGCCCTCGTTCTTCGCCGTGCTCGAGACGGTGAGCGTGGTCCCGCTCTTCGTCCATGACAGCGCCGAGACGATGAGGTCGGGCTTGAGCGACAGCGGGCCGGAGGCGGCCGAGACGTTGTTTCCCTCGTTCGACTCGGCCTGCGTCCCGCCCGAATCCGCCACGCCGAACACGTAGTAGGCGCCCGGCGCGGCGGAGGCCGGCATGGCGAACGCGGTCGTGTCGGAGGTTCCCGAGCCCGCGGCGAGCGCCGTCGTCCGGGCGCGGCTCCCGAGCAGGACGTCCGTCGAGGGGGAGAACGAGGCGTCGGCCGAGAGGTAGAAGGAGATCGCGAACGTGCCGGCCGTCGCGGCCGTGCCGAGGTTCTTCACCGTGTTCGAGATCGAGACCTTCCCTGCGGTCGTGACCTTCGCCGAGAAGACCGTGAAGGCGAGGTCGGGCTTCGAGACGTTGATTGCGATGGCCGAGGACGCAGCCGCGTTGTCGGTCTCGCAGGTTTCGAGGATCTGGAAACCCGCGTCCGCGATCGCTCCGACGAAGTAGGTCCCGCTCGCGACGCCGTCCGGCACCGGGAACGTCGCCGTGGCGGTGGAAACTTCGTCTGCGTCCAGGCCGTTCACCGTCCGCTCGCCCAGGAGCGCGTCCGAGGGGGTGATGACGCTGTCGGAGGAAAGGTAATAGCGGACGTTGAACGGCGCGGAGACCGCCTGCGTGCCGGCGTTGCGGACGGAGTCCGTGACGGTGACGTTCGTTCCGGACACGGAGGCCGACACGCCCGCCGAGACGAGGTTTGCGTCATCGATCCGGGAGACCTTGCCGAAGCGATCCCAGAAGACGTTTCCGGAGCCGACCACGAAGATGTCGTAGCCGCCGATGGCGAGCCCCTCCATTCCCACCGCGGAGGCCGGCACCGCGAGGCGCACCCAGCCGCCCGTCGCCGGGAGATCGCCCATCCGGACGCGGGAAGGCTGGCTGCCGTCCCACATGGTGAGCTTGTCTGCGCCCCAGTAGGCGTAGGTCGTCCAGCCCCAGGTGTTCTTGAACCAGCCGATCGCGATGGTCTCGGGCTTGTTCGCCGGGTCGATGTAGACGTAGGCCGTGAGGAGATCGCCCGTCTTTACGGAAAGGCTCTTCGGCGCCGAGAAGAGGTAGAGTTCCGTCGTCTTGCCGGGAATCGCCGGATGCGCGACCCCCCTCGCGCCGCTCGCCTTGAACGTCTTGTTCCAGCACCACATCCCGCCGGAGCCCTCGCTCATGTTGGGGCCGACCGTGTCGGAGTTCACCGGGACGAGATCGTCGTCGAGATAGACCGTCTCGTTCGGATCCACGACCGCCGCCGGCGGAACCGCCGGCATGCTCGAGACCACGCGGAACGGCATGGACTTGGCGGTGATGAGCGACGACTTGTCGAGGACGTAGGCCTCGCCCCAGTAGGCCCCCTCGGTGAGCGTCGCGGGAATCGTCAGGTCGTAGGACTTGGTCATCGTGTTCCCGACGGCCCGCAGGTCCTCGGGGATGTACATCACCCAGCCATAGGCGATGCCCAAAAACCCGAGCCCGCTCTGCGCGTCGGAGACCGTGATGTTGTGGCGGATGACCCGGCCCGCCGGCGTGAGCGGGATGTCGAATTCCATCGTCGGATTTTCCGTGTCGGCGTAGGAGGTCTCGCTCCGGAAGAAGGCGTTGAGGTTGAAGATCAGCGCGTTGCCCGGGCAGATCGTCGGGCCGCTCGTCGTGGTGAAATGGGTCCTGAACGAGTAGAAGCCGGTGCTCATGAACTCCGCCGAGACGGAGGCGTGCGAGGCCCCGAAGGCGTGGCCGAGCTCGTGGGCCGTCCCGCCGATTCGCGCGGACGAGATCGAGCCGTAGGTCCAGTTCGTCGCCGGGTCGAGGGGATTCGAGGGAATGGTCTCGTTTCGGAAGAGGGCCATCTGCTCCTCGTCGGTCCGGCCGCAGTAGCGCAGGAAGTCGTCCTCGAAGGTGCCGGGGAGGTTGGCGTTGGCATCGCCCACGTAGGCGCCGCCGTTCCGGGCGCCCGGGGCCGGATTGCGCCCGCCGGTCCAGGGGGCGTTTCGTCCCATGACGACGATGAGGGACTTCGGCCCGAAGATGGGTTCGAGTTCCTTCATGTAGTCGTGCGTGGCCTCATAGTGGGCCAGGTTGTTCAATCCGCGGTAGAAGTAGATGCGGGGCTTGCCGTTCGCCTCCGTCTCCATGTTGAAGTTGCGCCGGCCGAAGCCGTTGCGCTCCATCTCGTCGGCGAAGAATCGCTGGACGAAGATCCAGCACGTCTGCAACCGCGCCTCCCAGTCGGGATCGGCGACCGTCTCGTCGCTCGCGACGAAGTAGACCGGGCGGACGTAGTAGCCGTCCTTGAGCGTGTAGGGCGGATCGGCGGATTGGGCCGCGGGAACGTCCATCTCGACGCCGCGCGCGGAGAAGAAGGGGCCCGGCAGGCCGCAGAGGATCCAGAGAACCGAGACCACCGCGATCTTCGCCGCTCGAGGCGTCCGTTTCATGGTTCTTTTCCCTTTTCGTTTTTCGGTTTGTTTTTCGGCTTCCGTCCGGAGAGGGAATAAAAGGCGTTCCCTTATGTGGTAGCGGACGGCCGGGGCCTGGATGGTTACATTGGGCGAGCGGGGGCCGCCTGGAGGCGAGGGCGGATATTGCAATACGCACGCTTCTCCTTTCAAAGAAATGGATTACGGATGACGAAATCCGGGAAACGGATCCTGGATTTTCGCGACGGGCAGGGTATTGCTGCCCCGGGTATGATGGCTCTTTCGATGACACCATTCCGATGCCTGTCCGTTGCCGTTGTTCTCGCTGCGGCCGCCATCGCCCTCTCGCTTCCTGTAGGGACGGCGCCGGCCGCGGATTCCTGGAAGAAGGGTGCGAAGGGGAAGGGCAAGGGCAAGGCGAAGCCGCCGGCTGCGAAGGTTCCCGCGGGGGAAGCGGGCGGGTGGGCGAAGGGGGTGCCGGGGCCGGCGCCGGTCGTTCCGCCTCCCGAGAAGCCGCCGGAGGGCGCCATCGAGGTGAAGGTCCTTGTTCTCGACTTCGATCCGAAGATCCCGGACGAGGGCGGCAAGCGCCTCACGGAAGTGTCGGGCTGGAACGATCCGCGGAAGCTCGCCGAGGGCTACATGGCCGACGTCCAGGCCTCGAGCGGGGGTTTCGTGCGGTTCCGGATCGTCGAGTGGCTGGACATCGACGGCTTCCACCCCAAATCGGACGGCTTCGCCTACACCGCGGCGACGTTCCGGGCCTGCCAGAAATCGGGCAAGGGCTGGCACCAGCCGGACGGCGCCGACTATCCGAAGACGTTCGAGCAGTACGGAGTGCTTCCCCGGATCGACGAAGGCGAGATCGACGAGGTCTGGTTCTTCGGCGGGCCCTACTTCGGCTACAGCGAGTCCGCGATGGCCGGCCCGGGCGCCTTCTATATCAACGGCGACACCTACGACAAGGTCCCCTCGAAGCGCCCGTTCGCGATCATGGGATTCAACTACGAGCGCGGCGTCGAGTGCATGCTGGAGGATTTGGGCCACCGGACGGAGGCCACGATGTCGCGCTGCTTCGGGGGCTGGGAGGCGGCGAAACTCGTCCACGACTGGGCGCGTTTCGCTGCCAACGCCAAGCAGTCGAACGGCGTCGCGGCCTGCGGCTCCGTCCACTACCCGCCGAACGGGGAAAGCGACTACGACTACGGCAACAAGCGCGTCGTCGAGTCCTCGGCCGACGACTGGCTCGCCTATCCGAACCTCACGGGCGCGAAGAAGAAAGTGAACTGCGAGACCTGGGGCGGCCCCGACTATCACCGCAACTACCTCAAGTGGTGGTTCGCCCGCCTGCCCCGGGCGAACGGCAAGAGCCCCGAGGGCCGCGAGAACAACTGGTGGAACTACGTTTTCCGTTTCGGGCGCTACGACGAGCGGGGGAAGGGACGCACGGAATGAAGCGGTCGGGTTGACGCCCGCCGTTTTCTTTCGCTACATTGCGGACCCGGCGGCATGCCCGGATCGTTCGCCGTCGGGAGGAGGGGAGCATGGCGATCCAGGCCGGCGTGGGCGTGAGCCACCACCGGAATCCCAAGGTGGCCGGAACGGAAGCCGCCGAGAAGGCGCTCGTCTCGGCCGGGATCGACCGGCCCGACTTCGTCTTCCTGTTCGCGACCGTCGGGTACCCCCAGAAAACCGTCCTGGACGCCGTTCGCCAGGCCACGGGGCGGGCCCCGCTCTGCGGCTGCTCGGGCGAGGGGATCATCGCCCATGCGATCGCCGACGAATCGAACTTCTCGGTGGCCGTGATGGCCCTCAAGTCGGACGAGGTACGCTTCGCGAACGGCCTGGAGGCGGGCCTCAAGGCGGATTCGGAGGACGTCGGCCGCCGGGCGGGGCGGGCCATCCAGGCGAAGACCGGGCCGGACGCGGCGGCCCTTTTCGTTTTCGGCGACGGCCTCTCCATCAACTTCGACAGGTTCCGGCGGGGCCTGGCCGAGGGCAGGGGCGCTTGTCCGCGGCTTCCCCTGTTCGGGGGCGCCGCCGCCGACAACTGGGCCTTCAAGCAGACCTACCAGTACTGCGACGACGAGGTGATCTCCGACGGCGCCGCCTGGGCGCTGATGTCGGGCCGCGTCCGGATCCTGACGGGCGTCAACCACGGCTGCGTCCCCATCGGCGGCCGGCGGATCGTGACCCGGGCGGACAAGAACGTCATCTACGAGATCGACGGCCGTCCCGCGCTCGACGTCCTGAAGGAATACCTCCTCCCCGAGGAGATCGACAACTGGAGCAAGGCGGTCATCAACCTGTGCCTGGGATTCCGGACGCCGGCGCACCTGGAGGGCTACGACGAGTTCGCGATCCGGTTCATTCCCGGGAAGGATGACGCCCGGGGCTCGATCAACATCCAGACCGAGGTTGCGGTCGGGAGCGAAATCTGGATGACCCGCCGCGATCCGGAGAAGATGGCCAAGGGCGTTTCCGACCTCGGGCGGAAGATCCGGGACGAGCTGAAGGGCGCCGAGCCCCGCCTCGTCTTCCAGTTCGACTGCTGCGGCCGGGGCAAGGTCATCCTCCCGGAGCCGCAGAAGCTCGATCTCTTGAAAAGCCTGCAACGCGAGGTGGGGCCGAAGGCGCCGTGGATCGGCTTCTACACCCTGGGCGAGATCGGCCCGGTGGGCCGCCACGACTGCTTCCACAACTACACCGCCGTCCTCGCGGTGATCGTCTGAATCCCATGGCATCCGCCGACCGGGGGGATTCGCGGCCGCCGTCGGGCGCGCCCCCCGGCCCGCCGGGCGAACTCGAGGCCCTTCGCGGCGAGAACCGCCGCCTCGCCGAGCAGGTGAAGCGCCTCGTCCGGATCGAGAGCCAGCTGCACGGCGCCCAGGAGAAGAGCGAGGCCGAGCTCCGGCTCTATCGCCAGCTCTACGAGGCCGGCCAGCGGCTCAACGGCACCATGGAGCGCCGGGAGATCCTGGAAACCATCGCCCACTTCGCCGTCTACGAGGCGGGGTTCGAGCGCGGGCTGGTCCTTTTGCGCGCGGGGGGCGACGGATCTTTCCGGGCCGAGGCGCACGAGGGCTACTACGAGGAGGAGGAGGCCCGGCGCGCCGCCTCCATCCGCCTCTCCCTGGACGACCCCGCCCTGCGGGCGCTCAAGGAAGGCGCCGGGGCCGTGGTCCGGGAGCCGGGGGCGGCCGGTCCCGATCTCGCCGACCTGGGCCGGGCGTGCGGGATGGACGAGTTCATCGTCCTGCCCCTCGGGGAGGAGGCCGGAAAGCCCCTGGGCCTGCTGGTGGCGGGGAACCGGGCGGAGCGCGCCGAGTTCCATACCCGGGTGCGGGCGGACCGCCCCGAGCAGGTGGCGCTTGCCAGCTTCGCCGCCCAGGCCGGAACGGCCCTTCGGAACGTCCGGCTCTACGCCGAGCTCGGGCGGGACAAGATGGCGCTGGAGGATCTCTACAAGCTGCAGCAGGCCATCCTCGACAACGCCTCCTACGCCATCATCTCCACCGACACCGACGGCGTCATCCGCACGTTCAACCGGGCGGCCGAGCGGCTGTTGGGCTATCGCGCGGACGAGGTCGTCGGCCGCGTCACGCCGGCGGTCATCCACGACCCCGAGGAGATCTCTCGCCGGGCGGAGGAATTCGGCCGGGAGCTCGGGATCGGCTTGAAGCCGGGTTTCGAGGTGTTCGTGGCCAAGACCCGGCGGAACTTTCCGAACGACCACGAGTGGACCTATGTCCGGAAGGACGGAACGCGCTTCCCGGTCCAGCTCACGGTGACGGCGCTTCGCGACGCCGCGGGCGAGGTGACGGGCTTCCTCGGGATCGCCAACGACATCACCCGGCGGAAAATGGCCGAGGCGGAACTCAAGGAATACCAGCAGAACCTGGAGGACCTCGTTCGCGCGCGCACGGCCGAGCTCGAGCGGCAGAAGGAAGCCGCGGTCCGCTCGCGGCAGCGCCTGGCCCTGCACGCCCAGCAGACGCCGCTGGCGATGATCGAGTGGGACACGGACTTCCGGGTCGTGGAATGGAATCCGGGCGCCGAGCGGATCTTCGGCTTCGCCAAGGCCGAGGCGCTGGGACGGCACGCGGCGGGCCTCATCGTCCCGGAAAGCGCCCGTCCGGCCGTGGACGCGGTCTGGCGCGACCTTCTCGCCCAGAAGGGCGGGATGCAAAGCACCAACGGGAACGTGACCAAGGACGGCCGGACGATCGTCTGCGAGTGGTACAACACCCCGCTCGTGGACCCTGGGGGCCGGGTGATCGGAGTCGCCTCGCTGGCCGAGGACATCAGCCAGCGCCAGCGCGTCGCCCAGGCCCTCCAGGAGAGCGAGGAGAAATACCGCGAGTTCGTCCGGCGCTGCCCCCTGGGCATCTTCCGTACCAACGTCGAGGGACGGATCATCGAGGCCAACCCCGCCGTGCTCCAGACCCTCGGTTTCGCGTCGCTGGACGAGGCCAACGCCTTGGGGCTCGAGAACCTCTACGTCGATCCGGCTGACCGCCGCCGCCTGCTCGCGGCCCTGCGCCAGGGGCCGGTCTCCGGCTTCATGACCCGCTTCCGCCGCGCCGACGGCCGGATCATCGACATCTCGGTGGGCGCCAGCCTGGCGCCCGACGAGCAGGGCCGCCCGACGATCCTCGAGGGAACCCTCGAGGACGTCACCGCGCGCAAGCAGGCCGAGCGAGAAGTGAACGAATCCCGCCAGCGGCTGGCCGACATTCTCCAGTTCCTGCCCGACGCGACGATGGTCGCCGACGCCGACGGGCGGGTCACGGCCTGGAACCGGGCGATGGAGGAGATGACCGGGGTCAAGGCCGGGGACGTGCTGGGCAAGGGGAACTACGAGCACGCCATCCCCTTCTACGGCGAGCGCCGGCCGGTGCTTCTCGACCTCGCCATGCAGCCCAGGGAGGAGTTGGAGAAGGAGAAGTACTCCCATCTCAAGCGCCACGGGGACACGATCTCGGGCGAGGGCAAGATCACCCACCTCGGGGCGGGGGACGTCTACTTCGTGGGCAACGCCGCGGCCCTGCGGGACTCGACGGGGAACGTCACCGGGGCCATCGAGATCGTCCGCGACGTCACCGAGCGGAAGCGCTTCGAGGAGGCCCTGCGCCGCAGCGAGGAGCAGTTCCGGACGCTGGTCGAGAACGTGAACATCGGCGTCTACCGGAACACCGGCGGCCCGAACGGGCGCTTCCTGCAGGTCAATCCGGCGCTGGTGAGGATGTTCGGCTACGGCTCGGCCGAGGAGTTCATGAAGATCTCCGTGGCCGATACCTACCAGGATCCCGAGGAGCGCAAGAGGTTCATCGCCACGGTGATGGCGCAGGGCCATGTGCGCAACTACCTGCTGGCCCTGCGGCGCAGGGACGGCTCCCCCTTCTTCGCCTCCTGCACGGCGACGCCGCACTACAACGAGAAGGGAGAGATCGAGTGGCTGGACGGCGTCATCGAGGACGTCACCGAGCGCCGTCGCGTCGAGGAGGCGGTCCGCGAGAGCGAGGCGAGGCTCCGGACCATCACGGACACGGCCAAGGACGCCATCATCATGGTGGACAACGACGGTCGCATCTCCTACTGGAACCCGGCGGCGGAAGGCATCTTCGGCCATCCCGCGTCGGAGGTGATGGGGCATGACCTGCACCTCGTCCTCGCGCCGGAGCGCTACCGGGAGGCCTACCTCAAGGGCTTCTCCCGGTTCCGGGAGACCGGGGAGGGGCCGGCCATCGGGAAGGTCGTCGAGCTGGAGGGGCGGCGCAGGGACGGCAGCGAGTTCCCCTTGGAGATCGCCCTCTCCGCCATCCGTCTGCAGGGGAAGTGGCAGGCCGTGGCGGTGCTCCGCGACATCTCCGCGCGGAAGGCGGTCGAGGGGGATCTCAAGCGGGCCAAGGAGGCGGCGGAGGCGGCCAACCGGGCCAAGAGCGCGTTCCTCGCCATGATGAGCCACGAGATTCGGACACCGATGAACGCGATCATCGGAATGTCCGGGCTCCTCCTGGACAGCCCGATGACGCCCCAGCAGCGGGACTTCACCCGCACCATCCGCAACAGCGGCGAGGCGCTGCTGACGATCATCAACGACATCCTGGACTTCTCGAAGATCGAGGCGGGCAAGATGGAGCTTGAATCCCGGGGCTTCGACCTGCGCCAGCGGGTCGAGTCCACCCTGGAATTGCTGGGAAGCCGGGCCCGGGAGAAGGGGCTGGAGCTGGGGTGCATGATCGAGTCCCGCACGCCGGCGGCGGTGACCGGCGATCCCACCCGGCTGAACCAGGTCCTCATCAACCTCGTCGGGAACGCCCTCAAGTTCACCGAGCATGGCGAGGTGATGGTGCGGGTCTCCGTCCGGACCCCCGGGGGGGGCGCGGACGGCGGCGAGAAGGCGCCGGAGGGCGGCGAGTTCGAGCTGCAGTTCTCCGTCCGCGACACCGGGATCGGGATCCCCCGGGACAAGCTGGAGCACCTCTTCCAGGCCTTCAGCCAGGCGGATTCGTCCACCTCGAGGAAGTACGGCGGGACGGGCCTGGGTCTCGCCATCAGCAAGCGCCTGGTGGAGATGATGGGCGGGCGCATCTGGGTGGAGAGCGAGGCCGGCAAGGGATCGACCTTCCACTTCACCCTCCGCACCCGGGCCGCGGCCGGGACGAGGCCCGTCTACCTGGCCGGCGATCAGCCGGGCCTGCGCGGCCGGCGGGTGCTGGTGGTGGACGACAACGGGACCAACCGGGAGATCGTGGCCCGGCAGATCTCCTCCTGGGGCATGACGGCGACGCCGGCCGCGTCCGGGCCGGAAGCCCTCGATCGCCTTCGCCGCGGCGAATGCTACGACCTGATGGTGGTCGATCTCCTGATGCCCGGAATGGACGGCCTGGCCCTTTGCCGCGAGATCCGGACGCTCCCCGGAGGCCCGGAGTTGCCCCTGATCCTGATGTCCTCGGCGGAAACGGGCCTGGAGCCCGAATGCCGGCGCCAATTCAGCTCCGTCCTGCTCAAGCCCGTTCGGGCCTCGCGGTTTTACGACGCCCTGGTCGAGCTCTTCCACCCCGGGCAGGCGGCGCGGCCCGAGCCGGCCGACGAGGCGGACCGATTCGATCGCGACATGGGCCGGCGCCACCCGTTGCGCATCCTGCTCGTCGAGGACAACCCGACCAACCAGGTGCTGGCGCAGGCCCTCCTCGATCGGTTGGGCTACCGGGTGGACGTCGCGGCCAACGGCCGCGAGGCGCTGGCGGCCGTCCGGCATCGCCCGTACGACGTGGTGCTCATGGACGTGCAGATGCCCGAGATGGACGGGCTCGAGGCGACCCGCGAGATCCGGGCGGGCGTGGAGGCGGGCCGCCAGCCGCGCATCATCGCCCTGACGGCCGACGCGATGGAGGAGGACAAGCGCAAGTGCTATGTCGCGGGCATGGACGACTACCTGAGCAAGCCCATCCTGCTGCCCGACCTGGTGCGGGCGCTCCAGCGCAGCCCCGCCTTCGCGGGGTCCGGGCCCGAGCCCTCGGCCGCGCGGGCGCCGCAGGCTTCGGCCCCCGGTTCGTCCGCGCCGGACGCCTTCGCGCCTTCCGCGGTCGCGCCGAGCCCCGGCGAGCCGCCGGCGTTCGACCCGGCGGTCCTCGAGCGGCTGAAGGACATGCTCGGAGGGCAGGCGGAGAGGATGCTGCCCGAGCTCGTCCGGCAATTCTTTCTCGACGGCCCCCGGCTCCTCTCCGCCCAGCGGCAGGCGTTTTCCGCGGGCAAGGCGGCGGACCTCTGCCGGGCGGCGCACTCCCTCAAGTCGGCGGCGGCCACCTTCGGGGCCATGGCCCTCTCCGCCGTTTCGAAGGAGCTCGAGATGCGGACCAAGGCCGGGACGCTGACCGGCGCCGAGGCCCTCGTCGCCCGGTGCGAGCAGGAGTACGTTCGGGCCCAGGCGGAGATCGAACGGGCCCGGAAGCGGATATCCTTTGAGCGCCCCTCTCCGGGGCAGAATCAAGGAGGGTGAACGTGGCTGACGCGTCTGCCGAGGCGAACGTGGGTTCCGTTCTCGTCGTGGACGACGAGATCGCCAACCGGATGATCCTGAAGGCCATTCTGGAACCCCGCGGATACCGGGTGCTGGAGGCCGAGAGCGGGGAGCGGGCCCTGGAAGTCCTGGATCGCGAGAAGGCGGACGTGATCCTGCTGGACGTGATGATGTCCGGCATCGACGGGGTCGAGACCTGCCGCCGCATCCGCCGCCGGGCCGACTGGATGCAGCTCCCGGTGGTGATCATCACGTCCCTGACCGATCGGGACACGCGAATCCGGGGCAAGGAAGCGGGCTGCGACGACTTCCTCAACAAGCCGGTCGACGATCTGGAGCTCCTGGCCCGGGTCCACAACCTGATCCTGGTCAAGATCTATCGCGATCAGCTGGAGCGCCACAACGAGCGCTTGGAGGCCTTGGTGGCCAAGCGCACCGCCGAGCTGCGGGCGGCCCTGGCGCGGCTGCAGAAGGCGAAATAAGGGGCGGTTTCGGAATCAGCCGCCGGCGGCGCTCGTTTCCGGTGCCCCGAACCCGCCGCCGCCGGGGGTCTCGTAGATGACGATGTCGCCCTTGGATGCCTGGATGTTGGCCTTGTGGGGCAGTTCGGATTCCTTGCCTTCGCGGATGAGGATGTTCCGGCCCGACGCGCCGTCGCCGCCGCCGGCGAGGCCGTAGGGGCGGGTCTTGCGGCGATCGGTGATGATGCTCACGGTCACGTCGCTCAAAAATTCGATCCCGCGCCGGATTCCCTCGCCGCCCTTGAATCGTCCTTTCCCGCCGGAGCCCTTCCGGATCTGGAGGACGTGGACGCGGAACGGATAGGCGATTTCGGCGGCCTCGATGGGGGTGTTCAGGGTGTTCGTCATGTTGGTGTGGACCGCGTCGAGGCCGTCCTTGCCGGGGCGCGCTCCCATGCCGCCGGCCATCGTCTCGTAGTAGGTGAAGGGGCGGCCCGTGCGAGGGTCGATGCCGCCGACGATGAGGCTGTTCATCGAGCCTTGGCTGGCGGCCGGGATGACGTCGGGCATCGCCTTCGAGAGCGCGCGGAAGAGGACATCCACGATCCGGCTGGAGGTCTCGACGTTGCCGGCGCAGACGGCGGCGGGCGGGAGGGCGTTCACGACGGAGCCCGCGGGGGCGACGACCTTGATGGGGGCGTAGAGGCCGGCGTTGGCCGGGACGTTCTCCTTCACGAGGCAGCGAAACGCGAAGATGACGGACGAGAGGGTGATGGCGGGGATCGTGTTCACGTTGCCGCGGACCTGGGGGTCGGAGCCCGTGAAGTCCACCACCGCCTTCTCGCCGCGGATCCGGATCGTGACGGCGATCCGGATGGGGCGGTCTTCGATGCCGTCGCCGTCCATGAAGTCCTCGGCCGAGTAGTCGCCGTCGGGGATCCGGCGGATGGTCTCGCGGAGGCTCTTCTCCGTGTAGGCCTGCAGCGCCCGGAGATACCGGAGCGTCTCGTCGAGGCCGTTCTTTTTGACGAGTTCGAGGAGGCGGCGCTCGCCGGTCTTGTTCGCGGCGATTTGGGCCGAGAGATCGCCCGCGCGCTCCTCGGGGGTGCGGACGTTTCGCAGCAGGATGTCCCACGCGGCGCGGTTCAATTTCCCCCGCTCGACGATCTTCACGGGCGGGATCCGGATGCCTTCCTGGAAGATTTCCGTGGACATCGGCATCGAGCCCGGGACCGCGCCGCCGATGTCGGCGTGGTGGGCGCGGTTCGCGACGTAGAAGGCGGGGCGCTTCTTGCCCTTCACGAAGACGGGCGAGACGAGCGTCACGTCGGGCAGGTGCGTGCCGCCCTCGTAGGGATCGTTCACGATCGCGATGTCGCCGGGCTCGAACGAGAGGACGTCCATGCAGGCCTTCACGGACAGGGGCGTGGACCCCAGGTGCACCGGGATGTGGGCGGCCTGCGCGCCCATCCCGCCGTCCTCGTCGAAGATCGCGCACGACGAGTCGTGGCGCTCCTTGATGTTGGGGCTCGACGCGGAGCGCACCAGCGCGACGCCCATCTCCTCCGCGATGGCCTCGAAGAGGTGGCGGAAGATTTCCAGGCGGATGGGATCGATGCGGGCCATGTCAGCGTCCCTTCTTCAGGAGCAAATGCCCGTGGCGCTCGATCTGCGCGCTGTAGCGAGGCGGCAGGAACGTGGTGGAGGAGGATTCGATGAGGAGGGCGGGGCCCTTCACGGGGACGTTCGGGGCCAGCGTCTCGCGGTCGTAGACGAAGCCGTCGTGCCAGCGGCCGTCGGCGTAGATCTTCTGGGCGGCTTCGGGCTTCGAGCCCCGGCCGGTCTTGCCCACCAGGAACCGAGGCGGCTTCGGGAGCGTTCCGACCGAGCGGATTCGGAGCGCCACGATCTCGGTGGGGCGCTTCACATCCTTGTGGCCGTAGGCCCGCTCGTGGAGGCGGTGGAATTCGGCGGCGAACCGCGGGCCGTAGGGAACAGTGATCTCGAAGGACTGGCCCTTGTAGCGCATCTCGAGCGTCCGGACGTGCCGGATGGAGCCGGGCTTCACGCCCTCGGACTTGAGATCGGCCGCCCCCTGCTTCTCCAGCGGCGCGAACGCGCGCTCGATGTCGCGAGGCTCGAATTCGGCGGTGTCCTTCAGGACCGCGGCCGCGTAGTCCTTCACGATGTCGGCGTGGAGCATCCCGACGGCGGACAAAAGCCCCGCGTGGCGGGGGACGATGATCGTGGACATCCCGAGGCCAACCGCCAGGTCGGCCGCGTGCAGGCCGCCGGCGCCGCCGAACGAGAGCAGCGCGAAGTCGCGGGGGTCGTAGCCGCGCTCCACCGAGATGACCCGGATGGCGCGCGACATCGTGGCGTTCGCGACGCGGATGATTCCCTCCGCGCAGCGCAGCATCGGGATGCCGAGCGACTCCGCGAGCCGGCCTACCGCCTCCTCGGCGCGGGCGCGGTGCTGGCCGATCCGGCCGCCGAGGAAGTGGGCCTCCGAAAGCCGTACCAAGACGAGGTTCGCGTCCGTCGTGCAGGGCAGTTGCCCGCCCCGGCCGTAGCAGGCGGGGCCGGGGTCCGCGCCGGCGCTCTCGGGCCCGACGCGCAAGGCGCCGCCGTCGTCGCGCCGCGCGATCGAGCCGCCGCCGGCGCCGCCCGTGGGGATTTCGATGATGGGGATGCGGACGGGGCAATGGGCGACGACGGATTCCGTCGTGGTCTTCAAGCCCCCGTCGATGAGGGCGACGTCCGTGGAGGTTCCGCCCATGTCGAAGGTGATGAGGCGCTTATGTCCCGCCTGGAGGCCCGAGACGAGCGCGCCGACCGCGCCGCCCGCGGGGCCGGAGAGGACCGTGCGCGCGGCCTCCTCGGCGGCGGTCTTCGCGGAGATCGAGCCGCCGTTCGACTGCATGATCCGGAGCGTGATGCCGTTTAGGCCGCTGACGACGTTGCCCAGGTAGCGCGACATCTTCGGGGCGACGTAGGCGTTCACGGCGGCGGTCGAGAACCGCTCGTATTCGCGGTACTCGGGGACGAGTCGGGACGAGACGGAAACCGGGATGCCGAGGGAGGAAAGGGCCTTGGCCGCCTCCTCCTCGTGGGCGGGGTTGGCGAACGAGAAGAGGAAGCCGACGGCGACGGCCTCGGCGCCCGATTCCTTCGCAAGCCTAACCGCCTCCTCGAGGGAGGCGCGGTCGACGGGCTGAAGCACCTCGCCGCCGGCCGTGACGCGCTCGACAACCCCGAAGATCCGGTCGCGGGAGACCAGCGCCGGGGGCTTGTCCTGCTGGATGTCGTAGAGGTGCGGGCGGGCCTGGCGGCCGATGGCGAGGACGTCCTCGAAGTTCTTCGTCGTGACGAAGGCGATCTTCGCGCCCTTGCGCTCCAAGAGCGCGTTCGTCGCGACCGTCGAGCCGTGGATGACGGTGTTGCCGGGCTCGAGGACCCCCATCTCCCGCAGCCCCTGGAGGATCCCGACCGACTGATCGGCCGGCGTTGAGAGGACCTTCCAGGTTTTCACCTTCCCGCCCTCGAAACCGATGAGGTCGGTGAACGTCCCTCCGACGTCGACGCCGATAGTCCACATGGGAAGCGGGGATTCTAGCGAGCGGCGGGCGGAGGCAAAGGGGGCGGGGGAAAATGACTGGGTCCAGATCCAGTGTCCGAAGTCGGCGGAAATAATTTTGTTCTTCTGGTCCTCTTTCCGCCCTATCGCCTTCCCAACTCCCAATCCGCTTTTCTATCCGTGCCATCACGAACGTTTATTTTCCTTCTCGGTCTCGACGGGTACCTTGCGCTGAAGAAGTTCTTCTACGAACGTATGCAGTGTGCGCGCCCTTGTCGATGGCTTCGACCTGACGAAGACGGCGTTCGCGTATCGTTTCGAGTGGCGCGATTCCGTCGGGCGGGCGCTCGTGCGGATCGAGGGGACCCGCGGGGCGCCCGCGAAGGAGTGATCCGATGCCCCATGTGCCGAGCGTCGTTCCACCCCACCGGAAGGGCGATCCGGGCGAGGCCTCCAAGGGCGTCGCGGATCGCCTCCATGAGAAGGCCCAGCGCTCCGCCGACGCCGTGGCGAAATCCGCCGAGAGGACCACCCCGCGGGGCGCCCCTCCGGTCGAGGGCGGTGTCCACGAGGAGATCCTCCACGCAGCCCGCGAAGCCGCGCGGGATTCGGCTCGAGAGATTTTCGAGAAGGCCGGGTCCGAGATCGTCCTCGAGCTCAGCCGCAAGGTTCTCGAAAATCTTCGGGGCGTACGCGAGGAGGCGGCCGGGACGATCCGGAAGGCGGGGGAGGAGATTCTCGAGGCCGCTGCCCGCGCCCGTGCCGACGCCCTCGCGGAGGGGATGCGGGTCGCGCAGGAAGTCGCGCGCCAGAGCGGGGAGGAGTCGGTCCGGGTGATCCGCGCGGTTTCACAGGACGCCCGGGCGGAAATCATCCGGAGCGCCCGCGAGGCCGCGGTGACCGCCGCGCGCGAGGAGGTGGAGGCCGCCCGCAAGCCGATTCTGGAGGCGGTCCGGGAAACCGCCAAGCCGATCCGGGAGGAAGCCTTCCGGATCGTCCAGGACGGGATTGGCGCTTCCGTCGAGCAGGCGAAGCAAGTCGCGGCGGAGGCGGCGGGAGAGGCGCGGGGCCTGGCCGCGAAGGCGGTCGAGGACGCCCGGGCGCTCGCCGCCGCATCCGTCGCGGAAAATTCGAGCAAGGCCGTCGAACTCGCCCTTTTGGCCCTTCAGAAGGCCTCGGCCGGGATCGCTCGGAAGGCGGCCGAAGAGGCGAAAGCCCATGTCGAGGGGGTTGCGCGGAAAGCGATGGGGGAGACCCGGATTGCGGCCGAGGGGATCGTTCGGAAGTCCGTTTTGGAGTCGAGGGCCGTGGCGGATGAAGCCGCCCGGAAGGCGGTCGAGGAAGCGAAGGCCGTGGCCCGGGCAATCGCGCAGGAGGCGATCGGGGAGGCGCGGATCGCGGCCGAGGGCGTTGCGCAGAAATCCGTCGTGGGGTTGAAGGTCGCGGCCGAAGGGATAGCGCGAAGCACGGAGGAACGGCTCCTATCGGTGGCCCGCGAGATCCGCGAGCAGGCGATGGATTCCGCCCGTTCGGTCGCGAACGAGGCCGCGGACAAGATCGGCCGCGAGATCATGCGGAAGGCGGCGGAGAGGGCCGAGGCGATTGCAGCCGCCGCGGTCGACGCGAATGCGGAACGGATCGGGCGGGATGTCCTTCAGAAGGCCATCGAGCAGGTCCGGACGATCGCCGGGGATGTCTCGGCAAAAACCATTGAGGAGGCCCGCCGGTCGGCCGAGGAATCGGCGCGCACGATAGGGGTGTCGCTCCGAGACGAGACCCTGGAGTCCGTGCGGAAGACGGCCCGGGACGTGGCGGAGGAGACCGGCGCGGTGATTTCCTCCAGGGTCGAAGAGCGCGTAAAGGGCTTCCAGCTGCAGTTGCGTTCGCGGGCCCTCGAGGCCGCGCGGGAGGCCGTCGAGGCCGAATGGGAGACGCTGGAGGAGAAGGTGGCGGTCCGCCACCCGCCGGCCGCTTCGGCGGAGCGCCACGCCGCCGCCTCGCCCGTGCCTTCGCCTGCCTCCAGGCCTGCGCCCGGGTCGGTTGCGGCGGCCGTGCCTCCAGCCTCTTCCAATCCCGCGGTTCCTCCACCCGCGGTCCTGCCTGTGCCCGCGGTCCCTCATGCGCCTGCCGCCCTTGACGGGCCCGCCGTTCCTGGCGCGCCTGTGACCTCCCCCAAGCCGGCGATCCCTCCGGCACCGGCGGTCGCTCCTGCACCGTCCCCCCCAGCCCCGCCCGCAGCCCCTCCCGCGCCGGCGATCGGTCCTGCGTCGGCACCCGCCGTCGCGCCCGCCATCTCCGAAAACGCCTATCCCGAGGCGGATTTTCTCCGCGATCTCTCGAGGGTCTTCGGTTCCCGCGGCTCCACATATCCAGGCTCCTGGACCGGCCGCGCATCCCTCGAATTCGTGGAACGATCCCTCTTCTTCGTGCCCCGGCGTTCCGGCTTGCGGAAGAACCACGAGATCTGGTTCGGGGCGGAGCTGCCCGTCGCCGGCAGTTTCCTGGTCACGTCCGCGGCGTTCCACCTGGACGCGGACAGCCGGCAGGTGGCGATTCCCTATGCAGTGGTTACCGAGGTGCTGGCCGAGCCCGCCGGGACCGATGGGCCGGACCTTGTCATCTCGTGGGTTGGCGGATGGGTCCGGGTCCGGTTCCTACGGATCGTTCAGGACGCCCGCGAAGCCGCGATCCGATGTCTGCGCCGCTGGGTCCTCGCCTGCGCCACAGGCGTGAACAGGGGCGTGGCGCCGAAGGCCGCCGGCACAAGGTAGATTCAGCGGCAAAACCCGGAGGTCGTGGAGCGTTTTCTCGCCTGGGGCGCCTGCGCGGTAGGCGCGCTGTGTAAGATGCCCCGGCGATGGGGAACGACGCGATCCGCTGGGGCATCGTGGGGTGCGGGGAGGTGACGGAGGCGAAGAGCGGGCCGGGGTTCCAGAAGGCGGAGGGATCGGCGCTTGTCGCGGTGATGCGGCGGAACGGGGGGCTCGCGGAAGACTACGCGCGGCGGCACGGGGTTCCGAAGTGGTACGACGACGCCGACGCGCTCATCCGCGATCCGGGCGTGGACGCGGTCTACGTGGCGACGCCGCCGTCCTCGCACTTGCGATACGTCCTCGCCGCGGCGCGGGCGGGGAAGCCCGTCTACGTGGAAAAGCCCATGGGGATGGACCACGCCGAGTGCCTCGAGATGATCGCCGCCTGCGAGGCGGCGGGCGTGCCCCTGTTCGTCGCCTATTACCGCCGGGCCCTGCCGCGTTTTCTCAAGGTGAAGGCCCTCATCGAGGAGGGGCGGATCGGGGCCGTCCGGGCCGTCGACGTCCGCTACACGAGGCCCGCGATCGAGAAGGATCGGCAGGGGGTGAAGCACTGGCGCGTGGACCCGAAGGTGTCCGGCGGCGGCTACTTCCACGACCTGGGCTCGCACATGATCGACCTTTTGCTGTTCCTCCTCGGCCCGATCCGATCGGCGGGCGGGCGGTCCGCGAACCAGGGCCGGCTCTACGACGCCGACGACGCGGCGAGCGCCGTCTTCGAGTTCGAGAGCGGGGCGCTCGGCACGGGGCTTTGGAATTTCTGCGCGGACGATGTTTCCGATCGCGCGGAGATCCTGGGCTCCGAGGGGACGATCTCCTACTCGACGTTCGGCGAAGCGCCCGTCCTCCTCCGGCGGGGCGGCGCCGTCGAGGCGTTCGACATCCCGAATCCGCCCCACGTCCAGCAGCCCCTCATCCAGACCGTCGTGGACGAGCTGCGGGGCAAGGGCCGCTGTATCAGCACCGGCCGGACGGGGGCGCTGACGAACCGGGCGATGGACCTGATTCTCGGCGCGCCGTAGGGCGTCAGGCGAAGACCGGGTTGTCCCATAGGGGCAGTTTCCTGCCGATTCCGTTCGCCAGCGCGTTCTGGTAGACCCGGAACGCCTCCGAGAGGTCGTGGATGCCCAATCCGATCGGGTTGAAGAAAATCTTCTCCTTATCGGAGAGCCGGCCGGGCTTCAGGCCTGCGACGACCTCGCCCAGGTTGCCGCGGATCTTCGATTCGGGGATGGCCCCGTCGCGGACGGCGCGCCAGGCGACGTCCACGCCGTGGTGCTTCACCTGGTACCAGTCGTCCACGAAGACGGCGTCGACCTTTTTCAAGGTCTCCGGCGCGGTGTCCCAGAAGGAGATCTCGCAGTGGAGCACGCCCTCCTTGTACCAGTCCCCGTTCACGTAGGGCTCGCGCGCCATCGTGGCGGTGTTGACGACGTCGGAGTCGCGGAAGGCGGCTTCGGCGTTGTCCACGATCCGGAACTCCATCGGCACGTTTTGCTCCTTCATCCGGCCGATGAACGTCTCGCAGGTCTTGCGGCTCAAGTCGAACACCTTGCAGACCTCGAGGGAGGGGGCGCCCTGCTTCATCCCCATCGTCTGGGTGACGCCCTGGACGCTCGCGCCCACGAGGCCCATGACTTTCGCGCCCTTTCGCGCGAGGTACTTTGCCGCGACGCCGGAGGCGCCGCCCGTGCGCATGGCGCTCACCAGCGTGCCGTCCATGATGCAGGCGGGCATCAGCGTGTCGGGATCCACGATGATGATGATCGCATTCGCCCGGGGCAGGCCGTGCTTCGATGGGTTGTGGGGCTTGCTCGGAATCCACTTGATTCCGGAGGTGTTCACGGGGCCGAGGAGGCCGCGCTTCTTAAGCTCGTCCGCGCTGGCCGTGCCGCCGAGGTGCGACGGCATCGACATGATCCGCCCGCTCGTCTCCTCCGTCTCGGGGCCGCCCCAGCGGATGACGGGCTTCGCCGGCATGATGAAGTCGCCCTTGCCGTGCAGAAAGAAGGACCGCTCGACGGCCTTCATCGTGCCGGCCATGTCCAATCCGCCGGCCTTGATGCAGTCTTCCTGCTGGAGGTAGAGGAACTCGACGCGCTTCGATTTCTTCTCGCTCATGTTCGCCTTTCTTGTGGTGTGTTCGTTCCGCGAGGCCCGGGATTCTGGGACTCCCCCGTCCCGATCGTCAAGCCGACGGAAGGGAAGGGCGCCCTATCCCTCCGCCGGCTCGCGGTCGTGGATCTTGCGGAAGGCCGCCTCCCGGTCGGGGCCGGACAGAAGACAGCCGCGGTCGCAGTCCGGGCCGCAGCGGTTGTCGCAGGGCTCGATGTGGATCAGGACGTTCGCGGTCTCGAAGCGGGCGCGGACGTCCCGGGTGATTTCGTCGGTGATCCGGTGGGAATCCGCGACGCTCATCCGTCCGTCCACCAGCATGTGGAACTCGACGAACCGTATCGCCCCGGCGCGGCGGGTGCGCAGCCAGTGGAACCCGCGCACGACGGGGGCGTGCCGGCCGATGAGTTCGCGCAGCCAGGCCAGCTCGTCGTCCGGAAGCCCCTGGTCCATGAGGTCGCGGGCCGACTTCACCGTGAGTTCCCAGGCGGCGCGGAGGATCAGGGCCGCGACGACAAGGGCGGCCACGGGGTCGATCCAGTGGACCTGGGACTCCGGCGGGAGGTTCCCCTCGGCAATCCAGAGGATGCCCATGCCCGCCATGACGCCGGCGGACGTCCAGACGTCGGTGCGCAGATGCCAGGCGTCGGCTTCGAGCGCGATGGACTCCGTCTCCTTCGCGATCCGGAAGAGCCGCCGGGAGACGGCGATGTTCACGAGCGTCGAGACGAGCATGACGCCGACGCCCCAGCCGAGCATCTCCAGATGCTCCGGGCGGAGGATCCGCCGGACGGCCTCGTAGATGATCCAGGCCGCGGCCGCGAAGATGAGGAGGGCCTCGATGGTGCCGGAGATGTTCTCGGCCTTCCCGTGGCCGAAGGGGTGCTCCCGGTCGGGGGCCTTGCCCGATTCGCGCACGGCGACGAACGCGATGATGGCGGCGACGAGGTCCAGCCCCGAGTGGATTGCCTCGGACAGGATCGCGACCGACCCGACGGCGAGCCCCACGACGATCTTGAGGCCGACGAGGGTGGCGTTCGAGGCGATCGAAAGGAGGGCGACGGCCTTCTTCCGGCCCGTCGGATCCCTCAACATCCCCCGATTACCGGGCGGGGCTGGCGGGTTGTCAAGCGGCGCGTCGGCGGGCGGGAAGGGCTTGACACGGGCGAACGGGCGTGATACTAGATAATAGTTTCTGCCCCACGGTGGAAATCCCCGGATCCGCCATGAACCGCCGAGAGATTTTCGGCCTCGTCCTGTCGGTTACCCACGACTGCAACCTCCGGTGCGCCTACTGCAACGCCGGGCCGAAATCCCCCCGCGCGATGCCCGAAGCCGTCGGCCGCAAGGCCGTGGACCGCGCGCTGGCCTCCCTCCGAGACGGCGGGACGCTGGATCTCGGGTTCTACGGGGGCGAGCCGCTCCTCGAGCCTATATTCGTGTCCGGGATGCTGGACCACGCCGGGCGGCGCGCGCGGGAGCGGGGGATTTCCCTCTTAGCGACGCTGACCACCAACGGAACGATCGCGGGACCGGAGGCCTGGAAGGTCCTGACGCGTCCGGACCTGGACCTCGCGGTGAGCCACGACGGCCTCCCGGACATCCACGATCGCCACCGCCGGACGGCGGACGGGAAGGCTTCGTCGGAGGCGGTTCTCGGGACGATGCAGCGGCTGCGGGAGGCGGGCAAGGAGTTCCGCGTCGTGATGGTCGTCCGCCCCGACGGGGTCGACGCGCTTCCGGACGGGATCCGGTTCTTGCGCGGCCGCGGCGTCCGGCGGTTCGAGCCCTCGCTGGACCTGCATGCCCGCTGGACCCCGGCGGATCGAACTCGCCTGGAGGCGGCGGTGGAGCGCTGCGCCGGGCTGTGGCTCGAGGACCCGAGGGCCTTCGGGATCGGATGGCTCGAGGAGAAGGTGTCGCGGCTCGCGCGCCTGCCGTGCCCGCCTTCGGCGCGTTGCGGGTTCGGGGACGGCGAAATCGCCGTCGCCCCGTCGGGGCGGCTCTATCCCTGCGAGCGGCTGATCGGCGCGGATGACGAGGCGAATCCGATGCGACTGCCCGGCCACGCCCTCGAGGGGGAGGACTTCCCGGGGATGCCCGCCGGCGGGACGCGCGAGGCGCCCGCCTGCCTCGGCTGCCCCGTCCGCTCGGCATGCGACACGGCCTGCCGCTGCGCCAATTTCGCGAGGACGGGCGAGCCGGGGTCGCCCGACGCGCTGCTCTGTTCGTTCGAAAAGGCCTGCATCCGGGCGGCCGCGAGTGCGCTGGGAACGGCCCGCTCCGAACCCGCCGACGTTTGCTGAAGGAGGAACGAAGATGAAGATCGAACCGGTCTTTCCCGGTCCCGTCGATCCGGAGCCCCCCGAGCCGCCGGAGAGCGCCGACGCGGGGCTCGGCGCGTGGGTGTCCCGCATCGCGGCCGTCGGCGCGGCGAGCGTCGGGCTGTTCGCCTGCCTCGTCTCGTCGAAGCCGCGGCATACGATGGGGGTTCCCCGTTCCTCGACCCTCCAATGGGAGGAACGGCGCGCGGAGATTCGGCGGGCGGCAAGCGAATCCGGCCAGCCGCCCTCGAAGCCGGGGGCGCCCGGCGAGGCGGCTCCGTGAGCGCGCCTCCGAGGCCTTCGCCCGTCCGCCGGCTGCTTCGGATCGTGGAGCGCGTGCTCGCGGGCGTGGGGCTGCTGTTCATCGTCTATGTCCTCGCGTTCGACCTGTCCGTCGTGGCCTCGCCCTCGATGTCCCCGACGCTCCAGGGGACGGGGTCGGGGCCGGGACAGGGCGACTGGGTCCTGGCCGAGCGGGCGAGCTATTGGTTCCGCTCCCCGCGGCGCTGGGACGTCGTTGCCTTCGAGAATGCGGATGGCATTCCGGTCATGAAGCGGGTCGTGGGGTTGCCCGGAGAGACGCTCTCGCTGGAGGGCGGCGCGGTCCGGGTGGGCGATTCGGTCCCGCCGAGGCCTAAGTCGCTGGCGAGCCTCGCGTACCTGCCCTACGGGACGCTGCGGAAGGGGGCGAAGGCCCCCTGCGGGCGCGGGTATTTCGTCCTGGGCGACCACTCGTCCGATTCGCAGGACAGCCGGTTCGAGGGGACCGTCGAGGCCGGGCGGATTCGCGGGCGGGCCTTCCTGGTGGTGTGGCCGCCGTCCCGAATCGGATTCGTGAACCCGTAGGGGGCGGCGTTCGTTTCTTGAATAAACGCTGGCGGGGGTCGAGAATGCCGGAAAGGAGCGCAATGGAAGGGACCCGGGAGGCCGCGGCGCCGAAGGCGCGCTGGCTCTCCGATCTCATGGTGCGGGTGGCCCGGAGGCTCCGCGTCGAGAGCGGCATCCGGCGCTTTCTGCCCGCCCTGTGGGCCGCGGCCGGCGTCTATGCGCTCTTGCTGATCCTCGGCCGTGTCCTGGGCCTCCTGGCGGTGGAGCTTGTCCCGCTCTCGGTCCTCGCGGTCCCCGCGGTCGCGGGCGGGATCGCCGTCCTTGTTTCGCGCCGGTCGCGAAGCGCCGAAATCGCGCGCCGGATCGACGCCGCCTGCGGCGGAAAGGATCTCTTCCTCACGGCCTCGATGCTGGAGGGTTCCCTCGGGGAATACCAGCCGGTCGTCCTCGCGCAGGCGGAGGTGAGATCCACGACGGTCCGCCCCTGGGCGGTCGTGCCCTACCACTTCGCCCCCGCGGCCCGAGCGGCGGGGATCGCCACGGTCGCGCTGCTCGCGGGCGTCCTGCTCCTGCCGCAGATGGACCCGTTCGGCAAGGCGAAGGCGCGCGCCCGCGCGGCCGAGAGGCGCGAGCGGATCGCGAGCGCCCGCAAGGACCTCCAGATCAAGATCGAAAAAGTCGAGAAGGGCGATCCGAAGGCCGAGAACTCGAAGCCCATCGAGCAGGCCCTGAAGGATCTGGAGAAGCAGCTGAACGAGATGAAGCCGGTCGAGACGAAGGCGAACCTCGCCAAGATCTCGATGGACCAGAAGGCGTTGAGCGAACTGTGGAAGCGCCTCTCCGAGGAGAAGCTCAAGAACATGGAGGAGCGCGGCGACGCGTCGTCGATGGCCCAGGCCCTCGGCGCGAAGGACCTCGAGAAGGCGGCCGAGTGGAAGAAGGCGCTGGAGAAGGGCGATTCGAAGCCGCTCGAGGGCGAGTTGAAGGCGATCGAGCAGGCCCTCGAGAAGTTCGAGAAGGCCGCCGACCCGGCCGAGCGGGAGAAGGCCCTCGACGACGCCGAGCGGAGCCTCGAGGCGCTGCGCGATTTCCTCGAGCGGGAGGCCGGCAACGAGGCCCTGCGGGAGGCGATGGCGCGCGCGCAGGAGATGCTCAAGGAGTGCCGGTCGCTGCAGGGGATGGAGCTCTCCCCGGAGGCGCTGGAGGCCCTGCGGGAGGCGCTCGAGCTCTCCGAGCTGGAAATGGAGGCGTTCGGGCAGACCCTGCGGGATCTGGACGACCTGGAGAAGATGCTGCGGGTCCTGGCGCTGGCGAAAGAGCTCAACGGGGAGGGCGGCCTCGACGGGGCGCGCTGCCCGACGGGGAAGTGTCCCGGCGGGAAGTGCAAGGGCGGCTGCGGCGGGATCGAATCCTACGAACAGTTTTACCTGAAGCTCCTGGCGAAGGGCGGCGAGGGCGGAGACGGCGATGGCGGCGGGAAGGAGCCCGGGGACGGCTCGGGCGGCGGGATGGGAGGGCCCGGGGTCGGTGCGGGCGGCAAGGCCCCCGAGGACGACACGAAGAAGAGCGCCTTCCAGACGGAGAAGGAGAAGCCGGCCCTCCAGGCGGGGAAAATGCTCATGGAGTGGAAGACGAAGGGCGGGGCCAAGAAGGGCGAGGCCAAGGAGGACTACCAGCGCTCGATCAAGGACGTCCAGCAGGGCGCGCAGGAGGCGATCCTGAAGGAGCAGGTCCCGCCGGGCTACCACGACGCCATCCAGAAGTATTTCGACACGCTCACGCCGCCGGAGGGGAAGGCCCCGCCCGCGCCATGAGGCGTCTCCTCGCCGTTTTCGTTCTCGCCGTTCTCGTGTTCGCCGCCTGGAAGTTCGCCTTTCGCGGCGGTTCGGACGCCCTCGTCGTCTACTGCGCCCACGACGCCGTCTTCGCGGACTCGATCCTGAAGGATTTCGAGGCGAAGGCCGGGATCCGGGTCGCGCCGAAATACGACACCGAGGCGGCGAAGTCGCTGGGCCTCGTGGAGCGGCTTCTCGCCGAACGCGAGCATCCGGTCTGCGATGTGTTCTGGAACAACGAGGCGATGGGGACGATGGACTTGGCCGAGAAGGGGATTCTCGAGCCCTACAAGGGGCCGGGCTGGGCGCGGATGCCGGAACGCTACCGCGACGAGGACGGCCGATGGGCGGGGTTCGCAGGAAGGCTGCGGGTGCTCATCTGGAATACGGAGAGGCTATCCTCCGGGCGGGATCCTTTCGGGGGGATCCGCCTGCCGGCCGACGCCCCGCACGACGATGGCAGGGATTGCTCGCGCATCGCGATCGCGAAGCCGCTCTACGGGACGACGCTCACCCACTACGCCGTCCTGTGGAACCTGTGGGGCGCCGATCGCGTGAAGGCCTGGCACGGCCGCTGTCGCGCGCAGGGGATCCGCGAGGTCCGCGGCAACGCGGCCGTGAAGGACGAGGTCGCGTCCGGGGTGTGCGACCAGGGATACACGGACACGGACGACTACTTCGAGGCGAAGGACGCGGGCAAGCCGGTGAGGATGAAGCCGGCCGGCACCCTCCTTCCGGCCGGATCGCGGCTCGAAGCGGCGGTTCCGGGCTCGTCGGACGCCACCATCTGCATCCCCAACACCGTCGGGATCGTGAAGGGGGCGAGGCGGCTGGAGTCGGCGAAGAGGCTCGCGGATTTCCTCCTTTCGGCCGAAACGGAACTCGCCCTCGCGCGCTCGAGGTCCCGCCAGATCCCGCTCGGGCCCGTGGACGAGAGGTCGCTGCCCGAGGAGGTCCGCCCCCTCGCCGAGGCCGCGAAGAAGGGCGTGCCCCTGAAGGGCCTCTTGAAGGCGCGGAACGAGTGCCTCGAGTGGCTCAAGGCGAATCCCTGAACGGAACCGCATGATTGCCGACGTTCTCATCGCGCTCGGGCGGGGGGGCGTCGCGGCCCTGCTTGCGACGGCGGGGGCGCGATGGGCGCTGGCCGCGTTGGAAGGACGCTTGCCTGCGTCGCGGCGGCTCGCCTGGGCGCTGATGCTCTCCCCGCTTTTTACGCCGGCGCTCCTGCCGGGATACGCGTGGGCGAACGTTCCGGTTCCGTGGCTTCAGGGCGACGCGGGCCGGGAGGCGATGTATTTGCTGATCCTCGCCGCGCGGGGGCTGCCGCTCGCGGCGCTGGCCCTTCTCTTCGCGCCCCCGCCTCCGGTCTCGGCGGAGGGGGTGTTCTGCGATCGCCTCCTCCGGCACGCAAGCCTTCTTTCGCACTTCGGCGTGTGGATTCGCGGGCCTTCGCGGCGCTTCGCCGTCGCGTTCGGGCTGGTCCTGTTCTTCTCGTTCCTGGAGCTTGAAATCGCTTCGCTTCTCTACCGCCGGTCCTGGACGGTCTCGATCTTCGACGCCCAGGCGGGCGGGGCGTCGGCGGGGTCGACGCTTGGGATGGCGGCCCTCCCGCTGCTTGCGCAACTCCTGATCGCAGGCCCGCTGGCGATTGCCCTCGTCCGCGGGCGGGGGCGCGCGCAGGCAGGCGGCGGGGCGGCGGCGGAAGCGGCCGGCGGGGCGCTCGGGTGGGCGGTTCTTTCCCTTGCCGCGTTTTTGTCGACCCTTTGGCCCCTCGGGTTCGTTTGTACGGGAACGATGAAGGGGATCGATTCGCTTGCCGTGAATCTCACGTTCTGGCGGGGGATTCTGGCGAGCCTCGTGTTCGCGATTCCGGCGGCGGCCTTCGCGGTCCTCCTCGCGGGCGTCGCGGCGGGGGGCCGGCGCGTCCGCGTCGCGCTCGTCGCTGCGCCGCTCATCGTCCCCGGGCTGGCCGGCCCGCTCGCGCTGTCGCTGGGGCTGCTGTGGCTGTTCCAGCGGGACGCCCTGCGATGGGCCTACGATTCCCCCGTCCCGCTCGTGATCGCGCTGACGCTCCTGGTGCTGCCCTGGGCCCTGTTTTTGCGCCTCCTTCTCGGGCGCGGGATGTCCGAGGGCTTGCACGCCTCCGCGCTCCTCGCCGCCGGCGAGCCCGCGCGGAGAAGGCGGGCCCGGCGAATCTCGTGGGAAATCCGGGGGAGGGCCGTCTTCTGGATCGCCTCCGTCGCGTTCCTCGTCGCCGTGTTCGACCTTACGGCCGCGGCCGTCCTCTCCCCGCCGGCGATGACGCCCGTATCGGTGTTTCTCTACAACCAGGCGCACTTCCGCAGCGGGCCTACGCTCTCGGCGATGTTCGCCGCGGCGATCCTCGTCCCCGCGATCCTGCTGGCGTTTGGCCGGATGGGCGCCGCCATGCTTTCCCCCGGGAGGGACGATGCCTGACGCCGCTCCCCCGGACGCCTCCCCGCTCTGGACGCTCTCGAACGTCTCGCTCGGGCGCAGGATTTCGGTCCTAAGCCTGCGGATCCGGCCGGGGGTGACGGCGATCCTCGGGCCGTCGGGCTCGGGGAAAACGTCGCTTCTGAACCTGCTGGTCGGGTTCGAGGCGGCAAGCGCGGGGGGGATCGAGCGGACCTTCCCCGACGGGCGGGCCGGACTTCCGCTCTTCTGGTCGGCGCAGGACGGCGGGCTGTGGCGGCACCTCACCGTCCGGGAGCACCTGGAAAGAGTCGCCCCGCCGGGGACGCAGCCTTCGGAGATCGGAGCGCTGCTCGAGGCCTTCGATCTGTCGGGCCGCGCGCGGGCGCACCCGGACCTTCTTTCGCAGGGCGAGCGCTCGCGCCTGTCCGTTGCCCGCGCGCTCGCGGCGGCGCCGCGCGTCCTCGTCCTGGATGAGCCGCTCGCCCATGTCGACGCCGCGCGCCGGACGGCCGGCTGGGCGGCCATCCGGGAGCGCCTCGCGCGCACGAACGCCTCGCTGGTCTTCTCGACCCACGAGTCCGGCAGCGTTCTGGCCGAGGCGGCGCGCGTCGTCGTCCTGCGCGAGGGCCGCGTCGTCCACGAGGGGGCCGTCGCGGACTGCTACTGGCGGCCGCCGACGGCCGAGGTCGCGGAAAGCCTGGGGGAGGCGAACTGGCTTACGCCCGAGGAGGCCGCGCGCTGGCTGGGGCGGAGCGTCTCCTCGTGCGTGTGCCTGCGGCCCGAGCAAACCGGAATTTCGCGCGCCCCGGAGGGCCGGGCCGTCGTTGAGGAGACGCGCTTTTGCGGCGCCGTCGAGGAGGTCGAATTGCGCCACGAGCCGACCGGGATCCATCGCCGCTTCTTCCACCGCCCGCCGGGGCCGCTGCTTGCGCGGGGGGACCGGGTGGGCGTCCGCGCCCTCCTGGCGCTGCTGTTCGCTTCATTCCTCGCGCTCGCTGCGGGTTGCGGGCGGAGCGACGCACAGGACATCCCCCTGAAGCCCGCCCCCGACTGGCACCTGCCGCCGGAGGGGAACCGGCTGCCCGCGCCCCGAAGCCTCGCGGTCGGCCCGAAGGATTCGATCCTCGCCCTCGACACCGGCGGGCGGGTCTTCGTCTTCGACGCCGACGGAACGCTTACGCGCGATTGGCGGATGCCGGAATCCAAGGCGGGGAATCCCGAGGGGATCTGTGTGCTTTCGGACGGCCGGATCGCGGTGGGGGACACCCACTACCACCGGGTGTTGTTTTTCGACGCCCAGGGCCGGGTGACGGGCTCGTTCGGCCGTGAGGGCACGGGCCCCGGCGAATTCCTCTACCCCGTGGACGTGGCCGAGGACGTCGCGGGCAACCTCTACGTCAGCGAATACGGCGGAAACGATCGGATCCAGAAATTCACGAAGGACGGAAAGTTCATGCTCGCCTTCGGGGGGTTCGGGACGAAGCCCGGGCAGTTCCAGCGGCCCCAGGCCCTCGTCTGGCGCCAAGGCAAGATCTACGTCGCCGACGCTGTGAACGGGCGGATCCAGGTCTTTTCCGACGCAGGCGCCTTCGAGGGGATCCTCGCACCGCCGGGCGGCGATCTGCGGCTCGATCTTCCGTATGACATCGTCGTCGGCCCGGACGGCTGCCTCTGGACGATCGAATACGGTCCCGCCCGTGTCTCACGGATCGGCTTCGATGGACGCCTGCTCGGGAGGTTCGGCGGGCTCGGCTCCGATCCGGGGCAGTTCAAGACGCCCTGGGGACTCGCCGTGGACTCGAAAGGCCGCGTCCGGGTCGCGGACACGGGGAACCGAAGGATTTCGGATCTGCGACCATGAAGCGCCTCCTCCTCGCCGTCCTGAAGAGCGTCTGGCCCCCGGCCCGGCGGGCCGTCGGCTGGAAGGCCTTCCTCCCGGCCGCGATCGCCGTCGCCGCCTTCCTGGGGGCCGCCGCGATTCTCGACGCGCGCGGGGTCGTCCGCTTCACCCGGCCCGCGTGGCTGTTGCTGCTGCCCGCCGCCGCGCCCTGGATCGCCTGGATGCACGCGGCCGGCTGGAGCGCCCTTTCGGGCTTCCGCGGCCGCGCGGCGCTGGTCTCCCGGCTGCTGCTCGCCGGGATGCTCTCCGCCCTCCTGGCCGAGCCCCGCGCCGTCCGGCGCAACGAGACCCTCACGCTGATCTACGCGCTCGACCTCTCCGACTCGATCGGGGAGGCGGCCTCGGAGGCCGCGATCGGCGCCATCCTTCGGATCGACAAGGCCCGCCCGGAGGGCAACGAGACCGGGCTCGTCGTCTTCGCGCGCAACGCCGCGGTGGAGCACCCGCCGAGGAAAAGCCCGCTGCCGTTCGAGGCGGTGAACGCCCGGATCGCGAAGGACGGCACGAGCATCGAGAAGGCGCTCTCGCTCTCGGCCGCGATGATACCGGAGGACGGGCAGGGGCGGATCCTGCTCATGTCCGACGGCGTCCAGACGGAGGGCAGCGCCGCGGCCGTCCTCGACGAGCTGAAGTCGCGCGGGATCTCGGTGGACGTCCTGCCCGTCTCCTACGGCTACGAGCACGAGGTCTGGCTGGAGCGGCTCGACCTCCCGGCGTCCGTCAAGATTGGCGAGACCTACGAATCGACGCTCGTGCTCTCCTCGCTCGCCGCGGGCCGGGGGCGGCTCGTCCTGCGCGAGAACGGGCAGGTCGTCTTCGAGCAGATGGTGGACTACCGCGCGGGCAAGAACCGCTTCGTCCTGCCCTTTCGGCTTCGGGGCGCGGGCCACTACGAGTACGCCGCCTCGATCGAGGTCCCGCCGGGCCGGGACGGCTGGAAGGAGAACAACGTCGCGGTGGGCTCGCTGTTTTTAAAGGGCGAGGGAAAGGTCCTCCTCGTGACGGACCCCGGGGGCGACATGCGCGACTGGGAGTCGCTCGCGCGGGCGCTGCGTGCGGCGCCGTGCGTCGTCGAGGAAAAGCGCGCCGACGAGTTCCCCCGGGATCCGCTGACGCTCTTGGCCTACGACGCGGTCATCTTCGCAAACACGCCCGCGGACGCCTTCGACGCCGTCCAGTTGCAGGCCCTCCGGGACGCGGTCTTCAACCAGGGGACGGGCTTTTTGATGGTCGGCGGGCCCAACGCCTTCGGGCCGGGCGGCTGGAACCGGACGCCCGTCGAGGAGGCCCTCCCGGTCTCGATGGACGTGAGCACGAAAAAGGTCCTCCCGAAGGGGGCGCTCGCGCTCATCCTGCACACCTGCGAGTTTCCCGAGGGCAACACCTGGGCGAAACGGATCGCGAAGGAGGCGATGCGCGTCCTGAACGAGAAAGACGAGGTCGGGATCCTCGCCTGGACGGGGGCCGGCGAGGGGTGGGTCTTTCCCCTGACCCCGGCGAAAGAATACGAGCGCCTGGCCGCCATCGTGAACCGATGCGAGCCGGGCGACATGCCCTCGTTCGCGACGACGATGCAGATGGGCCTCGACGGCCTGAAAAAGAGCGACGCCGCGGTTCGGCACATGATCATCATCTCGGACGGCGATCCCTCCCCGCCGTCGCCGGAACTCGTGAAGGGATTCCGGGACGCGCGCGTGAGCGTCTCGACGATCGCGGTCTCCCCGCACGGGGGCGTGGACCCGGGCGTCCTGCAGGCCATCGCGAAGGAGACGGGCGGGCGCTACTACTTCCCGAAGGACCCCTCCAAGCTGCCCTCCATCTTCATCAAGGAGGCGAAAACCCTCACCCGGAGCATGATCCAGGAGAAGGAGTTCAAGCCTTCCATCGAGTTCCCGTCGCAAATCCTCAAGGGCCTGGGGGAGGTGCCGCCCCTGAAGGGCTACGTCCTCACGACGCCGAAGCTAAGATCCGAGACGATCCTCAAGGGCCCCGAGAAGGAGGAGATCGACCCGGTCCTCTCGGTGTGGCGCTTCGGGGTGGGCCGGACGGCTGCGTTCACGGGGGATTTCTCGCCGCGCTGGGGCGCGAAGTGGCTCGAGTGGGAGGGCTTCCGCCCCTTCGTAAAACAGCTGGCGGTGGACATCTCCCGGGTCGCCCAGGAGTCCGACCTGCGATTGCGGACGTTCGCGGCGGGGGAGAAGGGGATCGTCGTCATCGAGGACCACCATCCGTCCGATCGGTTCCTCGACGTCGTCGCGAAGGTGGCGGGGCCCGGCGAGCGCGCCGAGACGGTCCGGCTCAAGCCCTCCGGGCCGAGGCTCTACCAGGGCGAGTTCCCCCTCTGGGGCCGCGGCTCCTATCAGGTCTTCGCCGAGGGGGCGGGCGAGGGAAAGCCCGGCCGGGTCCTCGGGGGATTCTCGGTGCCCTATTCGGCCGAATACCTCCGGTTCCGATCGAACCCGGTCCTCTTGCGCGAGATCGCGGCGCGCACGGGCGGGAAGGAGTGGAAGGGGACCGAGAAGGGCGACGAGATCTTCCGCCGGGATCGCGCCCCCCGCGAGTCCAGCCGGCCGATCCTGGACTTCTTCCTCCTGGCGATTGCGATCCTCGTCCCGATCGACGTCGGGATCCGGCGGATCCAGCTCGATGCCGCGGTGATCCGGGGGTGGCTCGGCATCGGGCGCAAGGCGAAAGCCGAGGGCACGCTCGGGGCGTTGCTGCAGCGAAAGCGGGCCATCGACTTCCTCCCCGGCGTTTCGCGCGGGGCCTCGACCCCGACGGCCCCGCTCCCGCCCGCTCGCCGCTCGCCGCCGCCCGCCGCCCCCGCGTCCCCGCCGCCCCCGAGGCCCTCGGAAGCGGCGAGCCCGCCCAGGGCCCCCCAGTCCATGATGGAACGCCTTCTCGAAGCCAAGCGCCGCGCGAAGGATCAGGGGAAGAATCCGTGAACCGAATCCCGATTTGCCGTTCATGAAAGGAGAGAACATGTCCCAGCCCGATCAGGAAGCCATGCAGAAGGAGGCCGCCGCCTTCGCCCGCGATTTCGCCCGCGTTCGCGAGGAGGTGGGGAAGGTCATCGTCGGACAAGATCGCGTCGTCGAGGGGACGATCACCGCCCTTATCAGCGGGGGCAACGTCCTGCTCGAGGGCGTTCCGTGCCTCGGGAAAACGTAACTCGTTAAGGCCCTGGGCCGCGTGCTGGACCTCGAGTTCAAGCGGGTGCAGTT
>CAYHQZ010000010.1:0-1753 GCA_964358555.1 uncultured Planctomycetia bacterium
CTCGCTCGTCTCCCAATGGGTGGCGAAGGAAGAGCGTGTCGCAGCCATCCGCGCGGAGCTTCGCGCGGCGCGCTACGACGACGCCTCCTTTCTCAGCCAGATATCAGACTGGGTCGCCAAAGGCGACACGGACGAGCGTCTGCTCGCGGCGATTTCCGACGGGGACGACCAGCAGGCCGCCGGGGGCGAGCTGGCCTGCGAGCGTCGCGGGGACTTGCGGGGCCGCACAGGAGACGAGGATCCGGTCGAAGGGGGCCTCGGCGGGCAGGCCCGCGGAGCCGTCGCCTTCCATGATCCTGGCGCGGGCGTATCCGAGCCCGGCGAGCCGGGCGGCCGATTCGCGCGCAAGGCGCGTGACGAGTTCGATCCCGATCACGGAGGCGCCGAGTTCCGAAAGCAGGGCCGCGACGTAGCCCGATCCGGAACCCACCTCGAGGACCTTCTCGCCTCCTTCGAGGTCGAGCGAGCGGAGCATGAGGGCCGTCATGTAGGGCTGCGAGATCGTCTGGCCGTCGCCGATGGGGACGGGGGCGTCCTCATAGGCGTATCGCAGCTCCCCGGCCGGGATGAACTCGTGGCGGGGGACGCGCCGGAAGGCCGCCAGGATCCGATCGTCCCGGATCCCGCGCGCGGCGATCTGGCGCTCGACCATCCGGCCGCGGTCCTCCTCGTGGCTCACGATTTTCCTCCCGCGCCCATTATCCCCCGTCGTTTCCCCTTCATGAAGGCTTCATCCGGGCGGGATATGATCCGCGCGATGATTCCGCTGAAACGCCGCGCCGCTTCCGCCGCGCTCCTCCTGCTCCTCGCCTCGCTTTCCGCCGCCGATCCTTCCGCCGCGCCCGCGACGCCCGCCGGCTCGCCGGGCGCCCGGTCGTTCCGGCACGAGGGGGTTCTCGGGGGGATGCTTTCGGTCGATGCGGTCGCCGGCGACGCCGCGCGCGCCGAAGCCGCCGACAAGGCCGTCCTCGAGGAGATTTCCAGGCTCTCGAAGATCGCGTCATCGCGCGATCCGGAGAGCGAATTTTTGAAGGCCTCCGCGGCCCGGCGCGAGGTGGCGGCCTCGCCGGAGCTCGTCGAACTGCTCGCCGCCTGCGAGGACTGGCGGATCCGCTCGAAGAACGCCTTCCACGCGAACCTCGGCCGGTTGCACGCGCGCTGGAAGCGGGCCGAATCCGAGGGAAAGGTCCCGGCCGAGGACGAGCTCGCCGCCTTCGTCGAGGCGCTCAAGGGCCCCGCCTGGTCGGTCATCCAGCCGGCCTCGACGGTATGCCAGGTGACGGACGAGCCGCCGGACCTGGACGCCGTAGCGATTGGATGGATGGCGGGGCGAGCCGCCGCGGCCGCCCGCGCGAAGGACGCGTCGCTGTCGGGGATTCTCGTGCGGATCGGCGGGTCGGCCGCCGCCATTGGCGGGCCCTGGGCGATCGACGTCCCGGATCCGCGCGAGGGCGGCGAGGGCAAGCCCCCGATCGCGCGTCTCCGCGTGCGCGACCTGTTCGTTTCGACGAAGGGATCGTTCGCCGAGCGCGCGGCGATCGCGGGCCGCCGGCATTCCCGGATTCTCGATCCCCGGACGGGAAAACCCGCCGAGGGGGCGTTGAGCGCCACGGTGGCGGCGAAGGACGCCGCCGCCGCCGAGATTCTCGCGGCCATCCTGAACGTGGTGCCGCCGGAGGAGGGCCTTGCGCTCGTGCGGGGCGTTCCGGGCGCGGAGTGCCTCATCGTCCCCGAGTCGGGCGAGCCCCGGGCG
>CAYHQZ010000010.1:1763-8551 GCA_964358555.1 uncultured Planctomycetia bacterium
GGGGGGGGGGGGGGGGGGGGGGGGGGGGGTTGGCCCTCGTGCCCCCGGGGGGGGGCCCCCCGGGGGCCCCCCCCGGCTGGAAGGCGCTTCTCGACGGCGTCGCGGATCCGCCGAAGCCGGCCGCCGGCGGGGCGTGGCCGAAGGACAGCGTGGTCGTCCTGACGCTTTCCCTCGCGCGGCCGTCGGGGCGCGGCGGCAAGCGGCCCTACGTCGCCGTCTGGATCGAGGACGCATCCAAGAAGCCCGTCTGCACGATCTCCGTCTGGGGAAAAGAGGCGAAATACTGGAAGTCCCTGACGGCATGGTGGGCGTTCGCCCGGACGGACCGCGCGATGACGGACGGCGTCAGCGGCGCGACGCGGAATCCGGGGCAGCACTCGCTGTTCTGGGACGGCACGGACGCCGCCGGCAAGTCCGTCTTGCAGGGAACCTACGTTGTCCGGATCGAGTCTGCCCGCGAGAAGGGGCGCCACGCGGTTCTCGAGGGGAAAATCGAGTGCGGCGATCGGCCCGCGGAGGCGAAGATCCCGGGCAACGGCGAGTTCGACGGGGTGACGGTCCGATACGGGCCGGCGCCGGGGGCGCCGTGATGAGCGCCTGGCTGCGGGCCGCGCACGTCCTCGCCTCGATGCTGGCGCTGGGGCTGATCCTGCTGTTCGCGGCCTCGGGGCTGCTCATGAATCGCGAGGCCGGCGAGGGCGAGCCCGCCGCCTGGACGAAGGCCGGCAAGGTCCCGGCGGAACTGGCGGCCGCGCCCGATCGGGACCGGATCGCGGAGGCCCTCCGGCGCGAGTTCGGCGTCGCGGGGCTCGTCGATTCCTTCGAGCCGGGGCCTTCGGAAATCCGCGTCGTGTTCGTCCGGCCGGGCCGGCGCGCCGAGGCCCTCGTCCGGCGGCCCGGCGGGGAGACGATCGTCTCGTTCGAGTCCCGCGGCCTTGTCGGCGCCCTCGCCGATCTCCACCGGGGAAAGTCCCCGAGCCGCGCCTGGCGGTTCTTCATCGACGCGGCGGCGATCCTGCTGGCCCTGTCGGCCCTCACGGGCATCTGGATCTGCATCGCCGGATCGCGCTGGCGCGTCCTGGGGATCGCCTCTCTCGCCGCGGGCCTGGCGGCCCTCGCGCTGGGCTATTTCCTGCTGGTGCCGTAGGGGCGCGGGAGCGCATGGGAATCGAACCCACCTCCAGCCGCATTCGCAACCGGACGCAGGGTTTGAAGCCCTGGGCCCGCACCAGCGAGGCACGCACTCCCGGAAGGGCCGATTATAGGGGCGGCGGGGACTTGGGGGGTTCGGGAGGCTTCGCGGGCTCGGGCGGTTTGACGGGTTCGGGGGGGTTCGCGGGCTCGGCGGCCTTGTCGCCCCCGGGAGTTGCGCCGGCGTTGTGGAAAAGCGCTTCCTTCGGGACAAGGGCGGGCTTGTCGACGCCCGGCGTTCGCCAGACGAGCCGGCAGGCGGCCCCGCCGCCGTTCTCGAAATATTCCAGGCGGATTTCGACGAAGCCCTTCTTCAGCGTCGCCCGGCCCCGGTGGTCCTCGACGCCGTGCAGCGCCCAGTCGTCGACGAGGAGCTGGTTTCCGAGATAGAGCCGCGCGCCGTCGTCGCTCATGACGGAGAAGAGGTAGTCGCCGGGCGTCTCGATCTGGAGCCAGCCCGACCAGCGGACGGCGAATTCGTCGGCGGGGACCTTCGGGTCGGGCGGCCCGTCGTTCCAGCTGAACCCGATCTCGGGATCGACACGCGAGTGGATCAGTGCCTCGCGGGCGAACTCCACCGCCTCCCAGCCCGCCGCCGTGAACCCGAAGAACTCGGCGAGAAGCCCCGGCTTGAGCGGCTCCGGCGCGACCTCGGCGGGGGCGGGGGCAATCGAAAGGGGCTCCGGCTCGTTCTCCGCCTCCTCCCCGTCCGGCTCCTCGGCGGCGTCCGCCTCGCGCGCCGCGTCGACGCGCGTCCGCAGCTCCGCCAGGTCGCGGCGCATCGCGGCGAGTTCCTCCTTGAGCAAGCCCGTCTCGCGCCTCGCGTCCGCGAGGTCCTTCTGCAACCCGGCTTGGGCGGCGCGAGAGGCCCTGATCTCGGCTATCGCTTCCGGGTCCCCGGACTTCGGGCAGCCGGCCGCGGCGAACAGCAGGGCGGCGGAGAGCAGGGCGATGGACAGGCGCGCGGAGGTCCTCACGGGGCTATTGTAGTCCGGGGCGACTCCTTGCGACGCCTGTGCGCGCCGATGGAGTAGGTGGGCGGCCTGGGGTCATGCCTTGACGGGGCTTTCACTGCGTGATATAGAATTACACTATATGAACCAATATGATATCCCTGGAGATTCCAGGCGCGAGATGCCGAATGACGCGCTTTCTTGTGACGGCGAAATTGCGCCGAGGCGGCGGAGCCGTTGGCGGATGTTGGCCTGGATTGCGGGCGCGATCGCCATCGTTTTGCTCTTGGCGCGAGATCTCTCCTTTTCCAGGATTACCGACGGCTTTTCCGCCGTCGGCTGCCTCAAGACCTTCGTCACGGCCGAGGAGCAGTACAGGGAACGTGAGCCGCCGCACGTTTACGTGGCGCTGACGCAGCTGTCCGCAGCGGTCCCAGCCTACGTTGACAGCGTCCTCGGCAGCGGAAGGATGGGCGGTTACTGCTTCCGCCTCACGGTCGGGACGCCGGCCGATTCGAGGTGGCAGGCGACGGCGACGCCCTTCTCCCGCGAGATGAGGCGCCGGGGCCGACACTTCTTCGTGGACGAAACCGGTGTCATCCGCTTCCATCCGAAGCGGACGGTGACGTCCGCGGATTCGGCGATCGAGTAGGGGCGGGGCGGCTGGCTTCTCCATCCCTCGGCGGCTAGGATTGGCCAATGGAGAAGCGCATGGGACCGTCCGTATATCTCGAAACCTCGGTCGTGAGCTACCTCGCCTCGCAACCGAGCCGCGACCTGGTCACGGCGGCTCATCAGCAGATCACGCACGAATGGTGGTTGCGGCGTCGGGCGGGATACGAGATGTTCGTTTCCCCTCTCGTCCTCGATGAAGCCGCGGCGGGCGACCCCGCCGTTGCCGCCCGGCGAGCCGATTTCCTCCGCGGGATTCCCATCCTTGGCGTGACCGAAGCGGTGCGCGTCCTGGCGGTCCGGATCGTGCGGGAGGTTCCTCTTCCCTCGAAGGCGGGCGCGGACTCGGTTCACATCGCCGTTGCGGCCTGCCACGGCATGGATTTCCTGCTGACTTGGAACTGCGCCCACATCGCCAATGCCCAGTTGCGTCCGCGAGTCGAGCGAGTGTGTCGCCTGGCCGGATACGACCCGCCCGTCTTGTGTACCCCCGATGAGCTGATGGGAGGAGAATCCCGTGATTGACGAAGAGAAATCCCAAGGCCCCTGGAAGGATCCGATCGTGGAGGAAGTCCGCCAGGCGCGCGAATCGATTTTCGCTTCGGCCGGCTACGACCTCGACGCCCTTTGTCGGCGCCTTCGCGAGAAGCAGGGCTCGTACGCGACCCCCGTTGTGACGCGCCCACCGCGAGCGCCGGAGAAGTCGGCCGGGGAAGCCGCGTAGGCCGCGCCAATGATGCCAGTCAAGACCGGCAACCGGTATCTCTTCGCGAACGCCTCCGGCGTGATTCGGTTCAGCCTCAAAGGCCCGGCGACGTCGACGGATTTGGCGATTGAGTGAACCATGCTCGCCGAGATCCCGACGCCTGCAAAGAAAAGAAAGGCCGTGCCCCTCAAGGCGTTCCTTGTCCTGGCGATCTTCGCCGGCGTCGTGGTTGTTGTCGCTTTCTGGTCGGTGAATCGCTCTCGCGATCCCGAAGAAATCCGGATCGCCGACAACGAGGGGCTGGCCGTCGGGAACCTTCGTTCCATCGTGCTGGCGGAAGAGGGCTACAAGATGTCGAGGAGCGGGACTTCCTACGCGAATCTTTCCGAATTGGGGGGCAAGATTCTGCTCCCGCCCTACGTTGCCGAGCCGTGGGACGGGGCGAAGCATGGATATACGTTCGTCGTCAAGGCAGAAGACCCGACGGCTCTGAAATACGCAAGCCTCAAGCAACCCACGCTCCCTTTCGATCTGGAATTGAGCCGGGGCCGGAAATCCGGCTATTGCTTCGTTCTGACGCTCGGTGCCCCCGCGGCCGCCTCCTGGCGCGCGATGGCCCGGCCCGTCGAACTCGGCAGGACCGGCAATCGGTTCTTCTACGCGGATCAGACCGGGATCGTCCGCTGGCGGCTGAATGCTGCCGCCTCGTCTGGCAGCCCGCCGCTGGAGTAGGCCATGGTCGACGAAAAAGCGAAGGCCGCGAGGAAAAACGGGTTCACGCTGTTGGAGGGAGTTCTGGCGCTTCTCGTTGTCGGAGGGGTGGCATGGTTTTCTATGCCGAAGATTCGAGAGACAAAGATCGATAAAAACGAGCGAAGCGCCGTCTTCACGCTTCGCCTTTTGATGGTGGAAGAACTCACGAAGCGGGCAGGGGACATGAAATCGACCTCGCTCGCCGTCGAAAGGCAAAACCTGATGTCCAGCCCGGAGGCCAAATCGCTACTGCCTCTTCCGCCGCTTCCTTTCGAGAGAAACGGGTACCGTTTTGAATTTCTCGGTGAGGCGCAGGCGAGCCCGAAGTTTTCCGCGACGCCCATGTTGCCTGGCCGGACTGGACGGCGGTTCTTTCTCTCGGAGCTATTTGGTTCAGGTTCGAATTGGTACGCCCGATCGGTTCCTGTGAATGCCGGGAAGACGGGCGGCCGGCCTTTTTTCGATTGGACGGGAGTGATCCGGTTCCATGTCTCCCGCCCGGCGACGTCGGCGGATTCGGCGATTGAGTAGGCGGGCAGACGCGGGACGCAGGCGAGAATCGGGCATGGATTTGCCGCGGGGGCGGGGGATAATGATTTTTCGACAGGGCGCTCCATGAATCCAAAACCGCTTTCGGACGGAAAGGCGAAATCCGTCGGACGATGGCCGGGCGCCAGATGGATCGTCATCCTGGTCGGGGCGCTTCTTTCCGTCGCGCTGCTCGTCTTCCTGTCCTTTGCGCGGGAGGAGAAGGCCATCGCGGAACGCGATCGAGAGGCGATCCGCACAGGCTCGGCGAGGCTCGCGGAGGAACTGAAGCATCCGGTGGCTGCCGAGGAATTGCGCGACGCGCGGCTTCGGTCGGGGGCAGCGCGGGGGTTGGAGGCGAGCCGGGTGGATTGGTCCCCGCATCTCTTCCGCCTGGCCGAGTTCATGGGCCGCCTCGATTACGCATGGATGGATCATCTGGAGATTTCCAGGGGCGGACATCGGAATTGCCTCCGCTTCACCGTCTATACGAACAGCGAAGGGACGGACAGCGTGGGGCGGTTCTTCTCGGACTTGAGCGCGGTTCCCTGGGTCCTGGAGCATTTCCGGGGCGAGGGGGGAGGGGGATTCACGACAGAGCTGTTCCACGCGCCTCTTCCCGGTCGTCCGGGCGGCCGGAGGTTCACGGTTGGCCTGGTGCTGCGCGAGGACCTCGCTTCCGTCGGCGGCAAGCCAATCCTTCCCCGCCCCAATCCGGTCAAGTTCGGGGACTGACCCGGGCTGCGCCGGCCCGCGCCGAAAGGGTCCGGCGACGTTGGCGAGCGCGGAGATCGAATAAGGGGCGTTCGGGAAGGAGCGGACTTGTGAGACGCGAAGGCCGGTGGTTTGGGAGCGATCAAGCGCCGATGATCGTCACCTGTCCGGGCCGCAATCGCTTGAGGGTCGCGCGAAGCCATGGGACGAGCGCCAGCAGGTCGACGAGGCGATTCGTTTTCGCGCGCAGGACGACGACTCCGAAGGGACGGGATCCGAGTTGTTGCTGATGGGGCAGGTTTTTATCCACGGTCACGAGGGCGTCGAATTTTCCGGCCATCGCGTCGAGCAAGGGACCGTCGTCGAGATCGCCCCATCCGAGTTCGGGCGCCGTCCGCACTTCGTGGTTGGGAAGCTCCCGGCCGAGCCGTTTGGGCACGCAGCCGTCGAGCAGTACGCGCACGGACGTTTGTCACGCGGTCGCGGTCGTCGCGAGCAGCGCGGATTTTGCAGCCTCCAGAACGGCGATGGCGTGCTCCCTCGAGACGCTCGGGAAGTCCATCAGGAAGTCGTCGAGCGAATCGCTGCCTTCCACGTAGTCGAGCAGGGTCTGCACGGGCACCCGGGTACCGGCGAACACGGGCGCGCCTCCCAAGCGATTGGGGGCCGACGCAATCAGGGGATTGGGGAGAGGCATCGAACTTGCACCTCGGTTGCGATGCTAGCCCTCATCGTTTTTCCTGGCAAGCCGCGCCGATCGATGCGGGACGGGCGGCGGGCTCGGCCGGAGTGGGACAATGGGCGAGAATCGGGCATGGATTTGCCGCGGGGGCGGGGGATAATCGATTTCGGAAGGACGCGCCGTGAACCCAGAACCGCCTCGGGAGACAACCCCGGACGCCTTCGCCGGGAAAGGCGCGCCGGGGGCGAAGCCGCGGAAGCGGCGGTGGAAGGTTTGGGTGCTCCTCGCCTGCGCGCTCGTCGTCGGGCTCGGGGTCGCGCGGCATTACCGGCTCTGCTGCTACGTGAAGTCGGCCTTCCGGGGCTGCTCGCCGTCGGTCGTGGCGGAGCTGCGGGCGCTGGCGGCCGCCGAGGAGCTCTACAAGGCGAAGGCGCCGCCGCACGCCTACGGGACGCTCTCGGATCTGTCCCGGCCTGCGCCGCCCTTCGTCCATCCGTCGCTCGGCGGGGGGATGAAATACGGGCACGCGTTCCGTGTCGAGGTCGGGACGCCTCGGGACTCGAAATGGCGGGCGACCGCGGAGCCCGTC
>CAYHQZ010000010.1:8561-9811 GCA_964358555.1 uncultured Planctomycetia bacterium
GTTGCCGGAATCGTGCGGGGCTGGCGGTGGGCGCCTGCGGGGTCGGCCGACACGGAGCTCTGAAAAGACATGGGCGACGACGCGACGGACGCCGGCCGACCCGAGCCGGACCTCCCGGACGACGAACCGCCGCCGTCCCGGACGGTGATAGGGGACGCGAAGATCGTTTTCGGGATCCTGCTCGTGGCCGCGGTGGCTGCCGTCATCGCCGCCATCGCGATCCCGTCGCTCCTTCGATCCAACCACAGCTGCGAATCCTCGCCCATCGCCTCCCTCAAGACCATCGTCACGGCCGAGGAGCAGTACAAGTCCACGTCCGGCAGCTTCTGCTACGCCGCGCTGACGCAATTGTCCGCGACGACGCCGCAGTACGTGGACAGCGTCCTCGGCGGCGGGAAGAAGTCCGGCTACACGTTCGTCCTCGTCGTGGGCAAGCCGCCCGATTCGAACTGGTATTGCACGGGCGCGCCGGTCACGCCCGCCAAGACCGGCAACCGCTATTTCTTCGTGGACTCCTCCGGCGTGATCCGGTTCAGCCTCTCGGGCCCGCCGACGTCGGCGAGCGCGGCGATCGAGTAGGGGGGGGCTACGTCCCTTCCTCCCAGGATGCGAGGTACTTCTTCTGCTCGGCGGTGAGGGTGTCGATGCCGACGCCCATGCTTTTCAGTTTCAGGCGCGAGACGTAGGCGTCGATTTCCTCGGGGACCTCGTGGACGATGTTCTTGAGGCGCGCGCGGTTTTTCGCGACGAACTCGGTGCACAGGGCCTGGACGGCGAACGACATGTCCATGACGGAGGCGGGATGGCCCGTCGCGCAGGCGAGGTTCACCAGGCGGCCCTCGGCGAGGATGTAGATCGAACGGCCGTTCTTGAGGCGGTATTCGTCCACGTTCGGCCGGACCGCGCGGCGGATCGACTTCGAGATTTTCGCGAGGCCGACGAGGTCGAGTTCCACGTTGAAGTGGCCGGAGTTCGCGACGATCGCGCCTTCCTTCATGACGGCGAAGTGCTCCTTGCGGATGACATGGATGTCGCCCGTGAGCGTGCAGAAGATGTCGCCGACGAGCGCCGCCTCGGCGATGGGCATGACCTCGAAGCCGTCCATGACGGCCTCCAGCGCCCGGACGGGGTTCACTTCGGTGACGATGACGTGCGCGCCCATCCCGCGGGCGCGGCTCGCCACGCCCCGGCCGCACCAGCCGTAGCCGCAGACGATGAATCGCCTGCCTTCGAGCAAAACGTCCGTCGCG
>CAYHQZ010000010.1:9821-33138 GCA_964358555.1 uncultured Planctomycetia bacterium
CGTGGACTGGCCGGTGCCGTAGCGGTTGTCGAAGAGATGCTTGGTGTCCGCGTCGTTCACCGCGACGACGGGCAACTTCAAGGCGCCGTCGGCCGCCATCGCCCGCAGGCGGATGACGCCGGTCGTCGTCTCCTCCATGCTTCCGAAAATCTCCTTCACCTGCCGCGGGTATTCGCGGTGCAGCGTGGAGACGAGGTCGGCCCCGTCGTCGAGCGTGATGTGCGGCCGGCGTTCGAGGCAGATCCGGATGTGGCGGTAGTAGCGGTCGCGGTCCTCGCCGTGGACGGCGTAGACGGGGATGCCGTCGTGCTCGACGAGGCTCGCCGCGACGTCGTCCTTGGTGGACAGCGGATTGGAGGCGCAGATGGCCGCGTCGGCCCCGCCGGCCTTCAGCGCGCGCATGAGGTTCGCGGTCTCGCTCGTCACGTGCAGGCAGGCCGAGATCCGCAGGCCCTTCAAGGGCTTTTCCTTCGCGAAGCGGTTTCGGATCAGGGCGAGGACCGGCATGTCCCGGCCGGCCCAGTCGTTCCGCTTTTTTCCTTCGGCGGCGAGGGAGGGATCGGCGATGTCGGACGGCTCTTGGCGCTTCGGTTCGGCGGGCATTCGTTCTCCTTTGGGAAGGGCGAGAAGTCTACGGACGGGAAGCCTCCGCCGCTAGACTCCGCGCCATGATCGCCCTCAAGACCGTCCTGCTACTGCTCGCCTCCAACGCCTTCATGACGATCGCCTGGTACGGCCATTTGAAATACAAGTCCTCGGCCATCTGGCTCGTTATCGGGGCCTCCTGGCTCATCGCCCTGCCCGAATACTGCCTCCAGGTGCCGGCGAACCGATGGGGACACGGGACGTTCACGGCCCCGCAATTAAAGATCATCCAGGAGGCGATTTCGGTCTCGGTCTTCATCGTCTTTTCGATCGCGTATCTTCACGAGCACCCGCGCCTGACCGACGCGATCGGTTTTCTGCTGATTCTCGCCGGCCTCGCGGTCTCGCTCCTCGGCGGCCGGGCGCTTCCGTCGGCGGGGTAGGGGGGCGGTTGTCCCGTCGCCGGGTTTGGCGTAGCATTTTACCGCCTGGACAGGTAGCTCAGCCTGGTAGAGCACTGGACTGAAAATCCGGGGGTCACCGGTTCAAATCCGGTCCTGTCCACGTCGGCCCTTTCGGCGGGGCGGTTCTCGGGGGGCCGGGAACGGAATCCATGCCCCATCCCGCGAACGAATCCGACGGCCTGTTGCGCCGGATCCTCGATGCCGTCCCGACGTACCTGTTCGTGCTGGACGGGGACGCCCGAATCCGCGAGTCCAACGCCTCCGCGAAGGCGCTCTACGAGGAGGACCCGAGGATCGTCCTGCGGCACCGCTTCGGGGACGTCCTGAAATGCCTCCAGTCGGTGAAGACCTCGGAAGGCTGCGGGCAGGGGGAGGACTGCAGGAATTGCGTGATCCGGAATGCCGTCGGCGAGGCGATTCGGGGGCGGAGCGCCGTGCGCCGGCCGGTCCAGATCCAGATGATTCGCGGGGAGGCGCGCACCGAGCTCTACGCCCTCGTCACGGCCGCCCCGTTCTCCCACGACGGCGAGGACCTCGCGGTCGTGACGCTGGAGGACATCGGGGACGTCGTCTCCCTTCGGCGGCTCATCCCCATCTGCTCGGGGTGCAAGAAGGTCCGGACCGACGAGGGGTATTGGACCCAGGTCGAGGCCTACCTCAAGGCCCACCTCGCCGTCGAGTTCTCCCACAGCTACTGCCCGGAGTGCTACCGGCGGGAGATGGATCTTATCGAGCGTGCGTTCCTGCCGCCCGGGCCGAATCCTCCGGCGAAGCCCTGACGCTCCCGCCGGGGCGAGGCGTGCTTGCCTTCCCGGTCGGGTAAGATGGCGCGGGGAGGGGCCGCCGAGAGGATGACGCAGAAGAGATGATCAGAACGCCTGCGCGCGTTTCCGTCCGGGGCCCGGCGGCCGGCCGCCGATGGCGGGCGGTCTGGCTCGCCGCCGGCCTGCTCTCGTTCGCCGGAACGCCTTCGCCCGCTCCCGATGGCGGCATTGTCTGGGTGCCGGAGGCCTGCCCCGAGCGCTACGAGCTCGCCGGCCGCGCCGATATCCCCGCGTCCGGCGGCTTCCGGATTTTCCTCGAGGCGAAGGACGCGCGGGACGCGCGCTTCCTGGACGTGGACCGTGGCGGGGCGGCGGTCCTCGGCCGGATCGAGGGCGGGCGCGAGACGGCGCTGGCGGGGGCGCGGACCGCGGGCGGATCGTGCGAGTTCCGGATTCGGCGCGCCGGCCGCGCGCTTTCGGCCCGGGTGGGCGGGACGGTCCTTCGCGCGGAAGATCCCCCGGGGCGCGCCGGCGGGCGGCTTGGCTCCCTCGCGCGCGGCGGGGCCGCCGTTTCGGGGCTGCGGCTGCTGGAGGCATCCTTTGCGGCGATCGACGAGGACTTCCGCGAGGCGCCGGGGGGCCGGCCGCGGCTCGATGCGATCTTTGGGGCCTGGAGGGTCGAGCCCTCCATCGAGGCGGATCTCGACGCGAACATGCATCGCGTCGCGGCGCGCGGGGAGGGGCGCGAGGCGCTTGCTCTCCTTTCCGCGACGAAGGACCGGGCATCGGCGCCGGATTTCGTCGTGCGGGTGGCCGTCCGGCCGCCGGCGGGCACGGCCGCGGCCGGGATCGCCTTCCAGGCCTCGGACGGAAAGAACCTCCGGCTCTTCCGGGTTTCAGGCGATCGGGCCGAGATCGTCGCGCGCCGGGACGGGGCCGAGAAGATCCTGGCGGACGCCAAGGCCGCCCTGACGCGGGACGCCTGGACGGAGATGGCCGTCGCGGTGAGCGCCGATCGGGTCCGGGCTTTCCTCGACGGCGCGGAAGTCCTCGCGGCGCGCGACCCCGGCCTGTTCGCAGGGAGCGCCGGCCTGTGGGCGCTCGGCGCCGGGCCGACGTGGTTCGACGACCTGCGCGTGCGCGAGATCGATCCTGCGCGTCCCGAGGGCGAGGGCGTTTCGGCCGCGCTGCGCTCCGCGCGCGAACCCGTCGAGTCCCCGGCGGCGGACCCCTCCGCGCCTTCCGCGTTCGGCGATTTCGTGGAGGCGAGGCTGCCGGACGGCACGGTCGCGCGGCGGCACCGCCTGCCGTTCTTCCGGGCCGCGACGCTCGAGTTCTCGCTCGCATCCGACGTCGCGGGGGCGTGGTGGATCGAGGCGGCCCTCCTCGAGTCCACGCCCGGGCCGGAGGCGCGTCCCGAGTCGAGCGGGGCGGTGTTCCGGCTCGAGCAGGCCGACGGCGAGGCCGTCGTGCGCGCCCGGATCCGGGTCGGCGCGGAGACCGCGGCCGAGGGCACGATTCCGTCCGCGTCCCTGCGCGGGGCCCGGTTCGCCGCCGACGCGCTCGAGGGATCCGTCCGGCTGCGGCTGTGGGGCCGCGAGCTTCTGTCCGCGAAGGCGGCGCTGCCCGCGTCGGGCCGGATGGAATTGCGCGCCTCCTTCGGCGCCCCCGCCGTCTCGGGGCTGCGCGCGTCGGGGCCCGGCCTCTTCTCGGATTCGTTCGTTGGCGCCCCGGTCGACTGGCGGGCGGGCTCCGGCCGGATCGGGGTCGTCTCGCGGGCGGACGATCCGTCGGGGGAGGCCCTCTGGCTCGACGCCGATCCCGTCGCGTTCGCGTGGCTTAAGCGGCCGGTCGCAGGCGATTTCGAGGCGGAATTCGTGGCGTCCCCGCAGACCCGCGTCCGGTTCGGGCGGACCCTGCGGCTGCCGTGGGTCCTGCACGCGTCGCTTTCAAAGGCCGGGGCCGGCCCCGGGAGCGGCTACGACTTCCTCTTCTTCGGCCCCGAGGGGCCGCTTGAGATCTGGCGCGCGGGCCGGCTTTCCGCCTCGACGACGCTTCCCCGGGAGCCGCCGGCCGCCGGCCCCGAGGAGGCGGACAAGGCGGTCGCCGCGTGGCGCGCGATCCGGATCCGCCGGACGGGACGCGCGCTCGAACTGTCGGCCGAGGGCCTCGGGTCGTGCGAACTGAAGGACGCCGATCCCGTCCCCGGCGGGTTTCTCGGGGCGGGCACGTCGGGCGGGATCGTCCGGCTGGCGCGCGTGCGGGTTTCTGCGCTCGGGCTGGGCGAGCCCGTCGAGCCGCCGATCGAGTGGAAGGCGCCTGCGTCGGCCGTTTCGGATCCGAGGACGATGGCGGGGGCGGCGCCGTCCGCGGGAGTCGCCCCGTCCCGTCTCTCTCCGCCTTCCCTCCCGCGGCCGCTGCCGTCGGTCGTCGTGGGCGGGGTCCGGGCGCCGTTCCGATCGTTCCGTTCGGGCGCCGAGGGCGTTGTCGCGGACGGCGGGGCCGAGGGCCCTGTTCTCGAACTCGTGGAGCGCGCCGGCCGGCCGGGGGATCGCGCGATCCGGTTGCGCTCGGAGACGCAGGCCGGCTCCATGGGCGCGACGCTCTTTGAAGGCCCGATCGATCCGCGCCGGTTTCCGGAGGTGCGGCTGGAGTATCGCATCCCGCCGGGAGTCGCCGCGGATCTCTTCGCGGTGTCCGGCGCCTCCGCCGTCCGGATCCCGTTCGCCGATCCGGAGCAAGGCGGCGCGGCCGCCGTCGCCGACGGGACGTGGCGGAAGATGGCGCTTCCCATCCCGGCGACGATCCGCGGCCGTCCGATCGCCTGGGATCGGATCGCGCTCGCCGACGGAGGCGCGCGGACGAATCCCGCGGGATCCTGGCTCGAGCTCGACGAGATGGCGCTCGTCCCGCGGATTCTCTGCCCCGCCGAAGGCGCGAAGGCGACCCTCGAGGGATTGCCGGCCTCGGGCGAGCCGCGGGTGTCGTGGGTCGCCGGGATTCGCGGGGACGAGGAGGTCGACGAGACCCCCGACGGGGCCGGCCCGCTCGAGGTTCCCTTCGCGCCCCAGGGCATCCGCTGGGCGCGCCTGCGCGTGATCCCCTCGAACGACATCTCGGGCCCGCCCTCGGACATTCCGTTCCTCGTCGCCGGGAGCGATGACGTCGATCCCCCGAAGGTCCTGCAGGAGGCGCCCTCGACGGACGGCTTCCCGCTCTTCCTCCCGCTCTCCGACGAAGGCTGCGGCGTGGACCCCGACGCCCTCGTCTGGATCGTCGACGGCCGGCGATGGACGCCCCGCGACGGGAACGCCGTGCGCTACAACCCTTCCGGCGAGAACGCGATTCTGGACCTGCGGCCCGCGGCCTGGCCCTGGCGCTTCGAGGACCTTCCGGCGGTCCTCGAGTTTGCGGACTTCGCGGGCAATCGCGGGCGCTGGAAGGGGACGTTCCGGGTCCAGCCGGATCGCGTCTTGCCGTCCGCGCCGTTCGTCTCGGCGTTCCTGGCCGGGGCGGTTCTTCGCGAGGACTGCGAGCAGCCGCTCGCGCGCGCCCGGTCGCGCCACGGGAACTCGCTCTCGCGCGTCGGGGGGGACGCGGCGACGGGGCGGTTCTTCGCGCGGCTGCGGCTCGCGCAAGGTCCCGACGCCTGGGCGGCCATCGCCGACGACGGGCTGGATGCGAAGGCGACGCCGATTCTCTCGTTCGCCTACCGGCTCGAGAAGCCCGCCCCGTTCCGGATCGTCGCGCGCAGGCTCGGCCGGACGCTTTGGCTCGATCCGGGGAAGGGGACGAACGAGGACGCGCCCGCCGCGGGGAAGGAAGGGTTCGTCGCGGACGGACGGTGGCACCGGATGCGCCTCGATCTGCGCTCGGCGATCGAGGCCGCCGAGGGCGCGCCGATTCGCGACGCGCGCATCGACGTCCTCGGGATCGGGGCCGAGGGCGCCGCCGGGGCCGAACTCGATCTCGACGACTGGACGGTGGGCTCGCCCGGGGGGGACGCGGTCGCGTTTTCCTGGTCCGTCCCGGAGGTCCCCTCCGGCCTGCGCGGATACGCCTACGTGCTCGATCGAAAGCCCTCCACGGTCCCGAAGGATTTCCCGGCAAGCGAGGTCCCAGCGGCCTTTTTCAAGGGATTCGCGCCGGGGACGTGGTGGTTTCACGTCCGGGCGGTGGACGGGCGCGGGCGCGGGGGCGAGACGAGCCACCTCTGCGTCGAGTTGCGAACGCCGGCGGACGCGCCCGCGGCGCCGGGCGGAGCGGGGGCGCCGCGATGAGCCTTTCGCGACGGCCGGGGGCGCTTGCGCTGCTCGCGGCCGCGCTGCTCGCGCTCGCGGCGGCCGGGCCGGAGGCCCCGAACGGAGCCGGGGCGGTGGCGGAGGATCCCTGGGAGGCGATCCTCGACGAACCCCTTCCGGTCGACTGGCCGCCGTCCGCGCGGACCCTGCCCGAGTTCCTCCGGGGTGTCGCGGTCGCGGCGCGCGCGGCCGCGCGAACGTCCGCCCTCCGGATCGAGATGTCGGCGGAGGCGGACTGGGACCTGGCGCGCGTTTTCGTCTCCCGCGCGGAATCGGGGGGGGCGGATTCCGGCCTGCGCCCCGCGGCGATTCGCGAGGCGCTCGCGCTGCTGCCGCGCCTCGGCCTGGAGGCCGTCCGGGGCGGGGCGGTCCTCCGGATCGTCCCGGCCTCCGCCGAGTCGCTCGTGCGCCGCGATGCCGAGTCGGAGGCGCTCCCGTTCGATCGCAGGGAGGCGCCGCGCCTGCGCGTTGACGACCTCCGGGATCCGGAGGCGGCGGCGGGGGCGTCGGGGCCCGCGGCGGAGGGCGCGGTCCGCGCGCTCGGATCGGCCCTGGGCGGAGGTTCCGCCGGGGACGCGCTGGATCGGATCCGGGAGGCGCGCGGGCAAGGCGCCCCCCCGGAGGGCGTCGCCTCCGCGCTCGCGGTTCTCGCGCGGACGTGCGCAGGCGAAGGCGCCCGGCGGCCCGCGCCCTCCGCCGCGGGGCTCGAGAAGGAAATCCGCGAGGCGCTCATCGAGGTGGTCGGGTCGCGCGTTGCCCCGATTCGCGCGGCCGGCCTGTGGGCGTGCGCCGCCTGGCACCGATCGAGCGGCCTCGCGATCCCCGCGCTGCTGCACGGCGCCGCCGACCCCGATCCCGCGATCCGCCGGACGGCCTTCTCGGCCCTCGCGGTCCTGCCGCACCGATCCATCGCGGCCGAAGCCGGCGCGGGCGGTCGCATCCTCGGATTTCTCGGAACGGAGAAGGAGCCAGGCGCACGCGCGGAGGCGCTGCCCGCCGCGGGGAACTTCCACGACACCTACCCGGAGGGGCTTCTCGCCTCCATCGGCGAGGCCCTCGAGGGAAAGGATCCGTTGCTGCGGGCGCTGTCCGCCAGGGCCCTGGCCGCCGGCCCGGCCATGCATGGGAATGCCCGATCGGTCCGCCTTCAGAATCTGGCCACCGATCCGGATCCGGCCGTCCGTTCGGCCGCCCTGCGCGGGCTGCTGTCGTTCGCAGGTCTTGGCGACGAGAGAGCCATCGGCGTGATTGCCTATCGCGCGGCGTCGCCCGACGAATCGCGCGCCGAGCGCATCCGGCTCCTGCAGGCGATGCGCGCCTGGGGGCTGCGCAACAGCATGCCGAACCAGTTCGCGCTCGCCCACTTCAGCGCTTTTTCCGAGAAGGAGGACCCGGCCCTTCGCCCCCTGTGGGCGAGGCTCTTTCTCGAGATGGGAGACCTCGTCCAGCGACGGATGGACCCCGACCGCTTCCGGGCCTTCGTGGCGCGCGCGCCGGATCCGCTCGTCCGCCGCGAGGCGCTGCGCTGGGCCGCGGCCCGGGCGCTGACGATTCCCAAGGACCAACGGGCCGCGTTCGCGGAGGCGATCGAGGGCGCGGAGCGGCCGATCGCGCTGGACGGGCTCGCCCTGGAGGCCGTCGCGCTCCTGCGCGGGCGGGAAGCGGCCGCGGCCTTCCGGAAGCGCGTGGAGGATCGGATCCCCGCGCCCCCGCCGTCCGCCCCCTCGGAACTCGAGGACGCCGGCGCGCTCGCGGCGCTGGCGGGGGCGTTGCGGAGGTGCGGCGTGCGAACGGACCCCGCCTCGCCGGGCAGCCCGCTCTCGCGCCTGGCCGCGATCGCGGAGGCGTCGAAGCGGATGCCCGCCGACGAGCGGGCGCTGGCGCTCGAATGCATCCGGTGGGACGGTCGCGACCCTTTGCCTTCGCCCGCGCCGGCGATCCAGGCGCCCGCCGGCCTTCCCGCCCCCGACGGGGAGGAGGCGATCCGGGCGGCGTTGCGGGCCGGCGGGCCGGCCGCAAGGGCGGCGATGCGCCGGATCCTCGAAATGCCTGCATCCGCCGCGAGCCCGATCCTCGCGTTCGCGCGCTCGTCCACGGACGTCGGGATCCGGCGACGGATCGCGGACCGGACGGCGGCCCTCTTCGCCGTCCTTCCGGACGCCCGCCGGGGGCCGTTCCTCGCGGAGACGGTTTTGCTGCTTTCGGACGAGGATGCCGCCGCGCGACGCGCGGCCGCGGCGGGGCTGCTGCGGATTGCGGTCGAGGCCGAACCGGGGAAGGACGCCTTCCTCGGCGCCCTCGTGTCGGCCATCCGGGCCGTCCGGGATCGGATCCCGATGGAATCGCCCGACGTAGTCCGGTTGTTCCGGGAACTGCGCGACGCCCCCCTCGCCGAGTCGATCGCCGTCCGCGGGCTGTCGGCCGCCGATCCGGACGTTCGCCGAGCCGCCCTCGACGCCCTCGAGGGCGTTCTCGAGGAAGGCGAGCGGCATCTCTTCCAGGGCAGCCGGCTTTCGATCGAGGCTCTCGCGAAGGTATTGCTCGACGAGCGGATGACCGATCTGGCCCGGACGCGCGCGGGGGCGATCCTCGCCCGATCCCGAAATCCCGCCGGGCGTTCCGCCGCGCAGACGTTCTCGAAGGGGCGCAAGCGAATCGAGCAGGACATCCGCCAGTCCATCCGGGACGCCCTCGAGCGGGACGAGGACGAACAGAGCGCCGAAGAGGCGGCCCGCCAGAAGAGGAAAGGCGCCATCTCCCCCCCGATGCCGTAGGGGTGCCTTGCGCGGGTCGATCCCGGCATGGATAATGGCGAAAGCCGTCCAACCCCCAAACGGCCTGGAGAGTGAAAAAATGACGCCGAGGCCTTTCGCCCGATTCCCGCTCCGCCTCACCATCGCTCTTGCATTTGCCTTGGCGCCGTTCGCCTTCGGCGCCGCGGAGGAGGCCGACGATTCGGCGCCGCCGCCGCCCGCGACCCTCACCCCGCCGGCCAAGAAGAAGAAGGCCCCGCCGCCGGTTGCGGAAGAGGGCGGCGAGGAGACGCCTGCGCCGCCGGCCAAGAAGAAGGCCCCGCCGGCCGCGGAAGAGGGAGGCGAGGAAGGGAGCGAGGAGACGCCGCCGGCCGAGGAAGGCGGCGAGGAAGGGTCGGCGACGGTGCTCTCGAAGCCCGTCCCCGGCGAGAAGATTCTCGCCGACTTCGAGGAGGCGGACGGGAAGTTCAAGGGGGTGATCCCCCGGGACGGGGCGACGGCTGAAGCCGCGGGCGCGCACGCTGCCCACGGCTCGAAGGCCTGCCATCTCAAGTTCACCGATCCGCCGGGGAAGTCTTCGCTTCGCTTCAGCCTCCTGCCCCTTGAAGCGCAAGATTGGAGCAAGTTCAAGTTCCTGCAGATGAACGCCTTCAATCCCGGCGCTGTGCCGGGCGATCTCCTCCTGCGGGTCTTCGACGGGACGAACATGACCTCCTGCACCGTGACGCTGCCCCCGAAGGCCGCCCAGGCGATCAAGGTTCCCGTGTCCACGTTTTCCGCCCGCTCGGAAATCTCCGCGCTCGGCCTCCTCTCGCTCGCCGGACGCAAGGGGTTGGGTGAAATCGTCATCGACTACGTCCGGCTGACGCCCTCGGACGACGGAACGCCGGCAACGGTCGCGAAGAACGTCTCCGCGGGCGAGAAGAAGGTGAAGGGCGCGACGCCGCCGGTCGCCAAGAAGAAGGCCCCATCGGCCGAGGAAGGCGGCGAGGAGGAGCCGGTGGCGGCGAAGCCACCGGCCAAGAAGAAGGCGCCGCCGGCCGAGGAGGAGGGCGGCGAGGAAACCCCGTCCGGGGAAGAGGGCGGCGGGACGGCGGAGCAGCCCCCGGCCAAGAAGGCCCCGCCGGAACTGAAGGAAGGCATCCCGCCCGACGACGAGGTTCCCCCCGACGCGCCCACCGTGGGGGTCAACAAGGGCGGCGCGAAGAAGAAGGCCCCGGCGGCCGAGGAAGGCGGCGAAACCCCGCCGGCCAAGACGATCGGAAAGAAGAAGAAGGGGCCGACGGCCAAGCCGCCCGCCGAAACGCCGCCGCCCGAAACCAAGAAGACGGGCGCGCCGGAGTGGGTGGATTGACGCCGCGGGACGTTACAATCCCGGCGTCTTGAGGAGTTTCCCGTTTGCGCCCTTGGCGCGCTGGTTCCCCGAAATTTGGGCCCGACGGCCCGGAGGTGTCGACGTGAGAGGATTGCGGATGGCGGCGGCGATCGGGTTCGTGTCGGCGTTGGTCGGCTGCAGCGGAGAGTCGGAGATCCTGCGCGGAAGGCTTCGCGAGGCGCAGAACGAGATGAGCGAGCTTCGCAGCGCGAACGGCATGCTCTCCCTCAAGGTGAAAGACCTGGAACGGCGCCTCGGCGAAACGGCCGAGAAATATTCCCAGGACATGGATGATCTCCGGAAGTCGCTTCTCGGCCAGGACGTCGATGTCGGCTCGAAATACGGCTTTCCGATGTTGAGCCTGCCGGACCGCGTCTTCTTCGATCCGGGCCGCAACGATGTCAAGACCCGCGGCCAGGAGGTCCTTCGGACCGTGGCGTCCATCATCAAGTCGAAGTATCCGACGCGGGCCATCCTCGTCGAGGGCCACACGGACTCCGATCCGATCAAGCACTCGTCGTTCCGCTCGAACCTCGATCTATCGGTTTCCCGGGCGGCGTCGGTGAGCCTGCTGCTCGCGAAGGAAGGCGGGATCGAGCCGAAGTTGATCCTTACCGCCGGGCGCGGCGAGTTCGATCCGGTCGCGGCGAACGACACGAAGGAGAACAAGGGCCTGAACCGCCGGGTGGAGATCGTGATCCTGCCCGGTTCCATGGCCGCAGGCGCCGGCACCCCCGCGACGAAGGGCGGCGAACCCCCGGCCCCCGTGACGCCGGCCGAGCCCGCGCCGGGCATGATGAAGTCGCCGGCCCCCGTGACCCCGCCCGAGCCCGCCCCGCCGGCCGACGAGGCGCCGAAGGCGGATTAGTTTTTTTCTTCCGTCCGCGGCGGGGCGGGGGGCGATGGGCCCTCCGTCCCGCCGTTTTTTTGCCGGGCGGCTATTTCCCCTCGTCCGGCTCCGTCTCGCCTGCGGCGAAATCCTTGACGATCGAGGCGACCTCGTCCTTGGTGCGCTTCAGCCGCTCCTGGCACCAGGCGATGAGCGTCGCCGCGCGCTTCACGTCGGATGCGAGCGAGTCGATGTCGGGGACGGCGTCCTCGCCCTCGCCCTGGAGGCGCTCGAGGATGGATTCCAGCTCCTCCATCGCGGACTTGTAGGAGGCGGGCTCATCCGGCGAAGAGGGATCTTTGCGACGGGCCATTTTCGTCCTTTCGTTCGATGGAGTGTACCAGGGCGACGAGGAAACCGTCGGAAAGCTCCGCGCGGACGGGATCCGTTTCGCGGATCCGCTCCACGCGGGATAGCGCCCGGCCGGCGCGGTCGCGCAGGATGGAAAAGCCCCGCGAGAGGATCCGCGCGGGGTCGGCGAGGGAGGCCTGGCGCGAGGCGCTCTGGAGGCGATCGGCGGCGCGCGCGAGCCGCGCGCGGGCGAGGGGGGCGAGGCGGGAGCGGGCGGCGGCAAAGATCGCGGCGGCGCGCGAGGTCTGGGCGCCCGCGAGAAGGGCGAGGCGGCCGGGGAGGATGCCCAGTTCTCTCGCGGCGCCGGATATCGCAAAGATCGCGGCGCGCGCGCAGGTTCCGGGCAGGGCGGACAGGCGGCGGGACTCCCCCGAGAGGACCGCGAGCGCCGTCGGCAGCGCGCGCATGGAGCCTTCCAGGCGCAGCCCCTCGCGCGCCAGGGTTTCCGCGGCGAGCGCGAGGATCGCCCGGGCATGCTCTTGAGCGGCCTCGTCGAGGCGGCGGACGCGCGCGACCAAGTCCTCGGCGGCCGCGGTCGGGGTCTTGAAGGAAAGGTGCGCCATTTCGTCGGCGACGGAGCGGTCGATCTCGTGGCCGATACCCGTGAGGACGGGCTTTCCGCACTCCGCGATGGCGACGGCGATTCCCTCCTGGTCGAACCAGGCGAGATCGCCCCGCGAGCCGCCGCCGCGGACGAGGACGACGAGGTCGAGCCTCGGGGAGCGCCCGAGGCGCCGGAGGGCGGCCGAGACCTCCGGCTCCGTGTCGCGGCCCTGCATCCGGCAGTCCGCGAGGAGGATCTCGAAGCGGTAGCGCGAGGTCTCCAGCGTCCGGACGAAGTCGTGGTAGGCGGCGCTGCCTTGGGACGTGACGAGGCCGATGCGCAGCGGAAGATCGGGGAAGGGGACGGCGCGGTTCCGATCGAAGAGCCCGCGCGATTTCAGCGACGCGATGAGCTTGAGGCGGGCTTGCGCCATCTGGCCGAGGGCGAACGCAGGATCGGCGTCGAGGACCTTCAGCTGGAACTGCCCGCGCGCGGCGTAGAAGTCCACGCGGCACAAGAGCCTCGCCTGGGTGTCGTTTTTCAGCGAGAGCTTCGGATCGAGGGCGGCGAACTTGCGCTCGATCCGCTCGCGCGCGTCGGCCCAGAGGACCGCGGAGAGCGACGCCTTCAGCCGATCCGCCCCCGCCTCCTTCTCGTGCAGCTCGAAATAGGCCTGCCTCCAGCCGCGCTCCTCCGCGCGCGCGACGGCCTCCTCGATCTTCACGAGCTCGCCCACGACCCAGATCTCCTCCGGGAAGGCCGCCTCCAGCGTCGAGCGCACCGCGGCGGCGAGTTCGCTCACCGTGAGCGTCGGCGGCTCGAACGGGGGCATGGCGCTAGGCTTCCTGGTACGTCCGAATGAATTCCTCGCGCGCGATGTTCGCTTGGCGGCAAATCGTTCGGAGGGTGGAGCCTTTCAATCGCGGATGATTCGGAATCGTCATCGGCGTGAGGGTGCGGTCGGGATTCGCCCTTTGAAGCGCGATGTGGTTTCCCTCGCGGACGATATGGAAGCCGAGCCGCGAGAGGGCGGCGAGAACCTTCCGTTTCGGCGCGTCGACGGGGAACTTCACGGGACCGCGACGTCCGCAAGGACGATTTCGGACGGGGCATCGGAGAACGCCCGCCGCCCGAACGTCTCGACGTGGAACTGGATCGCCGACCGGACGTCCGAGAGGGCTTCGTCGAGCGTGTCGCCTTCTCCGACGACGACGCCGTTGAGGCCGACGGGATAGGCCACGAAGCCGTCGGGGTGGCGTTCGATGACGACCTTGACGCGCTTCAATCCATCTTTCATGACAAATGCATTGTAACAACGTTCCGGCGCAGAACGGATGGATGGCGTTCCATCGCAAGGCTGGCGAATACGTTCCGTTTCCGCGGGGCGAGGTCGAGAATGCGAACGCGGGGACCGACGGGATGATGGAACTCCTGAAGGGAATCGGCCGCGAGGGAACGAAGCCTTCGAAGTGATCCGCCCGGTGGCTGGAGAAAAGAGCGCGGCATTTTCTCCGCCGGCCAGGGTACACTAGCCGTCCCATGAAGCGCATCCTCGTGGTCGATGACGAGAAGGCGATCCGCGACACGCTGCGGATGGTCCTCGAATACGAGAAATTCCGGGTTTCCGAGGCGGAAAGCGGGGACCGGGCGCTCGAGGCCCTGGAGCGGGAATCCGTCGATGCCATCCTGCTGGACGTGAAAATGCCCGGGCGGGACGGCCTCGACACGCTCACGGAAATCCGCCGCCGCGATCCCGACGCCGTCGTCGTCATGATCTCGGCCCACGCGAACCTCCACACCGCGGTCGAGGCGACCCGCAAGGGCGCCTTCGACTTCCTGGAGAAGCCCCTCGATATCGATCGCCTGCTCCTGGCCGTGCGCAACGCCCTGGAGCGCTCGCGCCTCGTGTCCGAGAACAAGGCCTTCAAGGATCGGGGCGAAGGCTTCGATATCCTGGGGAAGAGCCCCTTGATGGCCGAGGTCCTCGCGCTCGTCGAGCGGGTCGCGCCCACGAACGCTCGCGTCCTCGTCACGGGCGAGAACGGGACGGGCAAGGAACTCATCGCCCGGGCGATTCACAACAAGAGCCCCCGCGCATCCGAGCGCTTCGTCGAGGTCAACTGCGCCGCGATCCCGAAGGACCTGATCGAAAGCGAGCTGTTCGGGCACGAGAAGGGGTCGTTCACGGGCGCCGTGGGGTCGCGCGCGGGGAAGTTCCAGCAGGCCGACGGCGGCACCCTCTTTTTGGACGAGATCGGCGACATGAGCCTCTCCGCCCAGGCCAAGGTCCTGCGCGGGATCGAGACGGGGCGCATCGAGCGGGTCGGGGGCCAGGAGCCCGTTCCCGTCGACGTCCGGATCGTGGCGGCCACGAATAAGGACCTTGCCCGCCAGGTCGCGGAGGGCGAGTTCCGCGAAGACCTCCTCTACCGCCTCCAGGTGATTCCGATCCGGCTGCCGCCGCTGCGCGAGCGCGCCGACGACATCCCGAACCTTGCGCGCCATTTCCTCGCGCGGGCCTGCGCCGAGAACGGATGGCCGGCGAAGGGGCTCTCGGACGGGGCCGTGCGGGTCCTGCAGTCCCGCCGCTGGCCGGGCAACGTGCGCGAGCTGAAGAACGGGATCGAGCGGCTTGCGATCCTCGTGCCGGGCGATTCGATCTCCGAGGACGACGTGGAGCGCTGGATCCCCCGGACCGTCCCGGTTGCGGGGCCGTCCGCGGACGCAGGCCTCCTCGATTCGCCGACCCACGAGGAGTTTAAGGAGCGGTCCGAACGCGCCTTCCTGGAGCGCAAGCTCCAGGCCTTCGGCTGGAACATCTCGAAGGTTTCCGAGGTTTTGCAGATGCCGCGCAGCAACCTCTACAAGAAGCTGGAGAAATACGGCCTGAAGAAGCCCGAGCCCCCGGGGCTTGCGGGCGAGGAGCCCGCGAAGCCCGCGGACGAGGGCGGGGCGTAGCTCACTCGCCGGGGGCGGTTTCGAGGGCGAAGACGTAGCCGTCCGAGGAGGGGGCCCCGCGGAGGATCCGCGCCCCGCGCCCGAGGCGTTTCCGGATCTCCCGCCATCCCGGAAGGTCCGCGAACACGACGGGGGCCCGGGCCCCGGGACCCGCGGCCGGGAGCTTCCGGAGCGAGCCGTCGAGATCGTCGAGCGTCCGGAACGCCCGCAGGGGCCGGCGGAGGTGGAAGCGCAGCGCCGTCGGGTCGAACCGGACCCGCTCCTTTTCGCGATCGAACCGGGTGTAGATCCAGAGGGGCCGGCCGGGCGGGGCGGCGTCGGCGAGGGCGGAGAGGCCGCGGTCCGTTTCGTGCCCTATCGATTTCGCGCGATCGGCGGCGACGGAGAGCGAAAGCAGGGAGGCCGCCGCCGGCGCGATCATAGGCGCGGCCGCGACCCGGCCGACGGCCGCAATACCGCGGCGGATCGCGACCGCGGCGAGGGGAACGGCGGCGATCGCCGCGGCGGCGATGCCGCCGAGCGGGAAGCCGGCGGGATGGAGCGCCCCGCCCTCCGCGTTCCAGAACACCCAGAAGGCGATGCACGGCCCCGCGGCGAAGAGGGCGAGCCCGAAGGCCCGGAGGGGGAAATCCCGGAGCCATCGCGCGGCCGCTTCCGGCAGCCGGCTCGCGGGGGAGAGGGCGCCGGCGATGAGGAGCGCCAGCCCCGGAAGGGCGGGCAAGAGATACCCCCCGCGCTTGCCGGACACGGCGGAGAACGCGAGGAACTGGGCGGCGAACCAGACCAGGGGCAAGAGCGACGGATCCGAGCGATCCGTCCGGCGGGCGACCCACCCCGAGAGGGCCGCGGGCAGGAAGATCAGGAAGGGCAGGGCGTAGCGCCCGATCTCCTGGAGGTAGTAGGTCGCGGGCCGCGGGTAGTTCTGGGCCCCCCGCGCGGCGCGGCCCAGGATGGCCTCCATGTAGGCCTTCCATTCCGCGGATCCGAGCTGGGCAAGCGCGAGAAGCCCCCAGGCGGCGGGAATGGCGAGGGCGGCGAGCGCCCCGGCGGGCGGGAACAGCCGGCGGAGCGAATGGAAGTCCCCCGCCCCGATCCGCCAGAGGGCGAGCGTCCCGAGGGGCAACGCGATCGCCACCGGCCCCTTCACGAGGATTCCGAACCCCAGGCAGGCCCCGAGCGCGAGCGCGGAGGACATACCTGCGCCCGGGTCCTGGATCCGGCGCAGGCCCGCGAGGATCGCCCCCGTCATGAAGAACGCCAGCGGCATGTCGAGCCGGGCGAGGGTCATGTGCGCGAGGAACTGGGGAAAGGAGAGAAGGACCAGGGCAGCGAGCATTCCCGTGCGCGCGTCCCAGAGCCGCCGGCCGATCGCGAAGACGAAGAGGAGAATTCCGATCCCGAACAGGACCCCCGCCAGCCGGGCCGAAAACGACGTCACCTGCCCGGCCGGCAGCGAGCAGGCGACCATCCCCCAGAAAGCGACGGGGGGCTTTTCCGTGTAGAGAGCGCCGTCGTAGCGGGGGACCACGGGGCCGCCGTCCCCGAACATCGCGTTCGCAACGGCCGCGTAGCGGTGCTGGTCCGTGCCGTCGAGATCGTCGCAGAGAAGGACGATCAGGCCGAGGACGGCGGCGGCGAGACAGAGGCCCGCCAGGGCGAGCCGCGTCGCGCCCGCGGGATCCCCGCCGTTCGTCGTTCGTCCGATGGGCTCATGCATCTGATTTTTTTACGTCCGACTTCTCGTTTACGGCATGGCGGCGCCGATTTTCGTATTCCTGGAAACGAAGAACGAAAAGGGCGAGGGGTGGGGGCTCGGATCGTGGCGACCTGTCGGAGCGCGGCTCCAACGCCATGAATTCGTATACCGGCCGTGGACCGCGCGCAGACCGGGAGCAAGAGCCGAGCCCCCGCCCCGAGCCCGTGCCCGTTTTCTATCCCTGACGAAAACGCGCCGGTCCTACCGCGGCAGGCCGTAGGCGTTCGCCGCCCGGTCGCCCTCCACCTTCACGATGAACTTCGTGAAGATCTCCGAGGCGATCGCGGCCGTGGGGGCGTCCAGGGGGCGGCCGGCGGCCGCGAAGAGGTGACGGAGCGTCTCGGGGTCCGCCCCGAGCGCGGACGGGATCCGCCGGGCGCGTTTCGCGGCCAGGATCGTGTTCTCGAGCAGCATCGCGACGGTCATCGGGCCCACGCCGCCGGGCACGGGGGTCAAAAACCCCGCGACCTCCTTCACGCCCTCGAAATCCACGTCGCCGACGATCCGGGTCTTCGGTGCCCCTTTCTCGTCGAGGACGGGCCGGCCGGATCCGTCGAGGATTGGGACGCGCGAGATCCCGATATCCACGACGACCGCGCCGGGCTTTACCATGTCGGCGCGGATGAGGCCGGGCTTGCCGACGGCGACGAAGAGCAGGTCCGCCCGGCGCGTGTGGGCGGCGAGGTCGATCGTCCCGATGTGGCAGACGGTCGGCGTCGCGAGGTCGTTCAGGAGCAGCAGCGCCAGGGGCTTTCCGACGATCTCGGAGTGCCCCACGATCACCGCCTCCTTTCCCCGCAGCGTCACCCCCGTCGATCGCACGATTTCGTAGGCCGCGCGGGCCGTGCAGGAAACGAGATCGGTGGCGCCCGCCAGGACCAGTCCCATGCTCGCCGGATGCACCCCTTCGACGTCCTTGTCGGGGGAGATGAGCGCCTGGAACTTGCCCGATTTCCATCCGGGCGGCAGCGGGACCTGGAGCATGATGCCCGTGACGGACGCGTCGAGGTTGCGCCGCACAAGACGATCGACGAGCGCCTCCTGTCGGGAATCCCCCGGCAGGCACTCGAGTTCGTACTCGAGCCCGGCCTCCTCGCAGGCGCGGCGCTGGTTTTTCGTGTAGAGGGCGGCCGCGGGATTGTCTCCCACCCGGATCGAAACGAGGCGCAAAGGCACGCCGCGCTCGCGCATCCCGGCCGCTTCCGTCCGGATGCGCTCCTTCCAGGCTTTCGCGAGGGCGTTTCCGTCGAGCAGCGTGGCGGGCATGGCGACGAGTGTAACGCCCCGAAGCCGCCGCGGCCGGCGGCGATTTCTCCCGGACATTTAGCCCGACATTTCGGCGGCATGGCGGCGCCGATCCTTCGTATTCCTGGAACCGAAGAACAAGAAGGGCGAGGGGCGGGGCTTGGATCGCGGAGACCGGGAGCAAGAGCCGAGCCCCGCCCCGAGCCCGTGCCCGGTTTGCATTCCCGACACAAACGTTCCGGCTATTCCCCGGCGAGGCGCTCCATCCGGGTCAGCATCCGGCGGTGGAGGATGAACGTCGCGGCGAGGTTCAGCAGGGCGGCCAACGCGACGGCGGTGTCGAGGCTCCGATACCCCATGGAGGAGACGACGACGGCCTGGACGATGAAGGTCTGGAAGATGCAGAGGGCCAGCGCGGCCACGAATGCGAGGCGCTTCAGGTAGAGCGAAAGCGTCGCGCAAAGCTGGACGAAGACGATCCCGATGGAAATCACGTACCAGAACCCCGCCTCGTCGAAGACGTCCCGGAGGATCCGATCGTAGCGGGGCAGGGCGCGGAGGAATCCGACGCCGAAGAGCAGGAACGTCGGGAAAAACGAGATCAGGCCGCCCGCGATCTTCGACCAGACGATCGACCGGGCCGTCAGGGGGAGGCTGAAGAGCGCCGAAAGCGTCTTCCACTGGATCTCCTCGCGCAGCGTCCGGGAGGCCAGGATCCCGGCGTGGATGAAGAAGATCGCGCAGGCGCAAACCATCAGGACGCCGCCCGTTTCCGGCCAAAACATGGCGCCCCCGTTGTTCCGCTGGATCCAGACGACGAAGGCGAAGAGGGCCGCGAACAGGATTGTGCGGAGGGCGATCCCGAGGAATCCCCCCGCAAGGAAATGGAATTCCTTCCAGGCGAGGGCGGCCCTCCAGGCCCGGCCCGCCCCAAGCGAAGAGAGGCGCGTCCCCCGCCGGAACAAAAGCCCGCGCGTCGGAGAAGCCTCCTGCGATTCCCGGTTGAACCGGTCGAACAGCAGTCGCGCGAGCAGCAGGAAAACCGCCGCGATCGCGAGGGCGTAGAGGACCTGTTGGCCGGCGGGCGGATCCGAAAATCCCGTCGAGAGGATCTCGTCCAGCCGCTCGAAGGGGGCCGCCGAAAGGAAGAACGTCGCCACCGGCTCGAGGCCGTCGGCGAGGAAGGCGGGCAGGAAGCCCCCCGAATACTTTTGGACGGACTGATTCCATAGCCAGATCAGCGGACCGACGAACAGGATCAGGAGCGTTGCGAACGTAAACGCGCTCGCGGTCCCCGTCCGGCGGCACACGACGGATGCGAACAGGCCGACGGACCCGACGCAGAGCGTCCAGGCGAGCAGCGTCGCGTAGGCCGCGAGGATCTGCCCCATGGACACGCCGCCGAGGGGGATCGAGAGCAAGACCAACGGCGCCTGGATGACGAGCAGCGCGAGGGCCCCGAAGAACCGCGGCCCGGACTTCCCGGCGAGGATCGAGACGGGGCCGAGGCCGGCCATCTGCAAAAGTCCCAGCGACTGCTCCTCCTTCTCCTCGGCGATGGGGGAGGCGAACTCGGAAAGCCCCGCGAGCGTGATCAGGATGAGGTCCACCCAGACGATGCCGGCGAAGAATTCGAGGCCCCGCGCGCCGCTGCGGAAGGGGATCGCGAGCTGGAAGGACAGCACGACGAGGGGCAGGATCAGGACGCAGGCGCGCAGGACGTAGGTCACGCCCCGCCGGGTGTCCTCCCGGAGGGCCCGCCCGAAGAGGGCGAACACGGCCGGAGCCGTCACGTCCGCACCCCCGGTTCGGTCAGATCCATGAAGGCCTCGTTCAGGGCTTTTAGATCCTCCTGGAAGGATTCGATCCGGCCGCCGGCGTCGAGGATCGCCCGGAGGACTTCGTTGCCCGTCCGCTCGCCTCTCCGGACCGAGACGCGCAGGGCCTGTGTTCCGTCCACGGGGGCGACCTCGAGTACGCCCGGAAGGGCCCGGAGGGCCGCCTCGGCCGCGGGGCAGGCCTCCGCAAGCGTTACCTGCCAGGCGAGCGTGCCGCCGTCGCCCCCGGCGAGAAGGTCCTTGAGCGGGCCGCTGTATTTCACCCGGCCCCGGTCGAGGATCGTGACGGCGTCGCAGAGCGTCCCGAGTTCGGAGAGGATGTGCGACGAGATGAAGACGGTCTTCCCCAGGCGCTTCAGCTCCTTGAGGATCTCCATCAGCTCGATTCGGGCGCGCGGGTCGAGGCCCGAGGCCGGCTCGTCGAGCAAAAGGACGTCGGGCTCGTGGACCAGGACCCGAGCCAGGCTCACCCGCTGCTGCATCCCGCGCGAAAGCGTCCGGATCAGGTCGGTGCGCCGCCCGGCCATGTCGGTGAGCGTCAGCACGTCGCCGATCACGCGGTCCCGCGCCGACGCCGCCATGCCGTAGGCGGCGGCGAAGAAGTCGAGATATTCGAAGATCGTCATCTGCCGGTACATGCTGAAGTGGTCCGGCATGAAGCCGAGCCTCCGCCGGACGCGCTTGTAGTCCCGGACGGCGTCGTGCCCGAACACCCTCACGGACCCGCGCATCGGCTTTAAAAGCGTCGCGATGATCTTGAGGGCGGTGGTCTTGCCGGCGCCGTTGGGGCCCACGAATCCGTGGATCGACTGCTTTTCCACGTCGAACGAGACGCCGTCGAGGGCGAGGTGGCGCTTGTAGGCGTAGGAGAGGTTCGAAACCCCGATGGCCGTCGTTTCGTTCGGCATGCGTTCACTCCGGTTTCCGAAAAATCTGGTGATAGAGCACGAACCCCCGTTCGCGCCCCAGGCCGTTGGATTGCAGGCCGAACGAGGCGGGGGCCTCGGCCCAGACGAGGACGTGCAGGCTGTCGACGGGCGCGGCGAGCCCGAACAGGGGGCCGCCGGGGAGCTCGGGGATCTCTGCGACCCGCCGCTTCAGGATCCCGAGGCACTGGTTGGCGACGTGCAAGGTCAGCGCCGGGCCGGGGACCTCGTCTCCGTAGTGCCTGTTGTATCCGCGGTACCGGTATTCATCGTCCTCCTCGGGCGAATTCCATTTTCCCGAGAGGTCTCCCGCCAGGAGGCGATTTCCCTCCCGCCGCAGCGTCCCGCCGGCCCCGCCCCGGAAGGCCCAGGCCTCGACGGATCCCGCGGGAAATCCAGGACCCGTCTCCAGTGCCAGCCCCTCGGGACTGGCCGCCTTTCCCCAGTTCACGATCCGGACTCCGAGGTCCGGCCCCTGCATCTTTCCGCGGTGCAAAAACGCCCTCGACGAGTAGAGGGGGATGTCCACGTCGATGCCCGAGTCGGCGCCGACTCGGATCGCGCCGGGGACGGAATCGATCCGCTCGGGGAAGGCGTAGAGGTGGTGGGGGCCGGGATGCCGGATCCCATAGATGTCCCCCTTCACGACGAAGACGTGCTTCCACTGGATTGCGTCCCACTCGCCGGGGGCGAGGGATCGGGCGTAGGAGACCGAGTGGACGGTGGTCGCCTCGTCGTAGCCGCGCCGCCCGACCAGGTAGAAGAGGAAGGCGAAGAGGCCGACGGTTCCGAAGACGGCGAGCAGGACGAGCCGGTAGTTTCTCACCCGCCGGGCGAGAAGGAAATGCGCGGGCCCCGCGAGGAGGAGATAGGCGATGGCAAGGATGTAGATGAGCGTCCAGTCGTGGCGGGGCGTTACGAGCCGGGAGAGGGATTCGAAGAAACTGGAGAAAGGGTCCCCCTCCCGGCCGCCGCGTTCGTCCTTGGGGCGCGCGCGCATTTCCTTTCCGGTGAGGCCCTTCTCGGTGGCCTCGCGGCGCGTCTGCTCGTGCCGGAACAGCCGGCCCGCGCCGGCCTGGCGCGGATCCCGCAGGGGGGCGAATTCCGCGGGGAAGGCGGGGTGCCGCCCGTCGTCGCCCTTCAGGAGGTGCACCTCGCCGCCGCCCCGGAACCAGTCGAGGAAGGCCAGGCGTGCCGCGGGGTCCAGGCGGGGGACCCGGTCCAGGGCGACGCCGCGGAGGCCCGAGGTCGCCGAAACCGTCGTCGGGAAGAGATTCGCCGGGAACGGACGCAAGGCCCTTGGCAGGGCCAGGGGGTTGTCGGGCTCCGAGAGGAAGACGAAGCCCGGCGGGCCGGGCGCAGGTCGCGGCATCTCCGCGTTGCCCCCCTTCCACGCCAGGATCCAGGGGTCGTCCGGTTCCATGACGAACGGGTGGAACTGAATCCAGCGCTCCGTGCCGGGCGAAAGATAGCAGGGCAGGAGGATCTCCGCCCCGATTCGCGTGTTGCCGTAAAGCCTCTGGCCGAGCCGGAGCACGCCGTCGAAGGGGACCGATCCTGCGTTCGCGATCCGGATCGAGACGGGATTGAATTCCCCGGGCACGACCTTCCCGTCGAAGCCCCAGAAGGCCTCCCGGACCTCGAGGACGGGCGCGTCCGCGCGGGCGAGGAAGAGCGCGGCGAGGACGACCGCGGCCGGAACCATGGGGGAAAACTATATCACTGTTTTGGCCGGCATTCGTGAAGTCGGACGGGGAGGTGGCGGGCGTAGCGCGCGAAGTCGCCGTCCGTCGTGAGGATGGAGAGGGCGTGGCGTTCGGCCGCGGCGCAGACGAGAAAGTCCGTGTTCGAGCCCTGGACGCCGGCCCTGCGGCAGGCGTTGAAGAATTCGGCCGCGCGCTCGAAGTCCTCGGCCCCCAGGGGCAGGTCCGGGAATGCCTGCAGCCGCTCGCGGAGGCGCGAAAAATCCTCCGGGGCTCGGATGCCGGAGAGGATCTCCTGGCGGATGGGGCCGATGAGGCGCGCCCGGGATTCCCGGACGAGCTCCCGGAGTTCGTCCACGGCCGGGACGTCAGGCGGCCGGTGGCGACGCAGCGCGAGCGACCAGACGGAGGAGTCCACGAGGACATTCACGGCCGCCGCCTCTGCCGCTTCAGATCGAAGGCCGGGTCGTAGTCGATCGTTCCGAAGAGATCCAGGATCCGCATCTGTTTGCGCCGCTGGACGTATTCCTCAAGGGCCTCCGTGACGGTGGCCTTCTTCGTCTTCCGGCCGCCGATCCGCTGGGCCGCTTTCAGGAGCCGGTCGTCGAGCGCGAGGTTCGTGGGCACAGGAGGCCTCCTTTACACATCATCATGCGCATCGAGGTGTGTGAAATCAAGGCGCGGGCTCGGTCCCGCGTCGTGAACCCCCGGTGCCGTTGCCGGCCTAGCCGCCCAGCCTTGAGCGGACCGCCTTGGCGGCCGCGACCATGTTCGCGAGGGCCGGCTTCACCTCTTCCCATCGCCGGGTTTTGAGGCCGCAGTCGGGGTTCGCCCAGCGCTGAACCGGCGAGAGGACCGCGGCTGC
>CAYHQZ010000011.1:0-4573 GCA_964358555.1 uncultured Planctomycetia bacterium
GCGGATGGCCGGCGATTCGACGGAGGCGAGGCGGCGCTCCGCGCCGCCCTCGATCGCGAGGATCTCGATCCGGCCGGCCCCGGCCGCGGCCGTCCGCCCCGCCGCGCGGGCGACGATCGGGACGCCCCCGGGCCGGACGCAGGCCGCGACGCCCGCGGCGGCGGACTCGTCCGGCAGGAAGAACGAAACCTCGACGAGGCATCCGGCCGGATTGCCCGTCCCGACGGCGGCGAGCGCCCGCTTGCCCGCTTCCGACGAGGTGCCCTCGAACGAGAAGGCGGCGTTCACGGCGGACGGATTCAGCGGCCGCCGGACGGACCAGCGCCCCTCGAGGGTGCGCCACTCCGATGGATCCCCGGGCCGCCGCGCAAACGCGTCGATCCAGCGGAACGCCTCGTGGGCCTTCGGGGCCGAGGCCCCCGCAAGCCGCACGCCCGTCCCGTCCGTCCCGAATCCCACGACCCCGCCGCGAAAGCCGGACGCGTCGCCCGAAAGCGCAAGCCTCCCGGAAACGGCCAGCGCAATCCGATCCCCGCGTCGGAAGATCGAGAGCGGCATGTCCCCCTTCGCCGGGGAAAAAGTCCCGGCCGCGATCTCGCGCTCCCGCCCGCCCTCCCGCGCGAGCATCCGCGCCTTCCCCCCCGACAGCGACACCACAATCTCCCGATCTCCCTCATGGTGCAGCGCGATCCGCGCCTCGGCCGCCGGGTCCTCCACCCGAAGCCTCACGTCGAGGTCGTAATCCCCCTCCAGCCGCTGCGAGGCATACCGCATCGCGGGCGCCCCCGCGGCCGGCGCGCCGGTGGCTCCGGCGAGAGCGAAGAGCCCCACCGCCAGGAGGAAGGCTCTGCGAGATGGAAAACCCATGTCCGCCTATCTAGCCTATCCGGGCGAACGCCCGCCGTCCCCTCCGGAAGCCATCGGACCCAAACCCCGATCGCTACGGCGTGGGTCCCGGATTGAGCTTCTGCTCTTCCTCTTCGAGGATGATGATCTTGGCCTTCACGAGGATGACGGTGTTGTTGCGTTCGTCGGAACGGCCGTCGCGGCGGAAGAAGCGCTTGATGATCGGGATCTTCGAAAGGATGGGAATCCCGGAATACATCTCGGCCTGCCAGCCGTGCATGAGGCCGCCAATCATGATCGTGCCGCCGTCGGGCGAGGTCACGGTCGTGCGCATGCGGCTGTAGCGGATGACGGGCAGCTGGATGCCGTTGAAGACCGGGATCGAGAGGATCTCGGCCAGCGTCGGGCGCAGCTCCATCGTCACGTAGCGGCGATCCGCGGAAACAACGGGGCGCACGTCGAGCACGACCCCGTCGAAGATCGTCGTCGTGACGGGCTGCTGGCAGACCGCGTTGTCCGCGACAACCGTGTTGAGCCCGCTCACGATCGAGCGCTGGGTGATCATGGCGATGTTCGCCCGCTGGGTGTTGAACATCGTCAGCATCGGGGCGACCAGCACGCTCGACTTCGTCGACTTCTGCGTCGCCCGGAGGATCGCCTCGACCTGGAACTCGTCCAGGAACGTGTACTGGATCGAAAGCCCGCCCGAGCGGGTCAGGTTCCGTCCCAGCTGCTCGTCGAACACGTTCTCGGTCCGGCCCAGGAGATCGTTGTGGATCGAGTTGCGGTTCGAGATGAACCCGGAGTCGATCGCCGAACTCGGGGCGATCGGGGAGAGCGTCGCCGGGACGTAGGGGATCGGGGCGAGCAGCCCGAAGTAGGACCCGAGGAGGTCCGTGACGGGCAGGAGCAGCGGCGCCAGCGACCGGATGCGCGCCGGGTCGACCCCGTCCATGACGGAGGGCAGGTCCGCGTATTGATCCACGTCCGTGAGGAGCGCGTTGTCCGATCCCGTGACGCCCGACGGCCCCTGGAGGGCGAGTTCCGAGCCGCGGAAGTCGACCCCGATGTCCTCGAGGAAGTCGTCTCGCACGGTGATGAACCGGGCCTGGACGGACACCATCAGCTGGCGGACCGATCGCATCTGGTTTAAGTATTCGACGATCAGCCGGTGGACGTCCGGGGTCTGGTTGACGATAAGGTTGCCGTCGCGGAACGCGATCGACGTGCCCGGTCCCCAGCGCCCCGGGGCGATGTTGTCCCGGATGAACTGGGCGAGGTTTTCGCCGGAGAACATGTCGCCGCCCGCCTCGGGGCCGAGGTCGAAGCCCAGGCCCGTGCCGCCCGCGGTGGCGCCTTCCGTGTCCGCCCCGCCGAAGACAGGCAGGGTGATCGCAGGTCCGGGGAACTGGACGATTCCCATCGTAAGGTCGCGGACGTCGTAGAAGCGCATCTGGACGTCCTCGGGGGTCGCCGCGGCGGCGGCGCTCGTCACGAAGAGCGCCTCGTCCCGCAACTGGTAGCGCAGCCCCGCCTGCCGGAGCACCCAGTTGAGCGCGTTCTCCGTCTTCATCCCGTCGACCTTGAGCGTGATGTTCTGGTCGGCGGCCTGGGCGGCAGAGGCGTCCAGGATCATCGTAATCCCGGTAATCCCCTGGAGGAACTCGAGCACGTCCCGCAGCGGCGTGTTCTGGAAGTCGAAGGAAATCGGCTTCTGGAGTTTCGACTGGATCTGCTGTTTCCAGGGCTCTTCCGTGCTTTCCGTGAACTGCCGCCACGTGGCCGACCGCTTCAGGACCTCGTCCCAGTTCGAGGGATACCGGATGATCCCGGTATAGGCGATCATCGCCTCCCGGTTCTCCTCCATCTCCTTCTCGAACTCCTCGCGGTCGATCAGGCTGATGCTGAGCCGATCGCGCTCGTGGCGCTTCTCGATCGCCATGTCGCGCATCCGGTTCGCGTCGCTGTTGTAGGGATCCAGCTTCAGGACGTCGTCGCACAGCGATTCGGCCTTCTCGTACTGCTTCAGGCGGTAGGCCTTCCGGGCCTCGGTCTGGAGATCCCAGATCCGGCGATCGAACCGGCGGACGGTGACCTCCTGTTCGCGTTGGGCAATCCGGATGGCGATTTCATACTGCTCGCGCTCAATCCGCTCCTCCTTCTCCTTCTGGCGGCGGAGCGTGTCCTCGATGAGCTGGTCCGTCTGGCGGCGGTAGCCTTCGACGTTCACGTTCCAGGGGATGAACCGGAGGCGGTCCTTGACCCGCCTAAACTCGTCGAGCGCCAGCTTGTATTCTTCCTTCTCGTAGTGGCGCCGGCCCAAGGCGAGGTAGTTTTCGAGCTCGACCGTGACGGCCTGCGTCTTGGCCTGCTCCTCCCCCGCGGCCTGCTCGGCGGTCAGGCGCGTCTCGTCGTAGCGCTCGCCGAGGTTGGCGCGAGAGCGCTCGAGGAAGCGGCGGGCCTCGCCGTGCTTGGGGCTCAACTGGAGGCACTTCTCCAGGTTCTCCTTCGCCGTGACGTAGTCGAAGGAATCGTAGGCCTGCTTGCCGACCTGGAAGTAGTGCTGGGCGATGAACTCGGTCCGCTCGTCGGCCCGGCGGGTTTCCGCGGAAACCTCGTCGAGGATCTTGCGGCTCTGCTCGCTCATCCCCTGATCGATCGCGGCGACGCCGGTCTTCGGGGCGTCTCCCGGCGCGCCCTTCGGCGGGGGCGGCGGGACGTCGAGCGGGCGGTCCTTGACCAGGCCTTCCGGCGGGACGCTCGAAACGGGGACGCGCGTCTCGGGAATCGTCGGAGGTTCGGGAATCTTCGGGGGCTCGGGAACCGCGGGCGTCTCGGGGGCTTTGGCGACTTCCGGCGCCTTCGGCATTTCCGGGGCTTTCGGGGCCTCCGGCGCCTTCACGGCAACGGCCGCGGGGACCGGCGCCTTCGGGGCAGATTTCGCGATCTCGGCGGCGACGGCGGCGTCGAGGGCCTTCAGGTGGGCGAGAACCTCGGGGCGGGTCGCGGCGCCGGACATGGCGGCCGTTCGACCGGCCGCAAGAACCATCCGGCGGGCGTCGACGGGCTTGCCCTCGGCCTCGAGTTTCCGGGCCTCGTCCAGGGCCGTCGTCCAGGCCTCGCGAACCGCGGCGTTGGCCTTCGCGGCAGCATCGTCAGCGGCCTTCTTCACGGCTTCGTCGGCGGTCTTCTTGTCCGCCTCGGCCTTCGCGGCAGCATCGTCAGCGGCCTTCTTCACGGCCTCGTCGGCGGTCTTCTTGTCCGCCTCGGCCTTCGCGGCAGCATCGGCCTGGACGGCCATCGCCGCCGCAGCCACCTTCCCGGCCGCAGCCTGGGAGGCAATCTTCGCGGACACGAGGGAATCGAATCGGGCAAGCTGGGAAGCGAACGCGCTCCGATCGATCACGCCATTCGCCACCGCATCCCGGGCAACCTTCAGATAGTCCTGGCGGGCCTTCTCGGGGGATTCGGCGGCGCCTTCCAGCAGTTTCGACGACGCGCCATCGAACGCCGCGCGGGCTGCCGCTTTCGCGACCGCCTCCGCGGCTTTTCTGTCGGTTTCAGATTTCGCGACAGATTCGTCGGCAGCCTTCTTGTCGGCTTCCGCCTTCGCGCCGGCTTCTTCCGCCGCCTTCTTCGCGGCCTCGTCGGCAGCCTTCTTGTCGGCCTCGGCTTTCGCGGCGGCTTCCTCCACGGCCTTCTTGTCAGCCTCGATCTTGGCGGCGGC
>CAYHQZ010000011.1:4673-10930 GCA_964358555.1 uncultured Planctomycetia bacterium
TCTTCGCGGCCTCGTCGGCAGCCTTCTTGTCGGCCTCAACTTTCGCGGCGGCTTCCTCCACGGCCTTCTTGTCAGCCTCGATCTTGGCGGCGGCATCTTCGGCCGCCTTCTTCGCGGCCTCGTCGGCAGCCTTCTTGTCGGCCTCAACTTTCGCGGCGGCTTCTTCCGCGGCCTTCTTGTCAGCCTCGATCTTGGCGGCGGCATCCTCCGCGACCTTCTTCTCCGCCTCGGCAAGGGCCTTCCGGCGATCGTCCGCGGACGCGCGAATCGCGGCCTGGATCCGGCGATCCAATTCCTCGGCCTTCTGGAGGATCTGCTCGCGGGTGGCCTGTCCCGACGCGATGAGATCGGGAGCCTTCCGCAGGAGAACCGAGCGGGCGCCCACGAGATCGGTCTCGGCCTGGCGATCGACGTCGGCGAAAACGGACGGCACCGCCGGGGCTTCGTCCTGCGCCATCGCGACGCGCAGCGGAAGTCCTGCGGAAACCGCGAACAGAGCGACGAATGCCAGCGCTCGAAGCATTCTCATGAGAAAATCCTCACCGGTGCCCCTCCTTCGGGCCGCAAAGGCGGGTTCCCCGCCCGCCTTCCGGGCGAACGCGCCCGGAACGATGGTAACGAACGGTACGGAATGTCGCATGGTGGCCGTTCTCGAACCGGAGAACGAGGAACAGACTAGCGGGTATTCGGCGACCTGCAAGGCGCTGGCGCCCCCCACGAGCGCCCGAACCATCGACGCCAGGAACCCGGCGCGTCCAACTCCGGCCTTCGACACGGTTCCTCGTCTTCCGTGCGCACTCCCCCCACCGCCGGGTACGATACGCCCCGGACAGGCGCGCGTCAACATCTCCATAAGCCCTACCTCCACCCCGAAACGACCTGGAACGGGACGCGCCGCCCGTGCTCCTCGATCGACATGACCTCGGCCGTCCGCTCGCCGATGCGCGCCTCGACAATCGCGGGGTCGGCTTCGTTCTTCAGGAACCCATGCTGGGTGATGGGAACGCCGCTTTCGAGAATCGCCCGCGCGCCGGCCGCGTCCTCGAGGACGAGCCTTTTCCCGTCGAGGACGTCGACAATCTTCACGGAATGGAACCGGTAGGTGTTCCACTTCCCGCTAACGAGAACCTTGTCAATCTTGCGCTCGGGCGCGACCGACCATTCCCGGATCGTCCGGAACTTCACGTCCTTCAGCGACGTCGGCGAGCGGAGAGTGGAATCGCCGGCGACGATCTTCGCCTTCAGGATCCGCCGCTTCTCGAACCCGAAGGCCGCGACGTTCTCGAGAGCCGCGACGATGGCGCGCGCGCCGCCCCCGTCGACGAGGGTATAGCGATCGCTGACGATCTCCTCGATCTGAATCCAGTAGAAATCGGCGGGCCTTCCCGCGGCCCGCTCGGGGGAGAGAGGGGCGCGCTCCGCGCCGGGCGGCGGCACGTGCGTCGGGGTCCCCGATGGGACCGGACGGCCGGTCGTGCTGGCGTTGATCTCGAGGCGGACGACCTCCTCCTCGGGGTCGAGCAGGATCGCCGAGACGACCCGCTTGTCGGTCTGGGGGATCTCGGTCGTCAGGGGCTTGCCGTCGGGGCCGAAGACGGGCTTGCCGTCCGGCCCGATCTTCGGCTCCTGCCGCGGGGGCTGGGAAATCCGCTCGTCGATGATCTCCAGCAGGACCCAGCCCGTCGAGTAGTCCCATTCCACGGGCGGCTTGCCGGGAACGTCGCGGACCTTCACGACCTCCCCCACCTGGCCCGACCGCCCCCCCTTCTCCGAGAGGACGTCCACCCAGAATTCCCGGGGCTTGCCCCAGGTCATGCGATCGCGGAAGAACTTCTCGACCCGGAACTGGCCGCGGCGGGTTTCGCCGGAGACGCCCATCGATCGGAAAGAGAGGCGCACCTCCTCCGGGGTCGTCGCCACGGCCGATTCGCTCCAGGACCCGAGCCGCTCGCCGGACGGGCCGCCGAGGGGCGAGGCGACCGGACAGACGCGCCAGTGATAGGACGTCCGCGCGGCGAGTTCGGCGTCCGCGAAGGATCCGGCCTTCGCGCCCGCCACCGCGGGGACGAATCCCCCGGGGGAGCCCGCGACGGGCAGACGCGTCCATTCGGAGGCCCGCTTCGTCGCCGCGTGGTAGACCAAGGCCCGCTCGACATAGAAACCCTTCAATCCGGCGTCGGCCCCGCCGTTCTGGATCGTCCAGCGGACCGTCGCGCGGCCTTCCGAGGGCTCGACGTCGATCTTCCCGATGTCGGGCAGGCGAACGTCCTCGGAGATCGGGAAGATGAAGATGACGGGCTTGCCGTCGGTTTCCGCCTGGATCCGGACTTCCTGGCCCTTCTCGCCGAGGGCGGTCGCAAAAAACCACCGACCCTTCGCCTCGGGCGGCTCCTCGATCTTCACGAGGGGAGACTGGGACGTCCATGACTTGATCGCGCGCTTCGGCTCGACACGGACCGGATCGCGGGCGCCGCGGACGAGCGGGACCGTGACGAGGTCGGGAGGAGGCTTTACCGTGGTCCCGTTGTCCGTCGTGACGCCGTTCGTCAGCTCCTTCACGGGGACCGGATGGTTGATCACGTCCCGGATATTGAGATTCGCCCCGCCGGGAAGGACACGGGCGCGCGATTCGAGCCCCTTGGAAGAGCGGCTCCCGAACACCGGCGGCTCGGCGGGCTTCTTGTCGAGGCTCCCGATCCGCTGGAGCAGGAGCCGGAGGTCGTCTCGGAACTTGGTTTCGGTTTCCCACCCGGACCATCGCTTCGCTCCGTAGGCGAGGAGGATCACCGCGAAGGCGGCCACCGCCACCCGATCGCCGTGCTTGCGGAGGAACTCCATGTCAGTGATCTTTCGGGGCGGAAGAGGGCTGGAAATCGAGGACCCAGAGGTGGACCCGGATCCGGACGGACGGGGCCGGCGTTCCCTCCGGGGCGGCTCCGGTTCCTCCGGGCACCCGGACGCCCGGCGCCTCCGCGGAGGATGCCAGCCGCTCGATCTGGACGTGGCGGATCGTGAACGGGATGGTCGGGTGGTTCAAAAGCCTCTGGACGAAAATGGGGAACTGCATCCAGGGCATCTGGAACTCGATCTCGACTTCAAAAACGCGGGCCTCGCCGCGCGGCATGGAGTAGGGCTCGTCCGCGCCCGCCACGGCCGGGTCGAAGCGCCGGAATCCGAACAGGTCGATCCGCCGGGCGTGGTTGTCCATGAGCAGGCGGCAGAGGGACTCGGAGATCCGGATGCGCTTGTCGAACTGCTTGCGGCGGATCAACTCGGGGGTCAGGCCCGGGACGTCGTAGGGGCTTGGGATCTCGTTGCGGACGGCGGAAGCGTCGATCCCCTTGTCCGCGAAGGTCTTCAGGAGGGCTTCCCGCCGACGCTCGAAATCGCTCTGCCACCCCAGGACGATCTCGGCGGGCATCAGTTTGGCGTTCTGCGGCGGCACCCAGAGGTCCTTGGACCAGAGGTTCAGGAAGGTCCGAACCGCCCCCACCTCGCGCGCCGCCCGATCCCGATCCGCCTCCGCAGACAGAAGCATCGCCTCGCTGGCGGACTTCTGCCGAATCTGGACGCCGAGGTTCTGGATGTTCTTCTCGACCCGCTCGGCCTTCGAGCCGGCGACGCCGGGATCGACATCGCGCCGGGCGCCGCCGAGGCCGAGGAAGTGGAGGGGAAGCGCGAGCAGGCCGGCGGCGGCGATCGCAATCAGGACGCGGTCGGCGTTCATGGCCGGGCCTCCCTTCGTGCGCCGCCGGGGGCAACCCGCCAGAGAAGTTCGTATTCCGGGGGGGACGCGTTCGGGCGCTCGGAGCCGACCCGGACCCGGAGTTCGGACCGCTCCGGCGGCAGGGACAGCGTCAGGGAGTTCTCCTGCAGCTGCTGGGAGAGGTTCTTGATCAGGCGGACGTAGATCTTCCGGCGCTCGTTTTTTTGCGAGGGGGTCACCGCCTTGGCCCATTCCGGATCCTTGACGTCCACCTGCATCCGGACGGCGATGTGCGGCGGGAGCTCCCCGTCCTCGCGGCCGAGATCGAACATCGGATCGCCCTCGGGAATGACGCCGGGGGGCGAGACCAAGCCGTCGGTCCAGGCGATGTCGAGACGCTTGACCCGGTAGAGCGGCTCCTGGGCGCCGCGGAAGATGGAGCAGTTCGCAAGATTCTCCAGGATCTCGAGGCTCCGCTCGGGCGATTCGCGGTCGGAGGCCGCCAGGAGGGCGTCGAAGGTCTTCGCCATCTTCTCGGCCTGATCCCGGGCCTCCTCGAAGCGGGTGAAGTTCTTGCGCAGGGTCGCGTGATGGGACTGGACGTGCGCGTGCTCCGCGACGACGCGATCGAGCGCGCCGGCGCGCGCGCGGTACACGAGATGATCCACGCCAACGAAGAGCCAGAGGGCGGCCGCCGCCGCCACGGCCACGGGACGCAGCCTCCGGAGCCGGCCCTTCTTAAGCATCTCCTCCGGGGCGAGGTTCACGGACGTCGCGCATTCCCCGAGCCCCTGGAGGGCGAGCCCCAGGGCGACCCCGAGGGAGAGCAGGTGGTCCTTGAGCCTCGCGGGATCGATGTCCTCGACGCAGGCGATGCGCTTCAGGGCCGAAAGCTTCCGGACGCGATACTGGAGATTCGTCCGCAGGAAGTGCTCGAAGCCCTCCAGCTTGAGCGAGTTCCCCATGACAAGGATCTCGTCGAACTGGACGTCCCGGTGCTGGCTCTTGAAGAAGCCGATCGAGCGCTGGACCTCGCTTAATAGCTCCCGGAGGATCGGGACCATGATCGCGAAGATCCTGTCCGACTGCGCGGACTGGCCGGCCTTGCACTTGAGGTTCTCGGCTTCCTCGAAGGTGAGCTTCAGCTTCTCCTGCAGCGAGGACGTGATCGTGCGCCCGGCGATCCGGATGTTGCGGACCCAGAAGCGCGGGCCGGCCACGGAGACGAAGTCCGAGTTCTCGGAGCCGAAGTCGATGAGGACGAAGGCGTCGGGCGCGGGGTTCTCGAACCGGGCGAAGTTGTAGAGGGCGACGGGGGCGAGCTGGACGGCCTCGATGACGAACGGGGAGCCCTGGAAGAGGGTCAGGATCTCGGAGAGGAGCGCCTTCTTGACCGCGAAGAGAACGGCCTCGACCTCCCCGCCCGCGTCGGCCGGGAAGAGGTGGTAGTCCCAGCGGACGTCGTCGATCTGCGGAATCTGCTGGCGGGCCTCGTATTTGATCATCGAGGCGATCTGCCGGCGGTCGGCGATCGGGGGCAGCTTGATGGGCTTCGTAAAGGCGATGTTGCCGGGGATCGCGACGACAGCGCGCTCTCCGCGGATCGAGTGCTTGCGGACGAGCTCGTCGAGGGCCTGCCGGACGAGACCGACCCGCTCGGCGTGGTTCTCGGGCAGGATCCGGCGGTAGGCGATGGACTCGAAGGCCGTCAGGGTAGGGATTCGATCAATCCATTCCAGGCGGACCGCCTTCAAGGCGTTCTGCCCGACGTCGATTCCCCAAACTCCTCGGGAGCCCATCGTGAGGCGCTAGGTTATTCCGAAAACCGTCCGATGCCCACCCCCGGGGCACATTTTACCGTTTTCGGCCGGGAAGCGCCCCTCCCCTCCTCACATATAAGGAAGAAGGCGCTGGATGTCCTCCCAGCAGCGTTTCTTCTCGGGGGGGTTTCTAAGGAGGTAGGCGGGGTGGAACGTGCAGACGACCGGGAACCCTCTCCATTCGAGGCTCTGGCCCCTAAGCGACGAGATCGGCCGGTTCGTCTCGAGGAGGGTCTGGGAGGCGAACGTGCCCAGGGCGCAGATGACCTTCGGACGGATGGCCTCGATCTGCCGGAAGAGAAACGGCGTGCAGGCGGCGATTTCCTCGGGCTTCGGGGGGCGATTCTCGGGAGGACGGCACTTGAGGACGTTGCAGATGTAGACCTGGGCGCGGGGGACCCGGAGGCCCTTCTCGATGATGTCGGTCAGGAGCTTTCCCGCCCGGCCGACGAACGGCAGTCCCTGGCGATCCTCGTCCGCCCCCGGGGCCTCCCCCACGAAGACGATGGAGGCTTCGGGGTTGCCCGAGCCGAAGACGACGTTGGCGCGGGTCTTCGCAAGGACGCACTTTTCGCACGCCTTCGCGGCCTTCTCGAGGGCGGCGAGGGGGACGGGGGCGGACGCGGGGGCGGCGGGATTCGCAGACCGTAGGGGCCCCGCCCCCCCCCCCCCCACCCCCGCACCCCCCCCCCCCCCCCCCGGCGCGGCCCCCCCCCCCCCCCCCCCCGGCC
>CAYHQZ010000011.1:10940-33009 GCA_964358555.1 uncultured Planctomycetia bacterium
GGGGGGGGGGGGGGGGGGGGGGGGGGTTTTGCTCCGCCGGTTGGGGCCGGGATGGGGGGCCCCATACGACGGCTCCGCCCCCCTCCCCGGCGTCCTGGACCAGCACCCCGGCCCCGCTTTCCTTCCGTTTCGTCGCTGATGGCTGATTGCTGACAGCTGACAGCCCCCTTCCACCCACCCACTTCGCCCCCATCCATTCGAACAGCCTCGCGTGGGCGCGGGTCTGCCCGACGGCCCTGGCAAGGTCGCGGCGCGAATCGCCCTTCACGGCGCCCCCCCGGCCGGCGGCAGTCCCGCCGCCTCGATGGCGCGCACGAGGATCCCCTCGGCCTCGTCCATCGGGGATTCGATTGTGCAGCCGGCCGCGTGGCGATGCCCCCCGCCCTTGAACGGGCGGGCGAGGGCGTCGACGTCGAAGATGCGGTTGGAGCGCAAGCTCGCCCGGGTCCCCGAGCCGTCCCGGAGGGGCGAGAGGACCGCGGCGACCTCGACGCCCCGGATCGAGCGGGGGAATTCGACGAGGTCGGCGAGCTCCTCGTAGCGCGCGCCGGACTCCCGCTCCATCGCCTCGGTCGCCCGGAGGATCGCGACCCGGCCGCCGAGGTGGAGCCGGATCGAGGATGCGGCGAGGGACTGGAGGCGCATCTGGGGGAAGGTGAAGTCGCGATAGAGGCGGTTGCCCATCTCGCCGGGGCTCACCCCGGCGCGGACGAGCGCGGCGGCCGTCTCGAGGCAGGACGCGCTCGTGTTCGAGTGCAAAAAGCGCCCCGTATCGCTCGCAAGCCCCGCCCACAACGCCTTCGCCATCGCTTCGGTCACCGGGCGGCCGGCGGAAGAGAAATGCCGGAAGAGGACCTCCGCCGTCGCCGCGGCGTCGGGTTCGACGATCCGGATCGTCCCGAAGCGATCGTTCGAGGCGTGGTGGTCCAGGTTCGCCACCTCGGGACAGGCGCGGAACGCCTCCGCGACCGAGCCGAGCCGATCGAGGCCCTGACAGTCCAACGCAATGGCGAGATCGAAGGGGCCGTCGAGGCCGTCGGGAGCCCGCCGGATGTCGGGAAATCCCTCGAGGAAGCGGTAGATCGCCTGCGGCGGGGCGTCGTCAACGACGCGGACTTCCTTGCCCCGCGCGCGCAGGTCGTGAAGCATCGCGAGCTGGCTGCCGATGGCGTCGCCGTCCGGGCGGACATGGCTCGAGACGAGGATGCGGCGGGCCTTCCCGATCGCGGATTCCAGGGCGCGGCTCGCGGCGGCGGGAGCGGCGTCCGCGCCGGCTTGGCACATGTTCGGCATCGCGGAATCCTACCACGTCAGCGCAGGAGCGATTCGAGCCCGGCGGCGAGGTCCTCGCCGATCCGGCGGCGCCGCTCCGGGCGCATCCGGGCGCTTACCGTCGGCGTCCGGCTCGCGTCCAGAACGATCGCGGCCCCGTCCCGGACGACGTAGTCAATCTTCCCGAAGTCGAGACCGAGGCGGGCGCGCTCGGCGAGAACGCCTTCGTGCAGGGGGGCCTCCCCGCCGGAGACGGCCGTCCAGGACTTCACGACGGAGATCCGGGAGAGGGCCCGGCCGCTCGTAAAGCGATCCCCGAGGAAGGTGTAGGTCCGGAGGACGTAGAAGTCGCCCTCCCGCTCCGGCAGGAAGCGCTCGACGACGAGGGCGGGGTTTTCAAAGACGGCGGGCGGGACGGATCGAAGGGAATCGAAGACGGGGTAGCGCCCCGACCAGAGGCAGCGGGCGCGCCGCCAGGCGGCCTCCCCGCGGGGCAGCCGCCGCCGGGTGAGCCGATCGAACGTCCGCCGGACCCAGCGAATCGCTGCGTTGCCTGCGGGCGGACGCTCGAGGAGATCCCGATCCATGAAGCCGCCGCTGTTCCGATCGGTCTTCACGATGACGGGGCCGTCCCAGGCGTTGCCCGACGAGACGAGGTTTCGGCTCACGGCGCGCTTCGAGAGATCCCGGGCGGAGAGGTTCAGCGCGCGCGGATAGCGGGAAAGGAACCGCGCGTAATCCTCGGGCACGACGGTCAGATCGATATGGGCGACCGCGACGTCCGCGGGCTCGAAGCGGCTCGTGCCCCGGACGATCGCGACCTCGGATCCTTCGCGCTCCCAGGCCTCCCGGACCGCCCAGATCAGGTAGGGCTCGCCCTCCGCCCGATCGTCGGCCTCATGGAGGAGAACGACTATCTTTCTGCGCACGATCGGGCGGCCATGATAGCATCGCCCCGGATGAGCACGGATTCCGGCGGCATCCGGCCGTCTCTTACCTTCGAGGACATCTACGGCCCGGGGCGCGTCTATTGCCCGCGGGCCTCGCTTTCGCTTCCCGGTTGGCTTCCGCAGGCCCCGGGCGCCCGCGACGCCTCCACGGGCTCGATGCTTTCCGTCCAGGGCGGCATGCCAGGGGTCGCAAGCTCCGGGGCCGCGATGGAGGAAGGGCTCGAGATCCTCGCGGAGTCGGGAGTGCCGGTCCGCGCCCGGATCCACCGCGTCTGGGATCCGGCCGACACCCTGCCGACCCTCCGCAGGCTTTCGGCCGAAGGGCTGCGGCTCGCCTTCCAGTTCGTCCATCCGCCCGAGGAGGTCCCGCCGGAGGCCTACTGGATTCCCCCGGACCTGCTGCGCTTCCTCAACCACAAGGCAAGCCTGGATCGGCTCGTGCCGGCCGAGTTTTTGCCGGAACGGAAGGTGCTGCCACTCGAGTGCCTCCGCGACAGCGCCGCGCTTCTGGCGAACGGCCCCGTCGCCCTGAAGGCGGCCAGCTCTCTCGCGAGCGGCGGCGGGAACGACGTCCGGATCTGCCGGACGCCCGCCGACGCGGAGGCCGCCCGGGGGGCTCTCGCGGAGGCCGAATCGATCGTCGTGGAACGGCTCTTCGAGATCCGGCGGGATCTGTGCGTCCAGTTCGCGATCCTGCCATCGGGCGAGGCGGCCTTCCTCGGCGCGGCCGAACAGATCACCGACGCGGCCGGCCGCTACAAGGGAAACTGGTTCGAGCCCGGACGGGCGGTCGAGCCCGAGGCGATCGAGGCGGGCCGGCGGATCACGGAGAAGGCCGCGGCGATGGGCTACCGGGGGATCGCCGGCTTCGACATGGCCTTCTGCGCGGACGGGCGGCTGCGCGTCTACGACCTGAATTTCCGCGTGAACGGCTCGACGGCGGGGCTGCTGCTGCAGCACGCCCTCGCCAAAGCCCGGGAATTCGCGATCTTCCGGAGCCGCGCCTTCCGGGATCCGCGCGGCTTCGGATCGCTCCTCGCATGCGCGCGGGCGGCCGTCCGGCGCGGCCTTCTCGTGCCGCTGGGGTTCTACGACCCGAGGATTCTTTGCGAGGCCTGCGCCCCGCGCGTCTTGGCGATCGTCGGGGGGGGAACGCGCGAGGAAATCGCCGAGCGCGAGAAGGAGATCGCCGGCCTGGGCCTGCTCTGCTGACGGTGCGCCCGCCCGCCGTCCGGAAAACGTCAGGCCTCCTTCACCTCCACGGTCCTAAGCGCGCAATCCTTGCCCGCCGTGATCTCTCGAGCGAGCGACCCGCAATCGGGGCAGGGCTCGAAGGGCCGCCCGATCTCGCGCTCGTCCCCGCAGACGCACCGCGCCTTCGACCGGATCCGGTTCGTCTCGATCGACACGCCCGCCGCGCCCCGCGCCTCGAGGGCGAGCCCGACGGCCCGCGCGAGCGACTCCGCCGAATGGCCGAAGGCGTCGCCGACGTCGATGGAAATCCTTCGGATTTTCGCGCCCCCGGCATTCGCGATGGCCGCCTCCGCGATCGCCGAGGCGATGTGCATCTCGTGCATCGGCGTCGGGGTCCCTATTTCGGGTTTTCCGTCGGCGGCGCAAGCCGCTTGGGCCCTTCCTTTTCCCACCAGGAGAGCCACGAGTCCTTCCGGTAGCCGTGGTCCACGCCGGTCAGGCGCTTCAGGGCCTCTCGCGCCTCGGGGCAGACCTCGTAGGACGGCAGCCGCGACGGGGCGTCCTCCGGGGGAAACGGCGTCCCGGCGTACCCGACGACGGGCTCCTCGGCAACGACGTTCTTCGCGACCTTCACGCGCTTGCCGATGACCACGGGAACGCCCACGGTGACGTTGCCCGGCGGAGGCTCCTCCTCGTAGACCCGGCGGATGTAGAGGGCCCGGATGAGCGGCAGGACGGCCCGCAAATCCCCGAGGGCGCCGAGAATCTCGGCCGCCCGGGCACGCTCGACGGGGAACGTCGAGCGCTCGAGGGCGAGAATGGCCCCGTCGAGCCCCCCGCCGGGGCCGGCCAACTGGAGGGCGGCGGCGGCGGACGAACGGATCAGCGCGTCGGGATCCCGAAGCGCGATCCGCAGCAGCCCGTCGAGGGCGGCGGCCGTTTTCAGGGCGCCGAGGACCTCCACGACGATCGAGCGCGTGGCGGGGCTCGAGCGGCCGTAGCGCTCGAGGAGGACGTCCTCGACGCCCGGGTCCTTGAGCGCCCGGATCGCCGCGGCGGCCTCCGCGCGAGCGCCCTCCGGCGCGCGGTCGTGGCGCTCGAGCAGGCGCGCCACCTCGTCGCGCCGCTCCGCGGCCGCGAGCCGGTCGCGCTCGGCTTCCGGAATCCAGCGCCCGCGGAACTCGACGTAGCCCTTCGCGCGGAGCCGATCGTCCCGCGAGAGCCACTTCCCGTCCACCCGCTCGTAGCCGAGGGCGATGCGCGCGAGCGCATGCTCGGGATCGAGCGAGATCGCGATTTCAAAGGCCTCTCGCGCCTCCGCGGAGAGCCGGTTCTCCCGGGCCCACAGCCCGAGGTCGTAGAAGGCCTTCGCGCTCGGCGGCTGGATGGCGCGCTTCTTGTCGCGGTAGAGGTCCCGGAGCGGCGGCAGCTTCTCCCACGCGGCGATGTCGGCGCGAACGAGATCGACGAATCCGCCGATGGAGGTCTTGATCCGGACGGTCCCGGGATTCTCGGAGGCGACCTCCCCTTCCCAGACGCGCCCGTCCTTCATCTTGAAGACGTCCGCGCTCGCGGGCCGCGCGAACCCGATCGCCCAAACAAGCGCCGCCAGGACCGCCGGGGTTGCCCGCATGGCCCGATCGTAGCGCGAACGGGCGGTCTTGTGTCACCCCCCGCGGGCCCGGTACCATGCCCCCCCATGCCTAAGAAAAACGCCGGGTGCGGATGCGGGTGCGGGTGCGGGCGCGGCTCGAAGGGGTGCGGCTGCCGGAAGGATCTCGCGAAGGTGATCCGCCTCCTGGAAGACCTCCGGGACGCCCTCGACAAGAGCCAGAAGGACCGCCAGGAAATCATCCGGAACACCCGGAAGATCCTCGGATCCCGCTAGCCAGCCGCTCGTCCGGGACGTTCGACCCCCGACCCGATCAGTCCTCGTCCGACAGAAGCCACGTCTCCGCGCCTGCGGTATCCCGGAAGAGCCGGGCAAGGATCCCGCGGTTTCGGGCCAGGGTCTCGAGGAAGGCGTTCCCCTGCCACTGCTCCTCGCGGCGATCCACGAAGGCGATCTTCTTCACGAACGTCCGCATCTGATCCTCCGAAAGGTGCTTGGAGAGATCGATTTTCTCCTGGATCGTGAGATCGCCCTCCAGATCCTCGTCGATGAGAATCCGGTCGACCTTCTCCCGCCGGCAATGTTCGAACACCTCGCGGGCGTAGGCGAGCGACGTCGCGAAATCGTCGGTCCCGGTCACGTAGAAATAGTGGTAGCCCGCACGACGCTCGACCTTCATCTCATACGACATGGCCGCCTTCCTCTCGCCGCAAGCAGACGGTGGAGTTCCTTTCGTTGTTCATTGTATCCGGGGCGGAGGCGGCGGAGGCAACGACTCGACCGGGGATTCGGCCGGTGGTTCGGCGGGCGGCGGCTCGCTCGCGATCCGATCCGCCTCGGCGGCGATCTCGTCCCGGAGCCGGCGCTCGATGTATTCGTGGCTCCGCTGCTCGAGCCAGACGCGCGACTCGGTCTTGAGATCGCCCGTCAGGATCGCGCGCTTGCCGTGGACGGGGTTGACGGTCACGAGGACCATCGCCTCCCCCACCCGGATGCCGTCGACGGCGCGCTGGGGCCAGGGCATCTCGGCCGGGAGGTTCCCGCCCGTGCGGGGGTCGGGCTCGATCCGGGGGGAGGGATCGCGCGCGAGGCGCACGATGCAATGGACCCACTCACGGATCTGGCCCGGCCCGCCGGCCTCGGGGTCCTTCGGATAGGTCCCCTCGAGATAGCCCCGGTGCGGATCCGCGATCCGGAGATTGAACTCGGCGCCAAGGACGCGCTCGGCGGCCGCGAACGCCCGGGCGTAGTCTTCCTGGCGCTTGCGCTCGGCGCGCTCCTCCGCCAGCCGCTCGGATTCCGCCTGCGACGCCCCGGCGCAGCCGGCGAGGACGAACGCAACCGCCCCCGCGAGCGCAAAGAGGATCGCCATCGCCCGTCGGGTCGCCGGAATCGCGAGACGCATGGGGGGATTGTAGCGAAGCACGTGGTTCCTACCGGTTCTTGTCGCTCTTCTTCGTGCCGATGAAAAGGACCTTGTCCTGCAGGCGGCAGTCCTACTCCGCCAGGAAGGGAGGGGCAAGAGGCGCAGCGGAAGAAAACGAGCAGCCCGTCAAGGCTTACGGCCGGGCCGCAGGACCTGGATAACCGCATCCAAGATTTCCGTGAGTGCCTTGCCAGCGAGCGTCCCGACTTGAGACGCCATGAGGCTCGTATTTGCCGTGAACAACTTCCCAGGCCGAGCGTAGCTCGTCACGCGCAGGGAGCCCGATTGGAAATCCGCGTTCGTCAGCGGAAGCGCCCGGGGATCGCCTTACGGATTGCTTGTAATCTGACAGAGGATCCGATCGCCCTTTCCCGCATCCGCCAGAACGGCGGCCGGGCGGACTTTTGCCTGGGAGAGGTCGGAGAACGGAAACCGGACCAGAACTACTTGCCCGGCTGCAGGTGCGACCACGCCGCATTTTCCTCCGGACGGTTCCAATCCTCGGCCAGGACGGCCTCGCTTAAGAGCGCCGTCTCCGGAATCGGGGCGGCGGGCTTCTCGTCGAGAATCGTCACGAGGGCGCGATGCGAGGACGGCAGGCAGAGGGGTGCAAGGAGATGCACGTTCCCTCGCTCGTCCACGACGGCTTCCACGGTTTGAATCACTATCTTCTCTCCCGAATCCACCCTACCCCGCCGCGAGGGACGGGGCAAGGGGTGGACGCAGATGAAGGAACATTCATGCCGGCGACCGCCTTTCCCCTTGCGCGACGGGCGGCCCGCTCCGGAGAATGAGGAAAATATGGAATCCCCGCCGAACGGACCGCCGCCGCGCCCGGACGACGGTTTCCGATTTGATCGCGATCAGCGCCGGACGTCTTGGGTTCCCCTCCTGATTGCCGCCGTCGTCCTCGCCGTCGGGGGCTACGCCTATTTCTCCCTCGTCCACATCGAGGAGACGACGACCGATGCCCCCAAGGGCCCGAAGGCCCCCGTCGCAAAGGGAAAGATCCCCGAACTGCCTCCGCCGCCCGCCGACAAGAGGCCTCCGGCGCAGAAGGCCGAACCGGTGAAGGCCATCCCCGAAAGCGCAAAGGCGGACGTGAAGCGGGCGACAGATGCGCAGATCGGGGAAGGGCTGGAGTTCCCGTTCTACGAGAACAACCGCCTCTCCGGGGTCCTGCGCGCCCGGACGTTCACCCTCAAGAAGATCGACGACCCCGAGGGGCGTTCCCTCCTGGAATGGGTCGAACTCGTCTTCTACGACGTGAACACGGCCGGCCCGGCGGGAACGAACGGTCCGGACGCCGGCGGACAGACCGTCACCGCCCGCGGGCACCGGGGAATGTTCAGCCGGAAGGACAATTTCGCGATTCTCGAGGAGGGCGTCGAGGTCCGCGACGAGACGGGCGTGCTGCACACGGACCGGCTCCGCGCGAACCTCCAGACCCGGATCCTCGAGACCGATCCCGACGAGCCCGTGAGCATCTCGCGGCCCGGCCTCTCGATCGAAGGCCGGGGCCTGTGGATCGCCCGCGCGGAGGGACTCCTCGAAATCCGGAAGGACGTAAAGGCCGCGTTCGACGGCGGAGAGACGCCCGCGGCCGACGCCGGGAAGGAAAAAGAGAAGGCGAAGGAGAAGGAAAAGGCGCCGCCGCCCCGCGCGCCCGACCCCTTCCTCGCACAGTCGTCCGCCATCGAAAGCCTCCGGGCGAGTTGCGACGGAGTCCTCCGGATCGAGGGCGTCAACCCATCCGCTCCCGGCCGCCGGGAGGGCGCCGGAAGCGATCGCCCCACGAAAATGCGTTTCCGGAAGAACGTCCGGATCCTCATGCGCCAGAAGGGCGACGATGCCCCCATGCACCTGACCTCGGACGATCTCGAGATCGAGTTTAAGCGCCAGCCCCCGGCCCCGGGCCAGAAAGAAGGATCGCTCGCCCCCACCCGCCTGGTGGCTATCGAAGGCTCTGGCCAGCCCGTCGTGCTGCGCCGGGGCGGCTACGAGCGCCGGAGTTCATTCGAATCCGTCGGCGGGCGGTTCACCTGGGATTTCGGGACGCAGTCCGGAGAGATGACGCCGATCCGCGGCGGGGGCGTCACCATCCGCCAGGGAAAGAACGAGATGGAGGGATCCCTGCTCACGATGGTCCGAAAGGACACGGCCACCCATGTGGAACTCGCGGGACCCGTGCGCGGGGCGCTCTGGAAGCCCCCGAGCCCGCCGCCGGCCCCCAAGCCCCCGACGGACAAGGCCCCCGGCCCGTTGTCCACGGTCCCCGCCCCGGCCGTTCCGCCCGCGACGCCGGCGGATCCCACCGAGGATCTCTTCGCCCGCTATCGAGAGGCCCAGGAAGGCAAGATCTCGTGCGAGAAGTTCTTCCTGACGCTCCGATCCGAGAAAAAAGAGGGCGCCCCGCCGAAAGAACCGGCGAAGGCGGACGCGGGCGGCTCCGATCAGCTCGAGGAGATGATCTTCTCCGGGGCCGCCCGGGTGACGCTGGGGCCCGCCGTCGCCGAGGGCCGCGAAATCCGCTACCTCGCAAAGACGAAGACCGTCGTCCTCTTGAGCGAAGGCCCCGGACGGACGGCCCACCTGGAGGACGTCGAGAACGCCCTCTGGGGCGAGCGGATCGAATACGAGATGACGGAGGCCCCGCGCCTGCTCGCCGTCGGATCCGCGAGGGGCCGCTTCCGCGGAAACCCCGGCGCCTCGGGGACGGCCGTCCGGCTCGTCCCGGGCAGCCAGCCTTTCGAGATGACCGGGGATCGGATCTCGATCCAGTGGGAAGGCGCCCAGCGGCGGTTGCAGGGCGTCGAAGCGGACGGGAAGGTGGAGATCTTCTCCGAGGGCATGCGGGGCGAAGGCTCCCGGCTGCGCTGGAACGCGCAGGCGCTCGTCTTCGACTTCTTCGGCGCCCCCGCCCGGATCCAGTCCCGCGAGGGAACCATCTCGGGCCGGTGGATCCATCACGACGACCGAAAGAAAATCGCCGTCGTCGAGGATGACGTAAGCCTGAAAATCCTCGACGCCGCCCGCGGCACGGACGCGCTCGGGCTGGGCGGCGGCCGGAAGGGGCCGGCGACCCCGGACGCCCCCCCGAGCACCCTGCTCGTCCGCTCGGATCGCCTCGAGATCGAATTCGAGACGGACGAAAAGGCCGCGGCGATAGAGATGCCGGCCGGCCGGATGCGGCGCGCCGTGGCCACCAAGAACGTCTACCTGGAAAACCCCCGCGGCAAGGCCTGGGGGGACGTTTTGACGTGGGACGCGAAATCGGAGCTCGCGGTTCTCGAAGGCAACGACGCCCGGCTCGAAATCCCATCGAATCCTTCTTACGTCCTCAATACCGGACGATTTGAAATCGAGACCCCGCGGCCGACACCGCCGGCCCCGAAGGGCGCGAAAGCGCAACCCGATACCAAGAAATAGGTTATGCCCGGAACCGCTAACGGGACCCCGCTTTCCGGGTCTATGGACTACGGGGAGCCTGGAGCGGTCGTCGCTCCATGACCCCAGACGAAATCGCGCTCGTCGGCAGGGCCCGGCGGGGTGAAATCCAGGCGCAACGGCTTTTGTTTGAAAGGTATCACCGAATCGTGTTCGCAACCGCGCTCGTCAAAGTGGGAAACCGGGAAGACGCCTCGGACATCGCCCAGGACGTCTTCCTCCGGGTTTTCCGAGGGCTCGCGGACTTGAAAAAGGACGCCGCCTTCGCGCCGTGGCTGCGGACCATCACCGATAACCGCTGCCGCACCTTCTATGAGCGCGACCGCGCGAAAGCCCCGCGCCATGCCGACATCACCGAACACGAGGATCGCCACCCGAAAGCCGATTCCCCGGACGGATTGCTTTCGGGTCGCGAGGACGCGCAGAAGGCGTTGCAGGCCGTGCGCGCCCTGCCCGAGTCCTACCGAGATCCCCTTTTGATGCGCTATCTCGACGGCCTGTCGAGCGCCCAGATTGCCGAGCGTGTCGGGACGACCCCCGGGGCCGCCCGGGTCCTGCTCTACCGGGCCCTCACGGCCCTGCGCGAGCGCCTCGGCGTCGCCGCCCGCGATGAATCCGCCGGAGGCCCGTCATGAGCCCCGCCTGCCACGAGACCGAACGGATCGGCCCGGCGGCCCTCTTCGGGACGCTATCGGCCGAGGAGGCCTCCGAGACGAAGACGCACCTGGACGCCTGCCCCGAATGCAGCGCCCGGACCGAGAGGTTGCGCAAGGACTCCGCGGCGGTCGCCGCCTTGCTCGCCGTCCTCGCGCCGACCGCGGCCGAGGCTCAGTCGATGTGGGCCGGGATTTCCGGCGCGGGCGCCGCGGCCCCGATCCCGAAGACCCCGGGCCCCGCCGTCCGGATGCCCATCGCCGCCGCGGCCGCCGCCGCGCTCGCCGCGGGACTCGTCCTCTGGACCCTTCTGCCCTCCTCCCCCGCCGCCGAGGTGTCCGCCGTCGAGACCCGGACGCTCCTCGACGCCGCCGACGGCGCCTGCCCCGCCTACGAGCGGCTCTGGCCCGGGCGATCCGTCCCCGAGGTCGACTTCAAACCCGTCTTCTTCTCCGAGCTGCCCCCGAACGCGAGCATCGAGGAGGTCGGCCGCCTTCCAGGCGGCTGGATCGCCTTCCGGTTCGGCGGCGTCTGGAAGGATGTATGGCTCTTCCAGCGTCCGCAGCGCCCCGTCCCCGGCAACGTCGCGGCCCGGCTCGGCGGCTTCGACGTCCGGGGGAATTTCCAGGAGGTCCGGGATCTCCGAAAGCGACTCGGGTCCCGCCATCTCGTCGGATCGGTCCGAGGCGACGTCCTCTATTCGCTGCTTTCGCCTCGCGGAACCTCCCCGGACGCCAGCCGCCTCCGGGGCGCCGTCCCCGGCCCGGGCGGCGACATCCCGGGGGTCCTGCCCGGCGCGAGCCTGCGCCTCCCGGCCGACGGGCGAAGCGCGCGGGCCGACGGCGCGAGCGGCTACCTCGATCCGTGGGGCCGCCCCTACCGCTTCGTTTCGCCCGGCCCGGACGTCCCCCATCCGCGAATCCTCTCCGCCGGCCCCGACAGCATCTTCGGAACGGCGGACGACGTTACGAGCAGCCGATGAGGCCCGGCCTTCGGGAAGGCTGGACGGTCCTCGAGATCCTCGTCTCCCTCGCGGTCCTGGGAATCCTCGTTTCCGCCATCGTCCTCGGCGCGCACGCGGCGCGGCGCTCCTCCGCGCGGCACGTCGCCGGCACCGAGGTCGAGATGTTCCAGCTCGCCCTCCAGAAATACCACTCCGATCACGGCCGCTGGCCCGACGAAAAAACCTGGGTCCCCGACCTCGCTCCCTACTTCCCGCTCAAGCAGGAGCGGGTCCAGCGGTAGGGCTATATGTTTACGTCTTCTTTAGATCGCCACCCAGACTCAATCCTGTGAATCAACATCGTATCATTCCAAATAGCCCTGATTGGCATTTCTTTTTGCTTGTCCGTAATTTTCCCGACCCTCCATTCCTTCTCACCATCCCAAAACCACCAATCTGATACTTTTCCGGTTGCTGGATTTACAAACCCGGCACGAAAGACAGGGAATCTGGAAAGCCGATCCGGGATTGGGATATTCCCGACAACCGTTACTATGCCCATTCCTATTGCGGTCCGAAGCGGAAAGAATGTAATCATACTAATTGGCCCATGAAATATTTCCTGAATGTTTTCTGGACGCACTCGGCGTAGATTCTCGAGCACTTGGATAAGACAGCCAAGTTCCTTATGCCAATGGGTATAGAGCGCATATGCCAAACCCTTTGACGTGGGAATTTCCACGACATCTCCGGGTCGGGTTCGTGTCTTCGCCATATTCCCTAGAATCCTTGGAATCATTCTAGCACGTCCCTTAAGCGCTCGCAGAATCGCATGTCCCGCGTCCCCACAGACCAGAAAATCACCGCACACGGGCGCCGGTTGGCCGGTCCTGCCCGGCTCCCCCTTGAAGCCGCCGTGGGCGGGGGATAACCTTTAAAAGGGTAATTCTTCATGCTGACTGTTACCGCGGACGAACTTGCCGGCCGGCTCCGCGATCTGCTCGGCCGCGTGGCCGCCGGCGAGGAGATCGAGATCCTCGACCATGGCCGCGCCGTGGCGCGACTGGTCGGCGACCGCGTCCGTCTGCGCGAGCGCCTCGCACCCGCCGTGGCGGTCGGGGCCATGGAACTCGGCGCCGACCTGCCCCTCCCGGCGCCCAATCCGGCCAGGGTGGGAGGAAATCCCGCCTCGGCCCTGGTGCAAGACGACCGCCGGAGCCGGGATGATCGGATCGCCGGGAGCGGTCGGTGATCGTCTTCTTCGACACCAGCGTCCTGGTTCGCTGCTATCTCGACGAGGCCGGAACCCCGGACGCCGTTGCCCTCTGGAACCAGGCTCACAGCCGCGCCGGATCGGTCCTGCTCGCCGCCGAGATGCTCGCGACCTTCGCCCGCAAGCGCCGCGAGGTTCCGGCCGACGCCCCGGCCATCGACGCCCAGCAGGCCGCGTTCCTGCGACACTGGCAGGGTATGGACCGAGTGAGCCTCACCCCGACCCTGTTGCCCGAGCTGCTCCGCCTGCATGCCGCCTATGGGCTTCGCGGCGCCGACTCCCTTCACCTCGCCGCCGCCCTGTTTTACCAGCGCCAAGCCGGCGAGAAGATCACTTTCGCCTGCGCCGACACGACCCTCGCCGCCGCGGCAAAGGTCGAGGGAATCGACGTCGGGCCTTGACTGGCCATCGCCCCTGCGGCAAGAGCGCATAGCTGGATCGGCAGGTCCGGCTGAATGTCCTGGAGCAGCCCTCGATGATCAAGGGTCTCGAGACCCGCCGGGCTTTTCGTAGAATCGAATCCGCCCCATGGATCTCTTCAAGGAAGCCCTGCAAGCGCCGGACGCGACGGGGGTGTATCTCATTCACGGGGCGGACGGCAAGCCCGTCTACATCGGCAAGGCGAAGAGCATCCGCAATCGCCTGCCGAACCACTTCCTGCCGGGCGAGGGGGGATCGCCGCTCAAGCCGCTGCTCATCCGCGACGCGAGGAAATTCGAGTTCATCCTGACGCGCACGGAGAAAGAGGCGCTGATCCTGGAAAACCACCTGATCAAGCGTCACCGCCCCCGATACAACGTCCTGCTGCGAGACGACAAGACGTATCCGAGCCTGCGGATCGACATGCGCCAGAAGTTCCCGCGGCTCGAAATCGTGCGCCGGCCGAAGGCGGACGGGGCGTCCTATTTCGGGCCGTTCCCGTCGGCCGCCTCCGTCCGGGACACGCTGCGGTTCATCGAGCACCTCTTCCCCCTCCGGAAGTGCGGCGATCGGGAATTCGAGAACCGGCAGCGGCCCTGCCTCTACGCGGACCTCGCTCGCTGCCTCGCCCCCTGCGTCGGACGCGTAGGGCAGGCCGAGTACCGCCGCGTCTGCGAGGAGGTCGTGATGTTCCTCCAGGGGCAAAGGCGCGAGCTCGTGGACGCGCTGAAATCGAAGATGGCGGAGGCATCGGAGGCGCAGCGGTTCGAGGAGGCGGCGAAAATCCGCGACCTCGTCGGCTCGATCCGAAAGACCCTCGAGCCCCAGCGCGCGGCGTTGCAGCCCGGCCGCAGCCTCGACGCCTTCGGCTACAGCCGCGAGGGGATGGCCGCCGAGGTTTGCGTCCTGCAGTGGCGCGAGGGCAAGCTCCTCGGCAGCCGATCGGTCCCGATCGACGCCGGCCGGGCCTCCGACCCGGAGGTCCTCGAGAGCGTGCTCGCGCAGTACTACGCCGGGGCCCCGGACGTCCCCGCGGAAATCCTGCTGCCGCTCGAGTTGCCCGACCCCGGGGCGCTGCCCGAGTGGCTGGCCGAGCGGCGGGGCGGCCCCGTCCGGCTCCTGCCCCCGCGCACCCGGGAGGCGAAGCGCCTGCTGTCGCTCGCGCTTTCCAACGCGAAATCGGGGCTGACGCTGCGCCGGCAGGGCGATGCCATCCGCTCGAGGCTGCTCGAGACCGCGAAGGAGACCCTGGGGCTTTCAAAGGTCCCCCGCCGGATCCACGCGTTCGACGTATCAAACCTGCAGGGTCGCGCCGTCGTCGCCTCGCGCGTCGTTTTCCTCGACGGCAAGCCCGACCGGCGCGCCTACCGGACCTATCAAATCCGGGACGTGGAGGCCCCCGACGACACCCGCCGGATGGAGGAGGTCCTCGCGCGGGCCCTCGGCCGCTCCCGCGCGGAGGGCGGGGAGGCGCTGCCCGACTTGGTCGTCGTGGACGGAGGCTTGGGCCAATTGTCCGCCGCCCGGCGGGCCGCGGACGCCATCGGCCTTCCCGGCCTCGAAATACTGGGTCTCGCGAAGGGCTCCGGCGAGGACCAGATCTGGAAGCCCGAGGTCGCACAGCCCCTCCGGCTTCCCTCCGGCAGCCCGGTGCTGCTCCTCTTCCAGCACCTGCGCGACGAATCCCACCGCTTCGCGCTGCGATACCACCGCAAGGTCCGATCCAAGGAAACCTTCGGCTCCATCCTCGACGGCGTGGACGGCCTCGGCCCGGCGCGGCGCAAGAAGATCCTCCAGTCCCTCGGCACCCTCGAAGCCGCCCGCGACGCCGACCCCGTGGAATTCTGCCGCCTCACCCGCCTGCCCGCCGACCTCATAGGCCGCGTCCAGGCGGCCCTGAAGGAACGGCTGCCTAACCCCCCACCAGACCCAGGGCGGTGACGGCGGCGGAGAGGCGCGCGAGGACCGCTTCGGGGGCGACGCCGAGGGCGACGATGAGGGCGACGAGCAGGACGCAAAGCAGGCGCGTGGGGAAGTCGAGGGGGATCGGGGAGACGTCGGAAGCGTCTCGGAAGAAGGCCTCGCGGACGACGCCGAGGTAGTAATAAATAGCGATGGCGGAGTTTAAGACCGCGAGGATGACCAGCGTCAGGTGGCCGTTTGCGAGCGCGGCGGAGAGCAGCGTGAGCTTGCCCGTGAACCCGACGAAGGGCGGGACGCCCGCCAGCGCGAACATCGAGACGAGCAGCGTGAGCGCGAGCAACGGCGAGCGGCGGTGCAGGCCGGAGAGGTCCTGGATCGCGACGTTCGTGCCGTCGCGCGAGACGCGCGAGGCCACCGTGAAGGCGGCGAGGATCATGACGAGGTAGCCTGCGATGTAGTAGAGGGCCGCCCGGAGGCCGTCGGCGTCGAGGGCGACGAAGCCCAAGAGCGCGTAGCCCGCGTGCGCGATGCTGGAGAACCCGAGCAGGCGCTTTAAATCGGTCTGCACGAGGGCGACGAGGTTGCCGTAGAACATCGAGGCCGCGGACAAGAGGACGAAGACCTGCGCGAGCGTCGCGTGCTCCGGCGGGGCGAGGGAAGCGAACCGGGCGAGCACGGCCACGGCGCCGACCTTCGGCAGCGACGAAATCAGGGCGGCGGTCTCGTTGGAGGCGCCCTGATAGACGTCCGGGGCCCAGAAGTGAAACGGGAAGACCGCGAGCTTGTAGTAGATCCCGCAGAACATCAGCGACAGGCCCGCGATCGCCCAGGGCGAGACGCCCAGCGGGAGGGCGTCCGAACCGGCCGGCGACGCACCCGTTGCCCCCGCCAGCTTCGCCATGATCCCGGGGATCGACGTCGTCCCGGTCAGGCCGAAGAGGTAGCTCATCCCGAAGAACATGACCCCGTTGGCGGCGACCCCGAACAGGATGTATTTGATCGCGGATTCCATCTGGACGCGCTGCCCCGGGCGCTCGCGGCGCATCGGAACCATGAGGTAGAGCGGGAACGACGCGAGCTCGAGGGCGACCACCAGCGTGATCAGCTCCACGCAGGAGACGAGCATGACGAGACCCGTCACGCTCGTCGTGAGGAAGAAGTGGTACTCGGGGTGGACGTCTACTCGGATATCGGGAAGCCGGCCGCCCGCCAGCACGACGAGCACGAAGCCGGCCGAAAGCGTCAGCTTCAGGACCTGGGAGAACGCGTCGACGCGATAGGCTCCGCTGAAGAGCGTGGACGTCTCCCCGAGCGCGGCCGCGGAGGCCGCAAGCGTGGCGAGCGAGACGAAGAGGACCGCCCGCCGCGCGAGGACCGCGCGCCCGTTTCCGAGGGAGATCGCAAAGAGGACGAGGGCGCCTCCGAGCAGGACGAGTTCGGGCAGGAAAGCGGGGATCATGGCGAGAAAGGCGCTCCGGCGCGGACCTGTTCGAGGAGATGGGCCACCGTCGCGTGCAGGACGCGGGCAAACGGCGCGGGGTTCAGGCCGACCCAGACGACGAGAGCGAAGAGCGGCGCCAGCGAAAGGATTTCGCGGGCCGAGAGGTCCCGGATCCCCTCATGCGCCGGATTCGCGGTCCCGCCGTAGGCGACGGTCTGGAGCATCCGAAGGTTGTAGGCCGCAGCGATGACGATGCCCGGCACGATGCACAGGACCATCCACGTCGAGACCTTGAAGCCGGCGGCCAGCGTCAAAAACTCGCCGATGAAGTTGTTGGTCCCCGGGAAGGCCATGGACGAGAGGCAGAACGCGCCGAGGAAGAAGGCGTAGATCGGCATGCGCTTGCCGAGGCCGGCGGCGTCGGAGAGCTCGCGGCTGTGCAGCCGCTCGTAGGCGAAGCCGACGCAGATGAACAGGGCGCCCGCGGTCACGCCGTGGTTCACCATCTGCAGGATCGCGCCTTCGAGCCCCATCCCCCTGGGATCCATCGCGTCGGATAGGAAGCCGCCGGAAGACCCCGGCCCCCAGAGGAACAGCGCGAACGTCCCGAGGGTGACAAAGCCCATGTGGGCGACGCTCGAGTAGGCGACGATCTTCTTCATGTCCGACTGCGCGAGCGACGCGAGCCCCCCGTAGAGGATGGCCGCGACGGAGAAGCCCAGAACCCAGGGCATGAAAACGTGCGTTGCATGCGGGGTGACGGGCAGGCAGAGCCTAAGGAAGCCGTAAGCCCCCATCTTCAAGAGGATGCTGGCGAGCAGCACGCTGCCGGCCGTCGGCGCCTCTACGTGCGCCGCGGGCAGCCACGTGTGGAACGGCACCATCGGCACCTTGATGGCAAACGAGAGCGCGAAGGCCAGGAACACCCAGCATTGGAACGAAACCCCGTAGTTCCGTCCCATCAGCTCCGGGATGCTGAACGTGCGGTGGTTCGGGTCCCAGAAGTAGAGCGCGAGGATCGCCACCAGCAGCATCACGGAGCCCGCCATCGTGTAGATGAAGAACTTGAGGGCGGCGTAGATCTTCCGGGGCCCGCCCCAGACGCCGATGAGCAGCGCCATGGGGATGAGCATCGCCTCCCAGAAGACGAAGAAGAGGATGAAGTCGAGGGCGCAGAAGATGCCGAGCATGGCGGTCTCCATGACCAGCAAACTCACCATGAACTCCTTCACGCGCACCGTGATCGCGCGCCAGGAGACGAGCACGCAGATCGGCATCACGAGCGTCGACAGCAACACCAGCAGCAGGCTCAACCCGTCGATGCCGACGTCGTAGCGGATGTTCAGCGCCGGGATCCACGCGGCCGTCTCCCGGAACTGGAACTCCGCGGTCCGGATGTCGAACCCGGCGTAGAGCGCGAACGAGAAGATGGCAGCACCCGTCGTGAACGCGAGCGTCCAGGCCTTGAGGAGCCGCTCGCTCCGGAGAAGCATCGCGACGGCGGCCGCGACGAGCGGCGAGAAGATCAGGATGGTCAGGATGGGCAGACCGCCCGGGGAGGAAATCGGAGTCGTCATCGGGAGAACGCCCCCAGGAAGAAGAGGACCCCCGCCGCGACGATGGCCGCGGCGGCGAAGGCGAGGGCGAGCGACTCCTGCAGGGCGCCCCGCTGGAGGCCGCGCAATCGGCGCCCGATCCCGGCGACGGCGGAGGCCAGGCCGTCCACGAGGCCGTCAATCACGCGGTTGTCGAACGACCGCACCCCGCCCGCGGATCGCATGAGCCCGGCCAGGCCGGCCGTCCGGTAGAGCTCGCCGAACGTCGCGTCGAGGGACTGGACGGGCTTGCGCGCGAACCAGCGGAACGCCCGCCCCCCCATCCGCCAGAACCAGTCCGTGTCGAGGCTGACGGTCGGCTCGGGCTCGAGCTTCCTTATGAGCAGGAAGAAGCCGGCGGCCGTGAAGAACAGGATCTGGACCGTCTCGGTCAGGTGGTAGGGCGTGTAGGGGTTGAACTCCACCGGATTCGGAAGCATCCCGTAGAGATACGGGGTGTAGCAGCCGCCGAAGAAGCACAGGAACGCCGAGACCGTCATCGCGGCCCGCATGTTCCAGGGGGGATCGGCGGCGCGCTCCCAGACCTCGGGCGAGCAGTGGTTCTTGCCGAAGAAGATGAAATACGGGACCTTCAATCCCGTGTGGAGGAACGTGCCGACGGAGGCGAGCATGAGGAGGAAGCCGACCGCGGGCAAGTGGGATTTGAAGCCGGCGGCGACGATGAGGGGCTTGCTGACGAAGCCGCTCGTGAGCGGGAAGGCGGAGATGGAAAGCCCGCCCACAAGCGTGAGCAGGAACGTCCAGGGCATCCGCTTGTAGAGCCCGCCAAGCGCGGAGAACCTCGACTCCCCCGTCATGTGCAGCACCGAGCCGCACCCCATGAAGAGCAGGCCCTTGTAGACGACGTTCGTGAACGCGAGCGCGCAGGCCCCGTTGATCGCGAGCGGCGTCCCGATCCCCACCGCGGCCACCATGTAGCCGACCTGGCTGACGATGTGGTAGGCCAGCAGCCGCCGGCTGTCGTTTTCCAACACCGCGTAGACGACACCGTAGAGCGCCATGGCCACGCCGAGGGGCACGAGAATGTCCAGGCCGCCGAAGCCGCGGCAGAGGGCGTAGACCGCGGTCTTCGTGGTGAACGCGCAGAGGAAGACCGAGCCGTTGAACGTCCCCGCCCCGTAGGCGTCCGGAAGCCACGCGTGCAGCGGCGGCACGGCGGCGTTCAGGACGAAGCCGCCGAGAATCAGCCACGAGCCCGCGTCCATGCAATGCACGTCGAAGGCGTCGAAGGCCCAGCCCCCGCCCGATCCCTCGCAGTGCAGGACGATGCCGGCGAGCAGCGCGACCCCGCCGGCGGCGTGCACGAGCAGGTAGCGCATCCCCGCGGCATTCGACCCGGGCTCCCGGCGTAGCCAGATGAGGAACACGGACGAGAACGCCATCAGTTCCCAGAAGATGAACAGGGTGAGGAAGTCGCCCGCGTAGATCGCGCCCAGCGAGCCGCCCGCGTAGAGCCACGACGCCACGTGCTGGGCGCGATCCCGCACCCCGAGGGCGTAGAGGGATCCGATGACGGCGGCGATGGCCATAACGTGTCCGAAAATGTTGCTCAACTTGTCGACCCGGCCGAACACGAGATCGTGGCCGAGGAAGGGCACGCGCCCGAGCAGGGTCGCCCCGGTCGCCGAATCCCCGGCCGCGGGAATCCCCATCCCGATCGAGAGGACCCGGAGGAACGCGACGATCGGCACGAGGACGAGCCAGGCCTTGAGCAGCCGCCCGGGCACCAGGGGGACGGCCAGCGCGCCCGCGATCAGGATGAGGGCGGGAGGGATCCAGGCCTCACTCATCGTAGAAGTCCTCCCGCTTCATGATGCCGGCGTGGCCGAAGGCCTTGGACAGGATGATGATGAGCGCGCAGCCGACGAAGCCGAACAGCGGCCAGAACAAGGGTGTCTTCTCCGCCTCCGTGTGGGCGTGCGCCTTGTCGATGACGGAGGGGACGGCGTCGACGGCGGCAAGGATCGCGAAGACGACGAAGCCGATCCAGGCAAGCAGCCGGCAACGGTCCCGGAGGAAGTCGATGATCTTGACGGGGTTCATGGGTGGGGACGGAGGACGTCGGCGAGATGGAAGAAGATGTCCGGGTAGAAGCCGATGGCGACGGAGATGATGGCGGTGATGCACAGCGGAATCAGCATCGCGGGGTGGGCCTCGGCGAGGCCGCCGGAGGCTTGCGTCCCGCCGTGCCCGCCGTCCTCCCCGCCCGACGGCGGCTTGCCGAAGAACCCGCCGTAGACCACCGGCGCGAAGTAGGCCACGTTGAGGACGGTGCTCGCGAGCAGCACCGCGAGGACCCCGAAGGCGCGGGCGTCGAGAGCGCCCAGCAGCATGTACCACTTCGACACGAAGCCCCCGACCGGCGGGACCCCGATCATGGAAAGCGACGCCAGCGCGAACGCTCCGAACGTGAACGGCATCGCGCGGCCGAGCCCCCCCATCTTGGAAATCTTCTTCTTGTGGGCGGCCACGTAGATGGCACCTGCGCAGAAGAAGAGCGTGATCTTCGCGAAGGCGTGGTTGGCGATGTGGAACAGGCCGCCGGCGACCGCATCGGGCGTGAGCATCGAGACCCCGAGGATGACGTACGAGAGCTGGCTCACGGTGGAATAGGCGAGCCGCGCCTTGAGATCGTCCTTCGAGAGCGCGATCACGGAGGCCCCCAGGATGGTGATCGAGACGAAGGCGGCGGTCGGAAGGCCGAGGTTCAGCGCGTCCATGCAGTCGACGCCGAAGACGGAGAGCATGACGCGGACCGTGGAGAACACCCCGACCTTCACGACCGCGACCGCGTGCAGAAGCGCGCTGACCGGCGTCGGCGCGACCATGGCGCTGGGCAGCCAGTTGTGGAACGGCATGACGGCGTTCTTCGCGAAGCCGAGCAGGAAGGCGACGTAGAGGGCCGTGACCGCGCCCTGCCCCGCGTTGCCAAGGATCCCGTTCCGGACGCCGTGCGCGAAATCAACGTTTCCCACGAGGACGTAGACGCCGACGATCGCCGGCAGGAGCAGCGCCTTGGCGGCGCCGGTCAGGTAGACGAGGTATTTCCGGCCGCCCTCGTAGCCCTCGGCGTCCTGGTGGTGGGCCACGAGCGGATACGTGCAGACGCTCACGATCTCGTAGAAGAGATAGAGGGTCAGCAGGTTGTCGGAGAAGGCGACGCCCGCCGCGCCGAAGAGCGTGAGCGCGAAGCAGGCGGAAAAACGCGTCTGGGCGTGCTCGGCGAGACCGCGCATGTAGCCGGCCGAATAGAAGACCGTGAGGACCCAGAGAAACGACGCGGGCAGCGCGAAGATCATCGACAGCGCGTCGGCCCGCAACGACACGGAGAGCCCCGGCAGGAGCGTGAGGACCGTGAACGAGAGGGTCTTCCCGGCGAGAACCGCGGGGAGCATGGAAATCGTGAGCCCGAAGAGCCCCAGCGCGGCGACGAACGAGCAGGCCTCCCGGAGGTTGGGCCTTCGCCCCGCCGCCATCACGAGAAGGGCGCCCGCGAGCGGCACGAGGACGGAGAGCAGGAGGCGGATGTCGGGCAGGGTCTCGGGCATCGCTACCCCTTCAGCTCGTCGATGTCCTGCGGCTGGATGGAGCGGTAGTTCCGGTAGACGGCGATCACAATGCTCAACGCGATGCAGACCTCCGCGGCGGCCAGCCCCATGAGGAAGAGGACGAAGACCTGCCCCTCGGCAGGTTTGGGCGCATAGAAGCGGTTGAACGTCATGACGTTGAGCGCCGCGGCGGAGAAGATGAGTTCGCCGGCGATGAGCATCCCGATGAGCGTCCGCCGGCGCAAAAGACCGTAGAGGCCGGCGGCAAACACGAAGGCTGCGAGGAGGAGGTAGACCTCCGGGCGATCGCAGATCCGGGGGTCGTTCACGGCCTGTCCCTCCCCGAGCGG
>CAYHQZ010000012.1:0-30241 GCA_964358555.1 uncultured Planctomycetia bacterium
ACCGCGAGGAGACCGGGAGCAAGAGCCGAGCCCCCGCCCCTCGCCCGTGCCCGGTATTTATCCCTGACGAAAACCTTCACATGAAATACCTCGACGAGTTCCGGGATCCGGCAGCGGCGCACGGCTACGCGGAGGCGATCCGCGCCCTCGTGACCCGGCCCTGGACGATCATGGAGGTCTGCGGGGGGCAGACGCATGCGATCCTGCGATTCGGGATCGACGAGATCCTGCCGCCGCAGGTGACGCTGCTGCACGGGCCGGGCTGCCCCGTCTGCGTGACGCCCGTCGCGACGATCGATCGGGCGATCGCGATCGCGTCCCTTCCTTCCGTCGTCTTCTGCTCGTTCGGGGACATGCTCCGGGTGCCGGGGACGTCGCGGGACCTCTTCGCGGCCAAGGCCTCCGGCGCGGACGTCCGGGTCGTCTACTCGCCCCTCGACGCCGTCGCGATCGCGGCCGCCGCCCCGGATCGGCAGGTCGTCTTCTTCGGCGTCGGCTTCGAGACGACCGCGCCCGCGACCGCGATGTCCGTTCTCGAGGCGGCCCGCCGGGATCTTAAGAACTTCTCTCTCCTCGCCGCGCACGTCCTCGTGCCCCCGGCGCTCGAGGCGATCCTTGCGGCCCCCGGCTGCCGCGTGCAGGGGTTTTTGGCCGCCGGCCACGTCTGCACCGTGACGGGGGTCGAGGACTACCGGCCGCTCGCGGCCCGGTTCCGCGTTCCCATTGTCGCGACGGGCTTCGAGCCGCTGGATCTGCTCCAGGGGATCCACATGTGCCTCCGCCAGCTGGAGGAGGGCCGCGCGGACGTCGAGATCCAGTACGCCCGCTCCGTCCGGGAGGAGGGCAACCTCCCGGGGCGCCGCGCCGTGGCCGAGGCCTTCGAGGTCGTGCCGCGGGCCTGGCGGGGGATCGGCGAAATCCCGGCGAGCGGGCTTTCCCTCCGGCCCGCCTACGCCGCCTTCGACGCGGAGAAGCGCTTCGGCGTCGAGGGCATCGGCGGGCGCGAATCGCCCGAATGCCGCGCGGGATACGTCCTCCAGGGGCGGATGAAGCCGGTCGAGTGCCCCGCCTTCGGCGTTTCCTGCACTCCCGAACGCCCGCTCGGCGCGCCGATGGTGTCGGCCGAAGGGGCCTGCGCGGCCTACCATCGCTTCCGAAGGAGACCGCCGCCATGAATCCCGCCGACCTCGGTTCCTCCTGCCCCGTGCCGCTCGAGCCGGAAACCGTCCGGATGGCCCACGGCGGGGGAGGGCGGCTCTCGCGCGATCTTGTGGAGCGGGTATTCCGAAAGGCCTTCGCGAACCCCGCGCTCGATTCCCGCCACGACAGCGCCGTCGTGGAGATGGGGGGCGCGCGCGTGGCCTTCACGACCGATACCTATGTCGTCCGGCCGCTGTTTTTTCCCGGCGGTGATATCGGCCGACTCGCCGTCGTCGGGACCGTGAACGACCTCGCGGTCTCGGGGGCGGTTCCGCGCTTCCTGTCGGCCGGGTTCGTCCTCGAGGAAGGTCTTCCCATCGGGATACTCGAGCGGGTCGTCCGCTCGATGCGGGAGGCGGCGCTGTCCTGCGGCGTCGAGATCGTTACGGGCGACACGAAAGTCGTGGACAAGGGCAAGGGCGACGGCCTCTACGTGAACACGGCGGGCATCGGCCTCGTGCCGGCGGGCGTGGACATCCACCCGCTCCGCGTCCGCCCCGGTGACGCCGTGATCGTGTCCGGCGACCTCGGGCGCCACGGCATCGCGGTCCTGTCCGTCCGCGAGGGGATCGCCTTCGAATCGGACGTCGAGAGCGACTGCGCGAGCGTGTTTCCGCTCGCCGACGCGCTCGTCCGCGCCGGCGTGGACGTCCACTGCCTGCGCGATCCCACGCGAGGCGGGCTCGCCTCCGTCCTCAACGAGATCGCCGCCGACGCGGGCGTCTCGATCGAGATCGAGGAGTCCGCCGTTCCCGTATCCGCGCCCGTCTCGGCCGCCTGCGAACTCCTCGGGCTCGATCCGCTCTACGTCGCCTGCGAAGGCCGGCTCGTCGCCATCGTTCCCGGGGCGCAGGCGAGGGTTGCCCTCGAGCGCCTCCGCTTCCTTCCGGAAGGAGCGGGTGCCGCCCTGATCGGGCAGGTTTCAAAGGGGCCAGCAGGTCAAGTCACGATTCGAACCACCCTCGGAACTCGCCGCGTCCTGGACTTGCTTTCCGGCGAGCAGCTTCCAAGGATTTGTTGAGGCTGTTGACAACGGAACAGCGCGCGGTATTATGAATCGTGAAAAGGTTCACAGCGTTAGGAGTTTCACGAATGCCTATCGAAGAGAACCCTCCCGTCCATGGCGGAAAGATTCCGCATAGGACTATCGGGAGGCTTAGTCTCTATCGAAGGCAGTTGGGAAGGATGGGGGGTCCTGATGGCACCCACGTCTATTCCCACCAGATTGCGGACATCTGCGGGGTGACGCCCGAGCAGGTCCGCCGGGATCTGATGGTGATCGGCTGTTCGGGAAGCCCGAACCGCGGATATCCGGTGGCGGAGCTCGTTTCGGATATCACGGCCGTCCTGGACGGCCCGGAGATGCAGCGGGTCGCGCTCGTTGGCATCGGCAACCTCGGCCGGGCGCTCCTGGCCTATTTCACGGGACGCCATCCGAAGATGTCCATCGTCGCGGCGTTCGATAGCGATCCCGAGAAGGCGGACCGGATCATCCACGGCTGTCGCTGCCATCCCGTCCAGCGGATGGAGGAGATCGTCCGCGCCGAGCGGATCGCCGTAGGCGTCGTCGCCGTTCCGGCCGCCGCGGCCCAGGGGATCGCCGACCGGCTCGTGGCCGCCGGGGTACGGGGGCTTTTGAACTTCGCCCCGGTCGCCCTGCGCGTTCCGAATTCCGTTTTCGTGGAAGACATCGACGTGACCACGTCGCTCGAAAAGGTGGCGTATTTCGCTCGCGCCGGCAAGCCGGCGACGGCATAGAGGAGGGATGCGATGGCATGCGCTTGCGGGAAACCCAAGGAAGCGGACGGCCTGGACGCGATCCTCGCCAAACACCCCAACGCCTCCCGGGATTCCCTGATCCCCATCCTCCAGGAGGTCCAGCAGTCGACCGGCTACCTGCCCCGCGAGGCGGTGATCCGGATCGGCCGGCACCTCGCCCTGCCGGTCAGCAAGATCTACGGCGTCGCGACGTTCTACAACCAGTTCCGGTTCGAGCCGCCGGGGAAGAACCACATCCAGGTCTGCTGCGGGACGACCTGCCACGTGAAGGGCGCGACGGGCGTCGTCGAGACCCTGAAGCGCGAGCTGAAGATCGAGCCGGGCCAGGTCTCCCGCGACGGCCTCTTCAGTCTCGAGGTCGTCTCCTGCATCGGGGCCTGCGGGCTTGCGCCCACGATGCGCGTCGGCGAACAGGTCCACGGGAGCCTTACGCCCGGCAAGGTCCGCAAGATCCTCGCCGCCGTCCGCCAGGAGATGAGCGAATCCGGGGGACGGAAAAAGCCGGCGGAGGCAGGGCGTGCGACGAAAGCCGAGCGGGAAGCGGCGGACGTCCGGACGATCCTGTCGGCCGTCGGCGCGGCGCCCGTTCCGGATGCGGCCGCCCTCGACGCCTGGCGGAAGAAGAAGCGCCGCGAGATCCTCGTGCGCCCCGTCATCACCGTCGGGACGGGGACGTGCGGGCAGGGCGCCGGCGCGCAGAAGACCCTCGAAGCCATCCGGCGCGGACTGGAGGCGCGCGAGATCGCGGCCGACGTAACCGAAACGGGCTGCATCGGGCTTTGCGTCGAGGAGCCGATGGTCGATGTCCAGCTGCCGGGCCGCGCTCGGGTCCTCTACGGGAGAGTCACCGCCGACCGCGCGGAGATGGTCCTCGACGCGATCCAGAGCGGGCGGATGCCGGCGGGCGCCATCGGCCAGTTCCGCGAGGCGCTCCTCGCCCCGTGGGAGGGGGTCCCCTTCATCGATGAGCACCCCTTCTTCGCCCCGCAGACCCGCTGGGTTCTCCCGAACTGCGGGATTATCGACCCGCTCGATCTCGAGGAATACGTCGCCCGCGGCGGCTACGCGGCGCTTGCGGAGACGCTCAAAAAGCGCACCCCCGACGAGGTTTGCGGCATCGTCGAGAAGAGCGGGTTGCGCGGCCGGGGGGGCGGCGGGTTCCCGGCGGGGCGGAAGTGGGCGCTGGCCCGGAAGTCGGAGGGCGACGAGAAGTACCTCGTCTGCAACGCCGACGAAGGCGACCCCGGCGCCTTCATGAACCGCGCCCTCATGGAGGGCGATCCGCACCGGCTCGTCGAGGGCATCGCGATCGCGGCCTACGCGATCGGCTCCCGGAAGGCCTTCGTCTACGTCCGGGCCGAAAAGCCGCTCGCGGGCGAGCGCGTCCGCGTCGCGATCGGGCAGGCCCGTGCGGCCGGCTTCCTCGGGGACAACATCCTCGACAGCGGGTTCTCGCTCGACATCCAGGTCCGGATGGGGGCGGGGGCCTTCGTCTGCGGCGAGGAGACGGCCCTCATCCACTCCATCGAGGGCAAGCGCGGGATGCCGAGGCCTCGGCCGCCGTTCCCGGCGGTGAGCGGGCTTTTCGACAAGCCCACGATCATCAACAACGTCGAGACCCTCGCGAACGTCCCGGCGATCCTCTCGAAGGGGGCGGAGTGGTTCGGCTCCGTCGGGACGGAGGGCAGCAAGGGCACGAAGGTCTTCGCGCTGTCCGGCAAGGTCGCGCGCACGGGCCTCGCGGAGGTCGCGATGGGCACGACCGTCCGGCAGGTCGTCTTCGACATCGGTGGCGGCTGCCCCGGCGGGAAGGCCTTCAAGGCGGCCCAGATCGGCGGCCCCTCGGGCGGCTGCATCTCGAGGACCTACCTGGACACGAAGATCGACTACGAGTCCTTGAAGACCGTCGGGGCCATCATGGGCTCGGGCGGCCTCGTCATCATGGACCAGGACAACTGCATGGTGGACGTCGCGAAGTTCTTCATGGACTTCATCCAGCGGGAGTCCTGCGGGAAGTGCATCCCGTGCCGCGAGGGCACGAAGCGGATGCTCGAGATCCTCCAGGCCATCACGCGCCCGAGGCGCCGCGAGGAGGAGATCGATTCGCTTTTGCGCTTCCAGGGCGTCATGAGCCTGGAAAACCTGGCGAAGACCATCCGCGCGACCAGCCTCTGCGGCCTCGGCCAGACGGCGCCGAATCCGGTGCTCTCGACGCTTAGGCACTTCCGCGACGAGTACGAGGCCCACGTCTTCGAGCGCCGGTGCCCCTCGGGGGCCTGTCGGGAGCTCTCCGGCGTGCCCTGCCAGAGCACGTGTCCGCTGGGGACGGAGGTCTGGGCCTACGTCGCGCGCATCGCCCGCGGCGAGTACGAGGAGGCCTACCGGATCATCCGCGCGGCGAATCCCTTCCCGTCCGCCTGCGCCCGCGTCTGCCACCACCCCTGCGAGAGCGCCTGCCGCGCCGGCACGACGGGGGGAGAGGCGGTGGCCGTCCGGGCGCTCAAGCGCTTTGTCGTGGACCGGGTGGATCCTTCCATCGCCCGGCCCGCGGTCGCGGCCGCGCCCGAGAACGCGGCCCGGATCGCCGTGATCGGCGCCGGGCCCTCGGGGCTTTCGGCCGCGCACGCGCTCACGCTGCGGGGGCACAAGGTGACGGTCTTCGAGCGGGAATCGAAGCCCGGCGGGATGCTCGTCGCGGCCATCCCGACCTATCGCCTGCCGCGGGATGTGCTCGGCCGCGAGATCGAGGCGCTCAAGAACCCGAATTTGGAGATCCGCTACGGCGTCACGCTCGGCCGGGACGTCACGATCGACGGGCTCCTCGCGGACGGCTACAAGGCGGTCTACCTCGCCCTCGGCGCGCACCGTAGCAAGAAGCTCGGCCTGCCCGGCGAGGACGCGACCGGCATCCTGCCCGGGATCCAGTTCCTGAAGGCCCACAACCTTCGGGGGCAGGCGCTGGCCAAGGGGCGGGTGGGCATCATCGGCGGCGGCAACTCGGCGGTGGACGCCGCCCGGGCCGCCATCCGCCAGCCCGACGTCGAGTCCGTGACGATCTTCTACCGCCGGACCCGCCTGGAGATGCCGGCCTACCCCGAGGAGATCGAGGCGGCCCTCGCGGAGGGCGTCCTCATCAAGGGGCTCTCGGCCCCCGTCGCGCTCCAGGCGAGGGACGGCCGGCTCGAGGGCGCGCGCTTCGTCTGGAACCGCCTCTCGGGCCGCGACGCGTCCGGCCGGCCCTCGCCCGAGGCGATCCCGGGCTCCGAGTTCGACGTGCCCCTCGACACGCTGATCGTGGCCATCAGCGAGGAGCCGGATCTTGCCGGCGCGGACGGAATCGCGAAGACCCGCTGGGGGACGATCGGCGCGCACGCCGAGTCCTTTGCGACGGACAAGCCGGGCGTGTTCGCCGGCGGGGACGTCGTGACGGGCCCCGGCACGGTCGTCGGCGCGATTGCCGCGGGGAAGAACGCCGCGCGGATGATCGATCGCTACGTCCGCGGCAAGCTTTTGAAACTTCTGCCGAAGATGCCGCTGCCGTCCGTCTACATCCCGCCCATCCCGCACCCCGACGGCGACGCAGGTACGGAGGAGGAGCGCGCGGTCCCGCCGGAACGGCCGCTTGCGGAGCGCCGCCGCTCGTTCATCGAGGTGGAGTTGGCGCTTCCGGAACCCGCCGCCATTTGCGAGGCGAAGCGCTGCCTGCGCTGCGATCTCGCCTTCACGGAACCCCCGGCCGCCGGGCGCGAAGCCGCCGGCCGGACGCTGGCCTCGGAGGTGTCCCGATGATCACGATCTACGTCGACGGCCGTCCCATCCCGGCGAACCCGGGCGAGACGATTCTCACGGCGCTGAAAAGGGCGGGCATCCAGGTGCCGACGCTGTGCCACATGGAAGGCCTGCCCCCGACGGGCGCCTGCCGGATGTGCGTCGTCGAGGTCGAGGGCGCGCCGAACCTCATCCCGTCGTGCTCGTATCCCGTCGCCGCCGGGATGCGCATCCGGAACCGCACGGCGCGGGTCCACGAGGCCCGGAAGACCATCGTGGAACTGCTCTTGAGCAACCACCCGGACGACTGCCTCTACTGCGCGCGCAACGGCACCTGCAAGCTCCAGGGGTTCGCGAAGGACCTGGGCGTCCGGCAGCGTCACTACCGCGGGGCCCGCATCCGCCAGCGCCGGGACGTCTCCAGCCCCTCCATCGTCCGCGACCCCGAGAAGTGCATCCTCTGCGGGCGCTGCATCCGGACCTGCGAGGAGATCCAGGGCGTCTCGGCGATCGATTTCGTCGGGCGCGGCTCGAAGTCGACCATCGGGACCGCGTTCCGCGTCGGCCTGAACGTCTCGTCCTGCGTGAACTGCGGGCAGTGCGTCACCGCGTGTCCCACGGGCGCGCTCACCGAGCACGGATCGCTCGCCGGCGTCATCGCCGCCCTCGAGGATCCGGAGAAGGTGGTCGTCGTCCAGCACGCCCCGGCCGTGTCCGTGACCCTGGGCGAGTCGTTCAACCTGAAGCCCGGCACCGACGTCTGCGGGAAGATGACGGCGGCGCTGCGCCGCCTCGGGTTCGATCGGGTGTTCGACACCTCGTTCACGGCCGACCTCACGATCATGGAGGAGGCGTCCGAACTGGTGGAGCGCGTCCGGACGGGCGGGAAGCTGCCGATGTTCACGTCCTGCTCGCCGGGCTGGATCAAGTTCGTGGAGCAGTTCTACCCCGAGTTCATCCCGAACCTCTCCACCTGCAAGAGCCCCCAGCAGATGATGGGGGCGATCATCAAGAGCTTCTACGCCAAGCGCGAGAAGATCGATCCCGCGAAGATCGTGAGCGTGTCGATCATGCCCTGCACGGCGAAGAAGTTCGAGCGCGAGCGGCCGGAGATGGCCTCCGCGGGCCGCGCCCCGGACGTGGACTTCGTGCTTACCACGCGGGAGCTGGCGCAGCTCTTGCGGATGTTCGGGATCGATCTCGGCGCGCTCGAGCCGGAGACGGCCGACACGCCGTTCGGCGAGCGATCGAGCGCGGGGAAGATCTTCGGGGCGAGCGGCGGGGTGATGGAAGCCGCGGTCCGGACCGCCCATTTCCTGCTCACCGGCGAGGAGATGGCCGATCTCAAGATCCAGGCGCTGCGCGGCTTCAAGGGGGCCAAGGAGATCCGGGCGGCGATCGACGGGCTCTCCGTCGGAGCCGCCGTGGTCAGCGGCCTCGGCAACGCACGCGCGCTGCTCGAGCAGCTGAAGGCGGGGCGCAGCGACCTGCACTTCATCGAGGTGATGACCTGCCCCGGCGGCTGCGTGAACGGCGGCGGCCAGCCCTTCGGGGCGGACCCGGCCGCCATCCGGGAGCGGATGCAGGCGCTCTACCGGCTCGATTCCGAGGAGGCCCTGCGCGTGAGCCACAAGAACCCCTGGGTCATGCGGCTCTACGACGAGTTCCTCGGCAAACCGCTGGGCGAGGAGAGCCACCGGCTGCTGCATACGCACTATGCGAAGCGAGAGGGGTTCCTATGATCGCCGAACGCGCGGAAGGGAAAAAAGGAGGCGGGAACGCCATGGCCGAGAAGAAGAGGATCCTGGTCGTCGACGGCGATCCGAACGCGGTGGCGGAGATCGCGAGCGGTCTGCGAGCGGCCGGCTACGAGGTCGCGACGGCCGAGAGCCAGGAGGAGGCCGAGCAGGTCCTTTTGTCCTTCTGGCCGAACCTCGCGATCATCGAGCTGATGCTGGAGCACTGGGACTCCGGCTTCGTGCTCTGCCACCACTTGAAGACCCTCTATCCGGGGACGCCCGTGATCCTGCTGACCTCGGTCCTCGCCGACACGGGGCTCTCCTTCGACGAGCCGACGCCCGAGGCCCATTCGTGGGTCGAGGTGGACCGCTTCCTGGACAAGCCCGCGCGCTGGGAGCAGGTAGCCTTCGAGGTGCGCCGCCTCCTGGGCGAGCCGGCGAACGCATCCCCCGCGCACGCCTGATAGGCGGAGCGCCTGCCATGGATCGCGCGGAGATCCTCGGATGGCTCCGGGAGACGGACCCCGCGCGCCTCGAGGACCTCTTCCGTCGGGCCGACGCCGCGCGGCGGAAGGCCGTCGGCGACGAGGTCCACCTGCGGGGGCTTCTCGAGATCTCGAACCACTGCGTTCGTGCCTGCGCCTACTGCGGGATTCGGGCGCCGAGGAAGGGCCTTTCGCGCTACCGGATGTCCGCCGGCGAGATCCTCGAGGGGGCGATTCGCGCGGCCGCGCTCGGCTTCGGGACCGTCGTCCTCCAGGCCGGCGAGGATCCCGATCTTGCGCGGAATTTCGTCGCGGACGCCGTCCGCGCGGTGAAGCGAGAAACCGATCTGGCCGTCACGCTCTCGCTCGGGGAGCGGGACGAGGGCGATCTTCAGGCCTGGCGGGAAGCCGGGGCGGACCGCTACCTGTTGCGCTTCGAGACGTCGGACGCCGCCCTTTACGGCCGGCTTCATCCGGGGCGCGGAGGCGCGCCCGGTTCGCCCGAAGACCGCATGGCGATTCTCCGGACGCTCAAAAGCCTCGGCTACGAGGCCGGCAGCGGCGTCCTCTTAGGCCTTCCCGGCCAGACATGGGAGAGCCTCGCGGGGGATCTGGAGGTGTTCCGCGACCTCGACCTCGACATGATCGGCGTTGGCCCCTACGTCCCCGACCCCGCCACGCCGCTCTGGCGCGAGGCCGCCGCGCGCCCGCCGGAAGGCCCCGGCGCCGATCCGGAGACGGACGCCTTCAAGATGGTCGCCCTTTCAAGGCTGGCCTGCCCCGAGTCGAACATCCCCGCGACGACGGCGCTCGCCACGGTGGGGGGCGAGGCCGCGCGCCTCTCGGCGCTGGCCCGCGGGGCGAACGTCGTCATGCCGAACCTCACGCCCCCGCGATACCGGCGCCTCTACCGGATCTATCCCGGGAAATTCGCGCCCGATCTCTCCGATGACGCGCTGCTGGCGGGGCTTCAGCGCTCGGTCGAGTCCATGGGCCGCCGGATCGGCCGCGGGCCGGGGGGGCGCGTAGGGGACCGGGCGACTTCCTCCTTGCCTTGAGAAAATCGGCCGATAAAGTGGTCCCCCCGGTGCCAATGAAAAACGAGCCGGGAGACGCAGCCTGCAAGGCGGGCTCCGTTGCGAATGCGGAGCTGATCCGCTGGGTGGACGAGGTGGCGGCGATCGCCAAGCCCGATCGGGTCCATTGGTGCGACGGGTCCGAGGCGGAGCGCGATCTTCTTATGGCGCGGATGGTGGAGGACGGCCAGTTCCTGCCGCTGAACGAGAAGGAATACCCGAACGGCTTCCTCTCCCGCAGCGATCCGAACGACGTCGCCCGCACGGAGCACCTCACCTTCATCTGCGCGGACAAAAAGGAGGAGGCCGGCCCCACGAACAACTGGATGTCGCCGGCCGAGGCGGAGACCTGGGTGAAGCCGCTCTTCCGCGGCGCCATGAAGGGCCGGACCCTCTACGTCGTGCCGTATCTCATGGGGCCCGCCGGCTCGCCGTTTTCGAAGGTCGGCGTGGAGCTGACCGATTCGGCCTACGTCGTCGTGAACATGCGGATCATGACGCGGATGGGGGCGGTCGCGATGCGGGAACTCGCCCGGCTCGGGAAGTTCGTCCGGGGCATGCACTCGACGGGCGATCTCTCCCCGGACCGCCGCTACATCCTCCACTTCCCGGCGCGGCGCGAAATCTGGAGCGTGGGGTCGGGCTACGGCGGCAACGCGCTTTTGGGCAAGAAGTGCCATTCGCTCCGGATTTCGAGCGTCGAGGCCCGGGACGAAGGCTGGCTCGCCGAGCACATGCTGATCATCGGGGTCGAGAATCCGGCGGGCGAAACCGCCTACGTCGCCGCCGCCTTCCCGAGCGCCTGCGGGAAAACCAACCTCGCGATGATGGTCCCGCCCGAGGGCCTCAAGGGCTGGAAGGTCTGGACCGTGGGCGACGACATCGCCTGGCTTCGTGTGGGCGCGGATGGACGGCTTTGGGCCGTGAATCCCGAGGCGGGGTTCTTCGGGATTGCCCCGGGGACGTCCATGAAGACGAACCCGAACGCGATGAAGATGGTCCGGAAGGACTCGCTCTTCACGAACGTCGCGCTGACCGCGGACCGCTGCCCCTGGTGGGAGGGCTTCGACGGCGAGACGCCGGAGCGGCGCGCCGACTGGCGGGGCCGGCTCTGGACGCGGGGCTCCAACGAGAAGGCGGCCCAGCCGAACTCCCGGTTCACCTCCCCGCTCGCCCGCTGCCCGTCGCTCTCGCCTTCGTGGGACGATCCTAAGGGCGTGCCGATTTCCGCGATCCTCTTCGGGGGGCGGCGCACGCGCCTCGTGCCGCTGGTCACCGAAGCGTTCGACTGGGACCACGGCGTCTTCATGGGCGCCACGATTGCTTCCGAGACGACGGTGGCCCAGACGGGCACGGTCGGCGTGCTGCGCCGCGATCCGATGGCGATGCTTCCGTTCTGCGGCTACCACATGGGCGACTACCTCGCCCACTGGGTCCGGATGGGAAAATCCATCCCGAACCCCCCGCGGCTCTTCCGCGTGAACTGGTTCCGCAAGGACGCCTCGGACAAGTTCCTCTGGCCCGGCTTCGGCGAGAACCTCCGGGTGCTGCGCTGGATTCTCGAGCGCTGCGCGGGAAAGGCGGCGGGCGTCGAGACCCCGGCGGGCGTCGTCCCCGCGCCGGGGGCAATCGATGTCTCGGATCTCCCGATGGCGAAAGGCGCGATGGAGGAACTCCTCGCCGTCCGGGGCGCCGAGTGGAAGCCGGAGGCGGACGACATCGAGAAGTTCTTTTCGACCCTCGCCCCGCGCCTGCCCGAGGTTCTTGAGCGCAAGCGCCTCGATCTGCTGAAGCGCGCCGGCGGGTAGGCGCCGCGAGGCGGCTAGTTTTCCAGCTCTCTCGCCGCGTCCACGACGTCGCGGTTTAAAAGGCGGATGGCGCCGCGCAGGCGGGATGCGAGGGCTGGGTGCTCGTGCAGGGCCCACTCGGCCTGGCGCAGCATCTGGATCGCGCGGCGGAGGTTTCGGACGACGTCGCCCTCGGAGAGATCGGAGAGGTGCTGCAGCTCCGCGAACGGGGTGCCTTCGCACCAGGCGAACACCGTGGGGGAGAAGCGGAAGTCGGGCCAGGGGATCGGGGGCAGGACGCCGGATTCCTGCTCCGATTCCCGGAAGCGCGAAAGGATCCGGCGGGCGTCGTTCTGGATGCCCTCGACGCGCGCCCGATCTAGCGGGGCGTGGTGTTCCGTGCGCCTCGGCTCGTAGACGATGGCCATGAACAGGGCTGCGAGGGTCGGCTCGTCGAGGTCCTCGAACAGGCCCTTGAAGAAGAGTTCCGTTACGGGGATCTCGAATCCGTGGATCCGGGCCGCAAAGAGGCCGCGGGGCAGCAGCCCCCGGTCGTCGAGGTAGGCGGCGCGCTTCAGGATTTCGATCCGGGCGGAGGCGGCCGCCACGAGGCCGTCTGCGGCGTGGGTGCGCCCGCGCGCGGCGAGCTGGAAATGGCCCAGCGACCGGCGGCAGGCGTCGAAGAGCCGCTCCTTGTGGCGACCCCAGAGGTTCAGCAGGGTCGAGTAGGACATCTGGAACTGGCTCCGGATCGGCTCGAAGCGGCCCGACAGGAGGCGCTGGATCTCGGGCTTGGGGATCCGGAAGTCGGGGATTCTCGAGTAGACGAATCCTTCGTCGTCCATCCCGCGGCGGCCCGCGCGCCCGGCCATCTGGTAGTAGTCGCGGGTCGAGAGCACGCCGAAGTCGACGCCGTCGAATTTCTCGAGCGCGTCGAAGACGACGGAGGCGACGGGCATGTTGATCCCGAGGGCGAACGTCTCCGTCGTGAAGAGGACCTTGATGAGGCCCGTCGTGTAGAGCCGCTCGATGATTTCCTTGTGGACCGGCAGCAATCCTGCGTGGTGGAAGGAGATGCCGTTCGCCGCCAGCGCTCGCAGGTGCTGAAGCCGCCGGCCCGCGGGGGCGCGGTAGCGCGCGGCGAGTTCGTCGAAGAGACGCAATACCTGCTCCCGCTCGGATTTCGTCAGCAGCTCGCCTACGCGGGTGGAGGCGGCCTTGCGCTCGCAGCCGGCGCGCTGGAAGCAGAAGAAGAGGCAGGGCAGCTGGCGGCGCTCGCGGAGGGTCTCGATGAGCCACGGCAGGCCGAGGGTCCGGGCCTTTCGGTGGTCGGGACGCCGGCGCCGGCGCGCTTCCTGATCGTAGATGTCGAAGAGGGCCTTCGGCTCGACGAGCCCGCGCTCCGGGACGAAAAACCCGTGGTGCAGCGGGACGGGGCGCTTCTTCTCCACGATGGCCTCGACGGGCTCGGCGCGCAGCGTCCGTATCCAGGCGGCAATCTCGTCGAGGTTCGGGACCGTCGCGGAGAGGCAGATGAGCCGGACGCCTTGCGGGCAGAACAGGAGGCTTTCCTCCCAGACCGTCCCGCGCTCCTCGTCGTCGAGGTAGTGGATCTCGTCGAAGACGACGGTGTCGAGGCGCGCGAGGCGCTCGGGTTCCTCGAACAGCGAGTTGCGGAATATCTCCGTTGTCATGATGCGGACGGGGGCGCTCGCGTTGAGCGACACGTCGCCGGTCACGATCCCGACGGCCTCGCCGAAGCGCTCGCGGAAGTCGCGATATTTCTGGTTCGAGAGGGCCTTGACGGGCGCGGTGTAGATCGCCTCCCGCCCGCTTCGGATGCACGCCTCGATCGCGTGTTCCGCGATGAGGGTCTTGCCCGCGCCGGTCGGGGCCGCGACGAGGACGGATTTTTGGGCCTCCCAGGCGGCGATGGCCTCCGTCTGGAAGCGATCGAGTTTCATCGGGCCGGCCGCCTTCGGATTGCGAGGAGCGATTCCAGGAGGACCAGGGCCGCGGCGGCCGCGGCGAAGGGGGCGGAGAGCAAGACGCGCGAGCGCGCCTTGCTCGCCCGTTCGGGGAGCGCATCGGCGGGGGAGCGGACGGCGCCTCCCGTGCGCGCGGCGATCTCGCGCAGGACGGGCCCGTCCGGCCCGAGGCGGCGGAATTCGGCGTCGGAAGGGGTCGAGACGGCGTGCCGCTCCCCGTCGATCGAAAGGACGCCCGCGCGGCCCGGCGGCGCGCCTTCGAGGACGGACTCGAACCGGCCCGGCGAGACGGGGAGGAGCCGCAGCGTCCGCGCGTCCGGCTCGCCGAGATCCAGCGCCGCCTCGACGCTCGCCACGCTTCCCTCGCCGGGCTTCGGGCCTTCCGCGGTGACGAGGACCCGCGGCCCGTCGGCGTCCAGGCGCACGCTCCAGCGAAGCGTCCGCGGGAGGGCGATCGCTCGCAGCAGGTCCGCCAGGAGCGCCGCCCCCTCCGTCGATTCGATCCACGGGCGCCCGAGGGAACGGGGGCTGGAGGCGAAAAAGGCCGTCCGTCCGAGCCCGACGGTCCGGGTCGCAAGAACGGGCCGGCCGTCCGGATCGGAGGCGTGCGCGGTTCCCTCCGCTCGTCCGGAAACCCGCTGGGAGCCCGAAAGATCCGGCAGCCCCGCGAGGCGAGCGCCCCAGGGATTGCCGCCGGGCGAGGGGGCCGGGCGGAAGGGCGTTTCCGACATCGGCGGGGTCGAGCCCTTGTCCAGCGACAAATCGATTGCCTTGGCGATTTCCTCGGGGGCGTCGAGGACCTTGAACTCGGCGGCGCCGCCGGACGAGGCTGCAGCCGCCTCGACGAGCCGGCGGAGCTTTTGCTCGTCGACGGCGCCCGACTCGACGAGGATCGCGGTGAAGCGGATCCGGCTTTTCGCGAGCGACTCCCCGAGCCGCCGGCCCTTCGCGTCGATTTCGGTATCCGCGGGCCAGGCGTTGTTCCCGCCGTCGGTCAGCAGGAAGGCGTGGCGCAGGGCCTCGCCGGTCCCGGCGAGCCGTTCCGCGATGGCGGCGCCATCGAGCAGCGGCAAAAAGTCCGTCCGTCCCCGGGGCTGGAAGGCCGGGTCCGAGAGGTAGCGGCGCAGATCGGAGAGGTCGGGCGCGACGGGGGAGAGCGGCCGGGCGGGAGGCGCGCTGTCCCCGATCCGAAACGGCTGGATCGCGATGCGGTCGTCCGGGCGGACCCAGGCCTTTGCGATCTGGAGAAGGGCGTCGCGTGCGAGATCGGATTTTGCCGGACGGCCGCTTCGCGTTTCGCGCATGGATTCGGTCGCGTCGAGCAGGAACAAGAGCTCGCGCCTCCGCCCGCGGTCCGGGTCGAGCCAGACGGGCAGGATGTCCTCGAGCGGGGTTCCCTGGAACCCGGGCCGCGTGGCCGCGCGCGCGCCGCCGAGGAAGAAGAGCCCGCCGTCCCCGCGCCGGACGTATTCCGCGAGGGCGCGCAAAAAGTCCGGGGAGAGGGAGGAGGGGTCCGGATCGTCGAGGAGGACCGCGGCGGAGGAGAGATCCGAGGGCTCTGGTTTCGGGACATGGCGAAGCCGCGCCCCCAGAATCCTTCCGAGGGGCGAGGGGTCTTTTCCCGAGGCGTCGAGGAAGACCGCCTCGCCCTCGACCGGGATTCGGATCGAGGCGGCGTCGTTCTCCGGAAAGCGGTCCCCGCCGATCGATTGAGAGGAGGAGATTTCGGCGCGATAGTTCGCGAATCCGCTGCCGGGACGCGGTCCGGACGGATCGGCGAGGCGGACGGCCAAAGGGGCGCCGGGCAGGAACTCCACGTTCTGCGCCTCCGCGACGGGTTCGGGGGCGCGATCCCGGAACAGCCGCACGCTTCCCCGGACCGGTTCGGGAGAGGTCGTGCGGACCCGCGCCGCGAGCTCGACGGGAACGCCGGGAGCGGCGCGCGGCGGCCCCTCGATGGATTCGATCGACAAATCGAACGGGGCGGGGCTTAAGACGGGGAACACCCGGATCCCGGCGCGCGCGAAGATCGGAACGGCGATCCGCCAGTCCCCGAGGGTCTGCCGGCCGTCGGTCCAGAGCAGGATCGCGCGCTCGATGCCCGGCGGGAGGGATTCGAGGCGCGCGGCCGCCGCGCGGAGCGCCTCCTCCAGGTTCGTCGCATCCGGCGAGATGGAGGGCGTTGCCTCGGGCGGGGGCAGGGGGCCCGGAGCGGGCTCGCGTTCGACGGAGACCTCGCGGCCGAACAGGATCGCCCCGCAGAGGTCCATTTGTCCGAGGCGGTTCGGGGCCAGAAGCGTGCGCGCCCGCGCCGCGGCCTCTCCGGGGGAGACGTCCATGCTCCGGGAGGCGTCCACCACCGCGATCCATGCGACGCCCTTGGGCGGCCGCGCGATGGCGGGGCCGGCCGCGGCGAACCCCGCGAGGGCGAGCGCAAGCGAGCGAATCGTCCGGCGCAAAAGGCTCGGCGGGGCGGCGCGACCCGCGCGGTGGGCGAAAAAACCCGCCGCCGCCCCGAGGGCCGCAAGCGCGAGGAGCCCGGCGTTGGCGAAGACGATGTCCGGCACGGGCGTACTATACGCCCACTCGTCCCGGCCTCCTCGCCCCGGGATTTTTCGCCGCCGGATGCGTCCCGCCGGGCGATGGCGGGCGCGGCGGGACAGGCGTTTCCGGGTGCTCACATGTGTCCTTCCAATAAGGACACAAAGCGGATATCCTGTCCTCCATGGAACTCCACCCGGTCCTGCTGGAGAAGCTCAACGCCTCGCTGGAGCAAGCACCCCCGCCGGCGTTCACGCCTCGCGACGCCCGCTTGCCGGCGGTGAAGGGGAAGGTGCACGCCGTGGTCGGCATGCGGCGGGTGGGCAAGACCACGTTTCTTAAGCAGCTGCAGGCCGAACGGCGGGAGTCCCTCGGGCGCGAACGCGCCGTCTACGTCGGCTTCGACGACGATCGGCTGGCGGACCTGCCGCTCTCGCAGCTCGATTTCCTGCTCGAGGAATATTATCGCCGCTTTCCGGAGCTTCGCGGGCGGGAGGTCGTGCACTGGCTGTTCGACGAAATCCAGTTCGTCCCCGGCTGGGAGAGGTTCGTGCGGCGGCTCCTGGACACCGAACGCGCGGAGGTCGTCGTCTCGGGGTCGTCGGCGCGGCTTCTGTCCCGCGAGGTCCACACGTCGCTCCGCGGCCGCGGCTGGGAGACGGTGATCCGGCCGTTCGGCTTCCGGGAGTTTTTGCGCCATCGCGGGGAGGAGCCGGGCAAGCCCGTGCGCCGATTTACCGCCGCCGAGCGTTCGGCGATCGAGAAGCGCTTCCTGGAGTATCTCCGGACGGGCGGCTTCCCCGAGGCGCAGGGGATGGCGCCGCCGCTGCGCGAGGCGTTGCTCCAGGGATACGTGGATACGCTGCTCCTGCGCGACGTGGTCGAGCGGTTCCAGGTGACGCAGGTCTCCGCGCTGCGCTGGCTCGTCCGCCATTGCCTGCGGAATCCCGCCGGCCTGTTGAGCGTCCACGGGATGCACCGGGATCTCTCGGCCCAGGGGCACGGCGTGGCCAAGGACACCCTCCATGCGATGCTCGGATATCTTGTCGATGCGTTCCTGATTTCGGCCGTGCCCGTCTCCACGGAGTCCGAGCGCCGGCGGAATTCCAATCCCCGGAAAATCTATCCGGCGGATCCGGCGCTCATCGGCGCGTTCGATCGCAGCGGACGCATGAACCTCGGCCACGCCTTGGAAACCGCCGTGATGAACGAGCTGGATCGCCGGAAGGCCGAGGTCGGCTACGCGAGGACCGCCGAAGGCTTCGAGGTGGATTTCCACGCCCGGTTCCCCGCCGCGGGCGAGGCGCTCATCCAGGTGTGCGCCGATCCGGGCGAGGGCGGGACGCTCGGGCGCGAGCTGCGCGCGCTGGAAGCGGCGAGGCGCGATTTCCCGCGCGCCCGGCGGCTGCTCCTGGTGCTCAATCGCGATCAGGCCCTCGGGGTGGCGGCGGAGGGCGTTCTCGTGCAGCCGGCCTACGAGTGGCTTCTGGACGGGGGATCCGACGCATGAGCCTCTTCGTCCGCCGTCCTCGCAACCCCACCCGCCTCGTCCGGATCGGATCCATCGAGGTGGGGGCGGGGCGTCCGATCGCCGTGCAGTCGATGGCGACGGCGAAGACGCGGGACCCCGCGGCGGCGGCGCGGCAGGCGGAGGTCCTGCGGAAGGCGGGTGCGGGCGTCGTCCGCGTCGCCGTGGACACGGACGCCGACGCCGTCGCGCTGCCCGAGATCCGGCGGCTCACGTCGGCGAACCTCGTCGTGGACCTGCAGGAGAACTGGCGGCTCGCCGAGTCCGTCGCGCCGCACGTGGACAAGATCCGCTACAACCCGGGGCATCTCCATCACCTCGAGAGGGGGATGCCGGCCGCGGAGAAGGTCCGCTGGATCGCGGGCGTCTGTTCCCGCGCCGGGATTGCGCTGCGGATCGGCGTGAACTGCGGCTCGGTGGATCCGGAATACGACCGGAAATACGCCGCCGATCCGATCGAGGCGATGGTCCGGTGCGCCCTCGATCACTGCCGGATCCTCGACGAATCCGGCTTCACGCAATACCTCGTCTCGCTCAAGGATTCCGATCCGGCGCGCGTCGTCGAAGCGAACGTCCGGTTCGCGCGCTCGCGCCCCGACGTGCCGCTGCACCTGGGCGTCACCGAGGCGGGGCTTTTGCCCGAGGGCGAGGAGAAAACCCGCCGGGCGCTCCTGCCGCTTCTCGCGCGCGGGATCGGCGACACCCTGCGGGTCTCGCTCACCGTCCCCTCGGATCGGAAGACCGAGGAAATCCGCGCGGGCCTCGCGATCCTGTCGGATCTTGAAGCGGGACGGTTTTCGGAAGTGAACGTCGGTCCGTCGACGGCCAACATCATCTCCTGCCCGTCGTGTGCGAGGGTCGAGAACGAGGCCTTCGTGTCGCTCGCCGAAAAGGTCCGCGACATGGTCCGCGCCCTCCCCGCGACCGGCCTCACGATCGCCGTCATGGGCTGCCGCGTGAACGGCCCCGGCGAGACCGACGACGCGGATCTCGGCCTCTGGTGCGGCCCGACCGTCGTGAACCTGAAGCGCAAATCCGCCCTCGTCGGCGCGTTTTCCTACGACGAAATCCTCGAGCGCTTCCGCCGCGAGATCGACGCCCTTATCGTGGAGAGACAAACCTGCACCCCGAAACAGGAGGGAACGAAATGAAGCGGACGACTTTTTTCCCGGCGATGCTTTTCGTGTTCGCGTTCGGCTGCGCCCACCCGCCGCCCCCCGCGCCGACGGAGCCGCAGGCCAGTATCCCGAAAGAGGTGGCGACGCCCGCCGCGCCGGCTATCGAGGTCGCGTTCCTGCCGGAAATGGGCCCGATCCCCGAGACTCGCTGGCCGTTCTGCCCGCCGGGGTCCTTCCCCGATGACGCGAAGTCGGCCCTCGCCGACTGGGGGAGGAAGCGCGGCGAACTCGAGGGGAAAATCACGCCCGATCTCGTGCGCTCGCTTTCGCGCTGGGCGAGGCCGCAGATGGCCGGCTATGCAAAGGTTTTGTCCCTCGACTCGGCCGTCTTCGCGCCCGTCGCGGAAAGCCCCGACAGCAAGAGGCTCCTGTTCGAGGCCATCCTCGACACCCTCCCTTCGCACACCCCCATCGTGAAGCGCTGGCTCAAGGTCTTCCTCGTCTACGACCGCGATTCGTCCTGCGTCGTCCGCGCCGTCGTCACGATCCGGGGGCAGGCGGAGGAGTAGGGGCGCCGTTCCGGGCGCGATATAGTAGGCGGCGTGAACGAGCAAACGAGCGCGGCCGGGAACGCGGAAGGGGCGCAGGCTTTGAACCGCCTCTTTGCGGACATGCGGAAGGTCAAGGCGACGGATTTGCACCTGAAGGCGGGGCGCCCGCCGATGCTGCGCGTCCAGGGCGATTTGCGCGCCCTCGCCCAGCCGCCCCTCGACGCGGAATCCGTCCAGCGGATGGTCTACGGGATCCTCACGCCGGAGCGCATCCGGGTCTACGAGTCGCTCGGAAACATCGACTTCGCCCATGTTGCCCCCGACGAGACGCGCTACCGCGTGAACGTCTTCCGGCAGCGCGGCGCGACGTCGCTCGCCGCCCGCGCCGTGAAGACCGACATCCCCGGCTTCGCCGCCCTGAACCTCCCGCCGATGCTCTCGAAGATCGCCGAGGAGGAGAAGGGCCTCGTGATCCTCGCCGGGATCACGGGCTCCGGGAAGTCCACGACGCTCGCCGCGATGATCCAGCAGATCAACGAGCGGCGCCCCTGCCACATCCTCTGCATCGAGGACCCGATCGAATACCTCTACGCGGACAAGAAGGCCTGCATCAACCAGCGCGAGATCGGCGTCGACGTCGAGAGCTTCCACGCGGCGCTCCGCAACGCGGTGCGCGAGGATCCGGACGTGATCCTGATCGGCGAGATGCGCGACCACGAGACGTTCGAGACGGCGCTCCAGTCCTCCGAGACGGGGCACCTGGTCTTCGGGACGGTCCACGCCTCGACGGCGGCCTCGGCGATTGGCCGGATCCTTGCGCTCTTCCCGGTGGAGCGCCACCACCAGATCCGCCAGAGCCTGCAGTTCAACCTGAAGGCCGTCGTCTGCCAGAAGCTGCTGCCCGGCGCGAAGGCCGCGGCTGGGCTCGTGCCGGCGGTCGAGGTGATGATGGCCACGCCCATCGTCCAGAAGCTCATCCGCGAGGGGCGCGACGAGAAGCTGCCGGACGCGGTCCGGGCCGGGCGGAAGGACGGGATGCAGGACTTCAACCAGTCGTTGCAGGACCTCGTGAACCGCGGGCTCGTCACCAAGGCGACGGCGCTGGTCGCCTCCCCGAACCCGGGCGCCCTGGAAATGCTCTTCCAGGGCATCACGTCCTCCGAGGACGAGCGGATCATCGAATGAATCGGAACCCCGGCCCGCGTCTCTGACGCCATGACCGACCTTCTCGCCGCCCGCCTCGAGATGTCGGCGGCGCTGGCCTTCCACATTCCGTTCGCGGTCGCCGGGGTCGCGCTGCCTTCGATGATCCTCGCCGCCGAAATCCGCGCCCGGAGGAAAGGCGCGGCGGGGGAGCGGCTGCTTGCCGAATCCTGGGGCCGGCTCCTCGGGGTCCTGTTCGCCGTCGGGGCGGCCTCGGGGACCGTCGTGGGATTTCTCCTGGGGCTTCTGTGGCCCGGCTTCCTGGTGCTTGCCGGCTCCGTCGTCGGGTTCGCCTTCGTCGTCGAGGGCTTCTTCTTCTTCCTGGAGGCCATCGCCCTCGGGGCAATTCTCTACGGCCGGAACCGGATCCCCGAGATCGTCCGCCTCGGGAGCCTGGCGGTCATTGGGCTTGCGAGTTTTGCGAGCGCGCTGCTCATCGTGTCCGTGAACGCCTGGATGAACACCCCGTCCGGGATCGAGATCGGTCCCGGGGGGCGAATCGGCGAGGTGGACCTCCTGCGGGTCCTGCTCCCGCCCGCCTTCCCGACCGAGGCCGTCCACGTCCTCTCGACGGCGTTCCTTGCGCTTTCGTTCGCGCTCCTCGGGTTCCACGCGGCAGGCGTCCGGAAGCGGCCCGAATCGAGCGTCCACCGCGCGGGCCTCCGGATCGCGCTGGCCTTCGCGATCTCGTTCGCGCCCCTGGCGATCCTGACGGGGGATGCCTCCGCGAAGCACGACGCCCGCCGCCAGCCCTCGAAACTCGCGGCGGCCGAGGCGCTGTTCGAGACGAAGGCAGGCGCGCCGCTGTCGATCGGCGGCTGGCCGGACATGGAGAACCGCCGCATGGTCGGCGCCATCGAGATCCCGCGGATGCTCTCCTTCCTCGCGACGGGAAGTTTTTCGGGGAAGGTGATCGGGCTCGACGCGTTCCCGCCGGAGGAATGGCCCCCGGTCCCCTGGGTCCACGCCTCGTTCCAGGTCATGGTCGGCTGCGGCTTCGCGATGCTCGGGATCGCCCTCTGGGGGGCCGCCCTCTGGTTTTGCCCCCGGCCCCTCGAGGGCCGACGCCTCTTCCTCCTGGCCGCCGCGATCGCCGCCCCCGCGGGATTCGTCGCCATCGAGGCCGGCTGGATCGTGACCGAGGTCGGCCGCCAGCCCTGGGTCATCCGGGGGATCCTCCGGACGTCGGAGGCGGCGACCGCGGTGCCGAACCTCGTCGTCCCGCTGGCGGTCCTCGCGATCATCGAGGGGCTTCTCGCCGCCGCGGTCATCCTCTTCCTGCGTCGCGAATGGATGGCGGCCTCCGCGCCGCCCCCCGGGGCCCCATGAGCGATTTCTTCGCGATTCCGCCCGCGGACGCGTTCTGGCTGGTGCTCTGGGCGGGGTGCGCCATCTGGGCCGCGACGGCCGGCGCCGACCTCGGCGCCGGGATGTGGTCCTTCTTCGCCTCGGGGCCGCGCGCCCGGGCCCAGTCGGAGGCGGCCCTCTTCGCGATCGCGCCCGTCTGGGAGGCGAACCACGTCTGGCTCGTGTTCGGGGTCGCGCTCCTTCTCGCCGCCTTTCCCAAGGCCCTCGCGGCCTTCGGGACGGCCCTGCACATTCCGCTGACCCTTGCCGCGTTCGCGCTGGTCCTGCGGGGCTCCGCCTTCGGCCTCCAGGGGCACGGCCGCCCGGGGACGCTCGCGCGCGAGCGCTGGATCGCGATCTTCGGGGTCTCGAGCCTGCTCTCCTCCGTCTTCCTCGGCCTCGCGGTCGGGGCCCTGCCGACGGGGGAGATCGCGCTTGCCGACGGGAAGGTCGTCTCGGGGCAGTTCGCGGGCTGGACCGCGCCGCTGGCCGGGTTCGCGGGCCTTTTCGCGGCGGCCCTCTGCGCGTTCGTTTCCGCGGTGGGCCTCGCCGCGCGGACCAAAGGCGAACTGCGCGAGGACTTTCGCCGGCTTGCCGCCGGCGCGCAGACCGTCGTCGCGGCGCTCGCGGCCCTCGCGGTCTGTCTTCCCGGCGTCATGACGGGCGAGTTCCGGCGGGGGCTCTTGTCTCCCGAGCGGGCGCTGCCGGCCCTTGCCGCGGCCGCTTTTCTCGGGACCGGCGCCCTCGGGCTGCTCGCGGTCGGGCGGTTCCGCGCGGCCAGGTTCGCCGCGGGCGCCGAAGCCGCCTCGTTCGTGACGGCCTGGGCGCTCGCGCTGGACCGGCATTTCCTGTTCCCGGGACTCGCCGTGTCCGAATCGGGCTTCCGGGAGGAACTCGGACCGGCGATCGGCCTTGCCATCGCGTACGGGCTGGCCGTCCTCATCCCCGCCCTTGCGTTGCTGTATCGTGCGTTCGGGCGGAACCCGGAGACCCCCTCGGGCGTCTAACATACAAATCGTTCAAACCGCCGAAACGAAGTGCATGCCTGACGTTCCGTAGCGATATGCCGAATCCAGACAATCCGAACCGCGACCCGCGTCCCAAGGGGTTGGGACCGGATCCCGAGCCTCCGTCGACGATCATGGGGGACGCCATCCCCTCGTCGGCAGGCCTGCCGCCGCCCCCATCCACGATCCTCGGGGACGCCATCCCCTCGTTGGCAGGTCCGCCGAAGCCCGGGGAGCGTGTCGTCGAGGGGGCCGCCGATTCGAAGGCCGTGTCGTCCCTTTCGGGCAGCGGCCCGCTCCCCGGCTCGAAGGTTCCGGGCGCGAAGACCGAGGCCCCGACGCTGCCGCGGGTCTTTTCGCATTACGTGCTGCTCGAGGAAATCGGGCGCGGCGGGATCGGCGTCGTCTACCGGGCGCTCGACCCCGCGCTCGATCGCTGGGTCGCCATCAAGGTCCTTTCCGGGCGCAGCCTCGAGGACCCGGACATGATCCGCCGCTTCGACGAGGAGGCCCACGCCGTCGCGGCGCTCTCGCATCCCGGGATCGTCCCGCTCTACGAGGCGGGCGAGTTCGAAGGGACGCATTACATCGCGATGGAGTTCGTCGAGGGCAAGACCCTCGATCGGCGCAAGCGCAAGGATCTCTTCGCGCCCGCCGAGGCCCTCCGGATCGTGCTGGAGTGCGCCGAGGCCCTCCACTTCGCCCACACCCGCGGGATCATCCACCGGGACGTCAAGCCCTCGAACATCGTCCTGGATCCCGCCGGGCGCATCCGCCTCCTCGATTTCGGCCTCGCAAAGCGAGAGGACGTCGAGAAGGGCATCACGCGGACGGGCGAAATCGTCGGGACGCCGGCCTACATGTCCCCCGAGCAGGTGGAGGGGGACACGGACCTGATCGGGCCCCGGACGGACGTCTATGGCCTCGGGACCGTCCTCTACGAGATGCTGACGGGGCACCCCCCGTTCGATGGCAAGACCGCCATCGAGGTCCTCTTCAACGTCCGCGACACGGACCCGATTCCGCCGCGCCAGTTGAACCCCCGCGTCCACCGCGACGTCGAGTCGATCTGCCTGAAGGCGATGGACAAGATTCCGGCGCGCCGCTACGCGAGCGCCGACGAGCTCGCCGAGGACATCCGGAGGTTCCTCGGGGGCGAGCCGGTCCTCGCGCGGGGCCTCACCATCGTCACGCGGATCCGGCGCGGGTTCCGGCGCCACCGCTCGGCGGCCGTCGCGCTGCTTGCCCTTGCCGCCGCGATGGCCGCGGCCGCCGTCACGTTCGCGGTCCTCTCGGCGCGCCCCCCGGCGGCCGAGCCGGAGCCGCCGTGGGAGGCCGCCTTTGAAGACCCCCTCAACGTCCGCAAGGAGGGCTGGAAGAGCGTCGCGGGCGAACCCGCCTGGACGGAATCGGGGCTGCGCCTCGACGGGCCCCGCCATCACGCCGTCCGCCTCGAGGGCGTCTCGCTCCGGCACGGCATGGCGGTGGAGGTCCGCGTGCGCGCCCTCGATCCGGAGGCCCTCGGCGAGGTCTCGATCGGCCTCGTCTCCGCGCAGGACGATCGAAGCCAGCCGATGACGGGCTACCAGTTTTCGATCGGCGCTCTCGGGAACACCCGGGCGCGGCTCGCCCTCCTCGATCGCGAGATGGCGGGGGAGGCGATGGGGGTCCGGTTCGTGCCCAACCGCACCTACCGCCTGCGGCTGGAGCACTCCGGCGGGCTCGTGCGCGCCTTCCTCGACGGCCAGCCCCTGCTGGAGCAGCGGGAGCTCTTCCAGGAGGCCGAATGGGTCCGCGGATTCCACGTCGAGCTCGCCACGCGCGGGGCGTCGGCCCTCTTCACGGACCTCCGCGTGCTGCGCCAGGAGCGGCGCCTGCGGATCCGCCTCATGGACCTCGCCGATCGCCAGGCCCTCGAGGGGGATTCCGAGCGCGCCCGCGAGGGCTACGACGAGATCGCGAAGACCGCCAAGGATCAGGGCGAGCGCGACCTCGCCGCCCTCAAGGCGATCCTCTGCCGATCCCCCGGCCGCCCCGGCGCCGCGGAAATCCGCTCCCCCCTGAAGCCCTTTCCCCCCGAGGCCCTGCAGGCGCTGCAGCGCGAGATCGAGGCCTTCCTCCGGAGTCGCCCCGATTCCCGCTATGCCTCCCTGGCCCGGCTCGAGCGTGCAAGGCTTTTGTTCTGGCGGTCGGAGTTCAAGCCCGCCCTGGAGACCTTCGACGCGGTCCGGGCGGACCCGTCGGATCCCCTTGCCACGGGGTGGAAATATCTGCTTTCGAGCCAAGCGAGCCTGTTTTTGATGAACGGCCGTATCGAGGACGCGATCCGGCTCTACGAGGAGGCGATTCGCCGGCTCGATGGAGACCCGCAACTGCGGGCGGTCCACGGGAAATGGCTCGGGCGGGCCTGGCTCTACCTGGGGGACGCCCCCAAGGCGGTCGAGGCGTTCCGGGCCGCCGCCGAGATGCGCGCCGATCCCGGCGAGTCGCTGCGATCCCGCCTCGAGGAAATCGAGGCGCTAAGGCTTTGCGGGAAATTCCCCGAGGCGATGGCGCTTTGCGAGGCCTGCCTGAAGGATCCGGAGGCGCCGAAGGAGGGCCTCTCCGGGCCGTTCCGGGAGGCCCAGATCCGGCTCATGTCACAGCAGGGGCGGCGCGCCGAGGCGCTGGCGCTCGTGCGCGAGGAGACGGGGCCGATCGGGAGTTCCGATCAGCCCAAGGCCGGCCGCATGCGCTTCTGGATCCTGCGAGCCGAACTGGAGGCGGACGCCGGGAAGCCCGACGAGGGGCTCCGGATCCTGGGCCTCCTCGAGGCCTCCGAGGCGGGGTCGGATTCGCGCAGCTGGGTCCTGCCCGAGATGCTGGCGCTGCGGTTCCGGATCCTCTCGGGCGCGGGCCGCGCCGGCGACGCGTTGGAGGCGGCCGAACGGCTCGGGCGCGAGATCCGCCGCGTCCCGAGGATCCTGTCGAGCCCGTGGCCCCTGAAGCGGGACGCCGCGCGCGCGCTCCTCGAAGCGGCCCGGCTCGCCGAGCGGGAGGGGCGCCGCCGCGGCCCCTTCCTCGAGGCCGTCATCGCGACGTTCCCGATGCTTCGCGGCCCGTGGTCGGAAGCGAACGTAAGCCTCGTCCGGGAGGGCCTCGAGACGGGGGATCCGCAGGGGCCGGCCCGGCTGCTCCTGCGAAGCCTCCGGGACGGATCCTGGCTGCCGCCGGGGCATCGCGCCGAGGCGGACCGCCTGGAGGCGTTCGCCCAGCGCGAGGAGGGATTCGAACTTGCGGCCACCGGAACCCCGACCGGGGCGACCGTCCGGTTCCGCGCGGCCCTGCGCACGCTCGGCCCCGCCGGCGCCGGCGCGGACACGCCCGGGCGGGCGCTTTTGCGCGGGGACCTGCACATGCTCGTGGGCGACGAGGTTGCGGCGAAGGCCGCCTGGGCCGCCGCGCGCGCCCCCGAGGGGGCCTCCGATCCCGACGCGCTGCTCATCAAGTTCCGGCGCGGCGAACTCGACGCGCGAAGGCTTCGCGAGACGTGGCACACGGCGCAGGCATTGCGAAACGACCTCGCTTTCCGGCTGGGGGAGGCGGCATTCTCGAAATCCTGGCCGCTGCCGGCCGGCGATCCCGCCAAGGCCGCGCTCCAGGCCGAGGCCCGCGCCCGGTTCGCGGAGTGCGTGCGTTCGACCCCCGCCGAGCGGCCCGACGAGTTCCCCGCCGCCCTCGCGGAACGCCGCCGCCGAGTGCTGGGGGAGGCGGAGAAGTAGCATCCACTTTTCAATCCGCCCGCCCCGCCTTAGCATTCGCGGACCGTCTCCGGGAGCGGTGGAAGGAACAAGAACATGCCCATCCAGATCACGTGCGGCTGCGGAAAGACGCTCCAGGTTCCGGATTCCCTGCGCGGCAAGAAGGGGCGCTGCCCCGGCTGCCAAGCGATCCTCGACATCCCCCTGGAGGATGCCCCTCCCGCCGGGCCGGAAGTTCCCGCCGAGCCGGAAGCACCCGCCGGGGAAGAGGCCTCCGCGGACGCGGGCGCCTCGCCAGAGGAGGAGGCCGCTTTGGAAGGAGACGAGGCCGCCGAAGGCGCTCCTCCGTCCCGTCGGCCCGCCGTTCGGCCCTCGCGTCCCGGGGCCGTCCGCCGGCCGCTTTCGTCCCGCCCCGGCGCGCTTTCGCCGTCCCGCCGCATCGGCGCCATGTCCGCGCTTCCGTCGAGGCGGTTCAGCGTCGGGAAGGTGCTCGGCAGTTCCTTCTCCGCCTGGTTCAAGGGATTCCCGACGATTATCGCCCTTTCGCTCGTGGCGTTCTCGCCGTCGATTATCTACACGATTCTCGTCCTCGGCGAGCGGCCCGATGCGGACGCCATCCTGACCTGGTCGATCGTGACAGGCCTTTTGCAGATCCTGCTTGGCTCTCTGCTGCAGGGCGCGATTGTCTTCACGGTCTTCCAGCAGATTCGCGGCGAGCCGGCGGGGTTCGGAAAATGCCTTTCGGTGGGCTTGAGCCGGATGCTGTCCGTGATCTGGGTCAGCATCCTGTCCAGCCTGATCATCATGGCGGGCGCCTTCCTGCTGATCTTCCCGGCGATCATGTTCATGTGCATGCTCTGGGTCTGCGTGCCCGTTGTGGTCGTCGAACGGTCCGGCGCCTATGCCTCCCTCGGACGGAGCCGGGAACTGACCAAGGGGAACCGTTGGCCCATCTTCTTCATCTTCCTGTTTCTCATGCTGATCGGATTTGTCAGCGGGATCGTGTTCGGACTTTTCCGGCCCGAAGTCGCCGCCCAATTGATCTTCCAGGAGGTCCTCAACATCCTGACCATGAGCATCCAGGCGGTGCTCGTTGCCGTGACCTATCACGAACTCCGCGAGGTGAAGGAAGGCGTCAGCATCGAGGATCTGACCCGCGTCTTCGAGTGATTCAGGGTCCGTCCGGCGTCGAGTGCTTGTCCTCCTTGCGCTTTCCGAACAGCATCCGCCGTTCGAGCCGGGCGCGGAGCGCCGTGTAGTAGGCCAGGAGGAAGGCCTGCGGGGGGGAGGGTCGGGGCCCCTTCCATCGGATCTTCTTGGCGATTTGCCGGGTCACGGCCGCGACCGCCCGGTCGCCTCCGGGGGCATTGCGGCGGCGCAGGACGTCCTCGAGGACCTGCAGCTCGTAGATTCCGTAGGCGTCCAGCTGCTCGTTGGTGAAGGCGAAGCCGGCCGCATCCGCCTGGGACAAAACCGGCGTGACGCCGCTTAAGTCCGGCAGGAGCGCGCCCTTGGGGGCGACGACGACCAGCGTTCCCGCCGCGAGGTCGCCGAGGCGCAAATGGTCGCGGTTGAAAAACGGGATGAGCGCGCAGAGAAGCAGCCACGCCGCGGAGGCGGCGCGCATCCAGGCGGGCATGTCGGGCCAGATCTCGCCCCCCGCGAAAAGCACCACCAGGGGAATCCAGAACTCGATCTCGCGCGTGAGATTCCGGGCGAAGACCGCGTCGGCCGTGAGCGTCCCGCCCTCGGCGCGGATGACGCGCAGGCCGACCTTGCGCTTGCCCGGCGTGACGCCCTGGCGCCGCAGTTCGAACCATGGGAAATAGAAGTTCCGGAGGGCGAAGCCGGCGAACATGCAGAATGCGAGAAGCCATCCCTCCTCGAAGCGGCTGCCCATGGAAAGGAGCAGGAGGATGTCCACGGCGAGGATGAGGCCGACCATGATGAGGATGTCCACCATGAAGGCCGTCGCTCGGTCCCCGATCCCGGCGAGGGCGAACCGGAGTGCCACCCCCTCGGGGGAGAGGACCTCGCGCCAGCTCTCCCCTTGCCCGGGGTCCGTCCGCCGGCGCTGGGGATTCATCGCCGAGCCTCCCGCCCGGCGAGCCCGAAATAGGCGGCCCAGGCGCCCGCGGTGAAGATCGCGATCGCGAGCCGGAGAATCAGGAAGGGGAAGGCCTGCCGGATGACGCCCTCGATGAAGGCCGCGAGGAGGAGCATCGAAATCGCCCCGAGGACGAGCAGGGCGGCTTCGCGCCCGCGGATGGCCAGGCTCTTGAGGCGGCCGTGCCTTCCTGGGAAGACGAGGCTGCCGGCCACCGCCAGGCCCGCCCCCCCGCAGAGGGCCACGGCGGAAAGCTCGCTGACCCCGTGGGGCAGGACCCAGGCCCAGAAATCGAGCCCGAGGCCGCGCTCCGAGAAGAGAGCCGCCAGCGCCCCCAGGCTCAATCCGTTCCAGAACATCAGGAAGAAGACGGGCAGGCCCGCGGCGAATCCCAGCGCGAAAGCGAGAATTCCGATCTGGGCGTTGTGGGAGAACAGGAACGAGGAGAAGGCGGCCAGGCGGCCGCTCCGGTATTCGGGATCGTAGAGGGTCTTCCGGAGGGTCTCGGTGGAGGCGGCGGGGTTCCGATCGTCCCCGTGCGTTTCGGGAACGATGGCGTAGAAGGCCTCGGGGTCGTGGCGCACCATCGCGTAGCCGGCGACCGTCCCGAGGGCGAGGAAGGCCGCCGCCAGGGCGATGGAGAGCCGCAGCGCCCGGACCGCCTCGGGGAACCGGCGATTGAAGAAGTCGCGGAGGACGCTTCCGAAGCGCTGGCGCGTCCCGTAGACGCAGGCGTAGGCGCGGGCGGAGAGGCATTCGAGATAATCCAGGAGACTGGCGTCGAGCGAGACGCTCCGGGCAACGCTCAAGGAGGAGATGGCGGCGCGGTAGAGGACGGGGAGGCGCCCGACCTCGTTGGCCGTGAGGGCCGCGATTCCCTTCCGTTCGGCGCGCTCCAGCAGCGCCTCCAGCTCCACCCAGGCCCCCTGGCGGGCCCGTCGGAACTCCCGGCTCGGCAGGCGAAGCGGCGTCATCCGAGGAGCTCCCGCTGGTGGATGTCCAGGTAGCGGTTCAGAAGCGACGTCGAAAGCGCCCCCGGGGGCGAGTCCACGATGTGCGCGCCCAGGCGCTTGAGCCTCCGGAGGACGATCTCCCGTTCGCGGAGGAAGTCCGACGCGACGACCGATTCGTAGAGGCGGGAGAGCCGCGACGGCGGGCCGCCGGCGAGGGCGTCGAGGGATGGGTCGCGGAGCGTCACGAACAGGACCAGGTGGCGCTGCGAGAGGCGCCCGAGGGACTCGAGCATCAGCTGGGCGGTGATCGTGTCGATGAAGTCC
>CAYHQZ010000013.1:0-13307 GCA_964358555.1 uncultured Planctomycetia bacterium
CACTGTCTCGCCCAGGAGAAGCAGTGGGAGCGGGCGGCCCAGGAGTGCGTTTTGCTCGCGGAGGAAAAGCGCAAGGAGGACGATCTCCGCGAGTGCGTCCGCTACCTCCAGAAGGCCCTCAAGCTCTTCTCCCAAAACCCCGTCGCCCCCGCGAGGCTTCTGCAGGCGCTGAAAGACCTGAAGCACGACTGGGAGGTCCTCGTGGAGGGCCGCCGCCTCGTGAAGGCCCACCGGGCCCGCACCCAGACGGAGGCCGCCAAGGGCCTCTACGAGCGGATGCTCGAGTGGTATCCCGACAACGGGGATCTTCGGGAGGAGTTCGCGAAGTTTTTGGACGAGGAGGGCAAGCGCGAGGAGGCGATCCGGGCCTACGAGTCCGTCGCCGACCACTGGACGAAGCATCGATCGTTCCGCCGGGCCCAGGCGGCCTGCGAGGCGATCCTGCTGCTCGATCCCAAGCACGACGGGGCGAAATCGCGGCTCGTCGGGATCCGGAAAATCCTCCGGAGCCGCCGCCGCCGGTCCATGATCGCGGCCGGGCTCCTTGCGGTCCTCTGCCTTGGAGAGGCCTACATCGTCTACACCGAGATCTATGTCGAGCGGGTCCAATATGCGGAGTACCAGAGGTTCCTGCGCACGGACGTCCTCCGGCCGATCCTCTTGAGCGACTGGAAGAATCCCAAACTCTTCCAGGACGGAATCCAGGCCCTGGACATCTTCATCACGGAACGGCCCGATCTGCACCCCTGGGTCCGGAGCCAGGCGAAAGACCTGTTGGCTTCCTTGAAAGGCCGAAAATCGATTCCGCCGATCGTTGAAATCCTTGTGGCCCAACTCAGGGAAGCCCGGAGAAAAGCGTCGCCGGCCGCTCTCTCCGGGGATTTCCAGGAAGCCGCGGCCGGGCTCCGGAAAGTCATCGACAGGACCCCCCGGGGCAATCCGGACGTCGACGCCGAGATCAAGGTGGCCGAAACGGATTTAGATGGCTATCTCTCCAAGGTTCGGGAATTCGAGAACCTCCAGGCCGGGTGGACGCAGGACGTGGAGGACAACCGCCTGGCCGACGCCCTCCGGAAGGTCCATAGGATCCGGACCCAGTTCACGAAGATGCCCGGGGCGAAGGAGGCGCTCGCCCCGGTCGGCGTGGACGTCGCCCCCGAAAGCGTCACGCTCCGGGTTGACGGAAAGCCTGTGACCGCCCGGGGGACGAGGACGAAGAACGGGATGCGCTACGTCCTCTTGTGGGAGCCGAAGGGATGGATGCCGGACGAGCCGGCGGTCCCGCTTACCCTCGAGGCCGAGGCGGCCGGATTCCGGAAGGGGACGCTCCGGATCGAGCCCAAGGAGCTCGCGGCCGCGGTCGAAAAGGGGCAGGCCCTCGAGCGCTCCCTCTTCCTGCTGCGCAACATCGTCTGGACGTTCCCCCCGGAGAAGGCCCCGGATCGGAACTGGACGGCCATCGCGGCCCCCCTGACGATCCGCGAGGGTCGGGTCTTCGCCCTGGAGGGGCGCGGCCGGATCGCGGCTTTCCGGACGGACGATCCGCCCGAAGGCGAAAGCCCCAGGCTCGGGGAGGGCGTGGCCCGGACGGCGGGGGAATTCGACAAGCCCATGATGTTTTCCGGAAACCGGGTTTGGATTCCCACCTCGCAGGGCGCGATCGCGGGATTCCGGATGGAAGCCGCCGAACGCGGCACGATCCGGTTCGAGCCGGAGCCCGCGCTCCAGATGGGGTCCCTGCCGGTCGGGCTCGCCGGGACGGACGCGGAAGGCCGCTTCCTTGCCTGGCGGCGGGACGGCCGGCTGCAGTTCTTCGGCCCCGCCGGGGCTCCCCTCTGGCCCGAGCCGATTCCTTCGCTCAAGAAGGGCGAGGCGGTGTCCCTGGTCAAGCGCCCCGCGTTCGACGGGAAAACCTCCACCGCCTACTTCGGAACGGCCGCCGGCGAAATCTACGCCGTCGAGGCGAAGGAAAAGGCGCCCGAGATCCGGCGGCTTTGGGGCGGGCCGGGGGCCGTGGACACCCCGCTGCGGCTCCAAAACGGCGTCCTGTATTTCGTCCTGCGCGGGCGGCTCTACGCCCTGGATGCCGCCACCGGCCGTGAGATCTGGAAGACGGAGCAGATCGACGGGATGCCCGGCGAACTGGCGGTCGGCGCCCGCGGGGTCTTCTTCGGGACCTCCCGGGGGCGGTTCTACGGCGTCTCCTTGGACGGCCGGATCCGCTTCAACCTGATCCTGGGCGCGGTTGCGGAGAACGAGCCGATCGAGGGCGAGCCCTGCCTCGACGGCACCCTTGCCTACGTCGCCACCCGCACGGGCTGGGTCTATTCGATCGATCTCGAGAAGGGGGAAAAAGTCTGGAACTTCCGTCCCTGGGAGGGCGCCGCGCGTCCCGAGTTCCGCACGGGTCCGGTCCTGTCGGGCCGGACGCTCTTCTACGCGGCCGCCGACGGGCGCATCCAGGCCGTCCAGGTGGACGCGATCCCGGTCAAGACTCCTTGAGGGCCTTGCGCCGGTAGAGCAGGAAGAGGCACAAGAGCGTCACCCCCCCGATCACGGCCAGGGTCTTCAGATCGTAGTGGGCCATCCGGTGCCGGAGGTATTCCTCGAGCCGCCCCCGGAGGATGTGGCCCAGCCAGAGAAACCCCAGCAGCAGGACGAACCCGAAGAAATCCACCCCGATCTTGCTCTTGAACGGGGAGATCGATCGCAGGAGACGGCGGTTGTAGGCGAGGAAGGTGAACGGGACGAGGGCGAACGCGATGAGGCAGATCGCCCAGGACAGGACGACGGGGGCGTTCTCCTGCATCGGATCTAGCGCGTGCCTCCGACCTGGGCGGAGGAAAACGGCAGGATCAGGATCGCCAGCACGTTGCCCATCACCCCGGGGCCCGTCGCCCAGTCGATGGGGCCTTCCTGCACGTTCGTCACCGTCCGCACGCCCGCGGCCGCGGCGCGCGCGTCGGCGACCGCGAGGGGATCGCCGGGCCAGACGATGAGCGGGAAGGATTGCGAGATCGCGGTGTCCGTTCCGCTTCCCGTGTAATGGAAGAGCAGATCGAAGGCCCGGTCCAGGCGCGACATCTCGGGCTTTCGGGCCTCGCCCGTCCGCAGCGTCCCGCCGATCTGCGCCCCGCCGACGCCGATCAGCCGGTTGATGAAGCCCAGGATCGTGCACATCTCCTGGGAGGAGACGTTCACGTTCTCGATCGTGCCGCCCTTGGGGATTTCCTGCTCCGCGAGCAGCAGCGGATCGCACGGGAACTGGAAGAAGAAGAAGTTGAAGCAATACCCCTTCGCGACGAACACCCGATCCGTCCGGCTGCACGTCGAGCAGGCCGACAGCATGAACGCGAACGCAAGGACGGCCGCGACGGCCGCGATCCGGGAATGCTTCAAGGAATGCTCCTTTCTTCGAGCGGGGGGCATCTTATCGGCTCGGGGCGTTCCTTTCGATCCTGCGACCCGATATCCCCGCGCTCCGGGGGTGCGTTGGTGCGCGGTCGGGGGCGTGGGGCGCGCCGCTTGCGCCCGGTCTCCGCGCGCTCCACGACCGGTAGACGAATTCATGGCGTTGGATCCGCGCTCCGACAGGGCGCCGGCGTCGCGCCCCACGCCCCCTCCCTGTTTTCCGGTCGGCGCCGCCGGGCGGGAGGACTTTCGCATCGCATCCGCCGCCGGGAGGCGGGACGGGCCCCGGGAACTTGCAACCCGCCAGCGGCGTCCAAGGCGAGGGGGTACAATCGAAACGCCATGGGATTCTGGAGCGCCTGCAGAACGTTCGGACGGCTGCACGCGGCGAAGAGGGCCTTCGATCAGGAGAAGCAGAACCATCCGCTGACGTATCTGTTCTGGGAGACGACGCTCGCCTGCAACCTGGCCTGCCGGCACTGCGGCTCCCGCTGCTCGCCCGAGGAGGCCCGCCAGAAGGACCTGCCCGGAAGCGAGGTGAAGCGGGTCTTCCACGAGATTGCCGAGGACTTCGACGCGAACAAGATCACGATCGCCGTGACGGGCGGCGAGCCGCTGACCCGGAAGGACGTCTTCGACGTCATGGGCGACGCGGTGAAGCTGGGATACTTCTGGGGGATGGTGACCAACGCCGTCCTCGTGGACGAGAAGGTCGTGGACAAGATGGAGAAGGCCGGGATGGGGACCATATCGGTTTCCATCGACGGGGACGCCGAGTCCCACGCCTTCCTGCGCGGCTCCGTCGAGAACTTCGATCGGGCGATGAAGGGCCTTCGCTGCCTCATCGAGCGGGCGAAGTTTTTGGAGTGCGTCCAGGTGACGAGCGTCATCCACGCGAAGAACCTCCACCTGCTGGAAACCCTCTACGAGCGGTTCGCCGACATGGGCGTGGGCGAGTGGCGGGTGCTTCTGGCCGATCCCATCGGCCGGATGCTCGATCCCGAGAACCGGGAACTCATCCTTGGCGGGGACGGGATCGCGCGATTGCTCGACTTCGTCGCCGAGAAGCGAAAGGGCGGCCGGATGCCGATGACCTTCGAGGAGTCCGGCTTCCTCGGCCTCAAATACGAGGGCGCCGTGCGGGGCTACTACTTCCACTGCCCGGCCGGGATCAACATCGGCGGGCTCATGCACGACGGGAAGATCGGGGCGTGTCCCTCCATCGAGCGGCACATGATCGAGGGCGATGCGTTGACCGAGCGCTTCTCCAAGGTCTGGAACGAGCGATTCCTGCGCTACCGCGACCGCGAGGGGCATCGGCGCAAGGGGCCGTGCCTCAAGTGCAAGTGGTGGAACCACTGCGAGGGCGGATCCTTGCACCTCTGGGACTGGGACAAGAACGAGTCGAGGCTCTGCCACTACAACCTCATGAAACAGGCGGGGTGCCTGTAGGGGGACGGGAATGGCCAGGATCGTCGGGCGGACGAAGGGGTGGCTGTGGTGGTTCGCCGGACTCTTCTGCTCGGCGCTCTTCGGCGGGCGCATCGCGAGGGCGGACGTGCCGCCGCCGCCCTACGGCGTCGAGCCCCGTCCCGCCTACGGCATTTCGTCCCGCCCCAGGACGGGCCCCGTCGAGGATCCCGTCATCCGCGGCCGCGCCGAGGTCCTCGTCGAGTGCTTCCAGAAGCCCGTCGAGGCGGTCGAACCCCCGAAGGAGAAGGCCGACGAGATTGCGAAGCGAGAGAAGGAGTTGGCGACCGCCGCGGCCGACGCCGAACGCCTTGCGAAAGAGGGCAAGGGCGACGAGGCGAGGACGGCGAACGAAAAGCGGCTCGCGGCCTTCCGGGCCCTCTCGGAGGCAGGCCCCGAGGCGTTGGGGACGCTGCGCGAGCGCGCGGGGGACGAAAAGGCCCCGGCCTCGGAAAAGACGCAGTGCGGCCAGGTCATCGCCCGGATCGAGGCCGTCGCGCGAGCCCCGGTGGCCGACAAGCTGAAAGGCCTCGGCTGGACGGCCGCGCGGGTCGTCAACGAGCGGCTGCAGCAGGCGCGGAACGAGACCCGCGAGGCCGAATCGCGCGAGCAGGAAGCGAAGAGGCGGCTCGACGGGGCGGCCGATGACGCGAAGAGCGAGGCGAAGACCGAGCATGATCGGGCGCTCGAAGCCCTCGAGAAGGCGCGCGGAACGCAGACGCTGCTTGCGGGCCTCTACGCCCACGTCTCCGCCGGCGCGGTGGCGCCCGTCGCCCCCGTCCAGCCGCCGGTCTTCCGGCCGCCGGTGGACGAATCCAAATACGGCGCCCGCCCGCGTCCCGTTGCGAAATACGGCGTGCGGCGATAAGGCGGTTTCCCTGCCCGGTCGGTTCCCAACCGCAGTCGCTCGAGCTCACGGCCGAGCTAGCGGCGATTTCACCCGCCGGATTTGCTTTTCGACACCTGGAAGATTCCGATGACGAGGAGAACGCCGCCGAGGACGGCCAGCGCAGTGCCGCTTTGCGTGCCGATGAGGGCGAGCTTTCCGGACAGACCGCCGACGATGAACACGATTCCGATGATGATGTTGAACACGTCGGGTTCTCCTTTTGGAGCAGGATAGCAGGGATTAGATTCATCGCAACCCTTTTCACGGAATATGGTTGCAGGCGAAAACGACAATTTTTGGCGAGCGGTTTAGAAGGCGTTCCGAAGCCTGGAACTTTTTCTTGGCGCCGAGCATCCAACCATTCAGAACGGGTGTGTTGCCCGTTCGTGGCCGCGGAGCGACCTTGGGGGTTCGCCCGCGGCCAGTTTTTTTGCCACGGCATCCTCCCGCCACCGGCTCCATCAAAAACTGCCTGGCTGGCAAGTTTCCGCCAGAATGACAGAGGGGGCATGCTTTCCGGAAGAAGGCAGTCTTTGGTGAATTATCGTAACAGGCTAACGGGGAAAGAGTTATGGAAAAAAGTAATCCTTCTCAATGGCATCATTTTTGTAGTTTCCATCCTGTCCAGCAATCTGGACTCGACCATGACAGCCACAACGTTCGATCCGCGAAAGAACCCAGGCCAGTGCGGGGTCCTGATTGCGGATGACGATCCGTCCTCCCTGGAAACCCTCCAGGAGGCCCTCGCGCCAGAGCCGTTCGAGACGTTCCTGGCCTCCTGCGGCCGGGAAGCCGTGGACATCGTCCGGAATGCCCCGGTCCACATGATGATCCTGGACCTCCACATGCCCGATATGACGGCGCTGGACGTCCTGCGGTTCCTGCTCCAATCGGGCTCCCGCCTGCCCTCGATTCTCATCAGCGGGGATTTCACCACGGCCGATCGCTCGGAGGCCTTCTCGCTGGAAGCCTCCGCCGTCCTGGCGAAGCCCGTCGACCTCGGAAGATTGCGAATCATGGTCCACGAGATCCTTTCCCGGTGTTACCCTGGCCTTTTCTGAATCCAACCTATCTTGAAAGGAGAAAAAATGAGCGAGAAGTCGAGTGCAAAGGAGTCCTTGAAGCTGAAGCCCCTAGGCGATCGGGTCATCGTCGATCGTGAGGAGTCCGGAGAGCGGACGAAGGGCGGGATCGTCCTGCCCGACACGGCCAAGGAAAAGCCGAAGCAGGGCGTCGTCATCGCGGTCGGCGATGGAAAGATTCTAGAGAGCGGCAAGCGGGTGGCGCTGCAGGTGAAGGCGGGGGACCGGATCCTCTTTACCTCCTACGCCGGGAACGAGGTCAAGGTGGGCGCGAAGGACTACCTGATCATGACCGAGGAGGACATCCTCGCGATCCTCGACTAGCCGCGCGCTCTTCCGGCGCTTCCCGGGTTCCGGGCGTAGAATCAGGCGCTCCCGGCGGCACGTTCCATGATTGAAGTCCAAGATCTGACGAAGTCCTTCGGGGACGTTCTTGCCGTGGACCGGGTCTCGTTTAAGGTCGAGGAAGGGGAGGTCGTCGGCTTCCTGGGCCCGAACGGCGCCGGGAAGACGACGACGATGCGGATACTGACCGGCTTCATTCCCGCGACGTCGGGGCGCGCGATCGTGGCGGGGCACGACGTCGCCGAGGAGTCCCTCGCGGTGCGCTCGCGGGTGGGATATCTGCCCGAGAACGTCCCGCTCTATCCGGAACTGCGGGTCGGGGAATATCTCGCCTTCCGTGCGCGGCTGAAGGGCGTGCCCTGGTCCCAGCGCTCCTTGCGCATCGGCGAGGTTCTGGACCGCTGCGCCCTCCTGGACGTCCGCAAGCGTCTCATCGGGGCCCTCTCGAAAGGCTATCGGCAGCGCGTGGGGCTCGCCGACGCGCTGCTCGCGGACCCGCCGATCCTCATCCTCGACGAGCCGACCGTGGGGCTGGACCCCAACCAGATCCGCCTGGTCCGGGATCTCATCCGGGAACTCGGGCGCCGCCGGACGGTGCTGCTCTCGACCCATATCCTTCCCGAGGTCGAGATGATCTGCTCCCGGGTCGTCATCATCTCGAACGGGCGGATCGCGCTGCAGGCTCGGGTGGACGAGCTGACCCGGACCCGGCGGATCGTCCTCGAGGTCCTGGGCGACGCCGAGGTCCTCCGGGCCGCCCTCGGGACGGTGCCCGGCGTCGCGCGCTTCGAGATTGCGCCGGGGGCGCGCGCCCGGGCGGTCGTCGAGCTCGCCGAGGGAAGCGACCCGGTCGAGGCGATCGCGCATGCGATGCTCGCCGCGGGCCTTCCGGTCGTCTCGATGCGCGAGGAGGGCCGGACGCTGGAAGAGGCGTTCATCCGGCTCACCATGCGGGAGGGCGAAGCGTGAAATCGATGCTTGCGAACGGGGTCCTGGCCGTCGCGGTCCTCGCAGCCGCGGTCGGGATCGCCGCGGTCCTGGCCGTTCCGGGGCCGCGCGCCCGCGCCGCCGCCTTCGTGCGAAACGTCCTCGCGATCGCCGGAAAGGAAATCCGGACGATCTTCTATTCCCCGATCCTCTATGTGGTGGTCGTCCTGTTCGGGGCCGTGAACGTCTACCTCTTCAGCTGGATCGCGACGATCCTGCTCCAGCCGAATGCCCCGAACGAGTCGCCGCTGCGGATCTATTTCGGGGAGAACCCCTTCCTGTGGGTGCTCGTGTCGCTCTTCACGCCGCTCATCACGATGCGCCTGTTTTCCGAGGAGAAGCGGACGGGGACCCTCGAGGTCCTCCTGACCGCGCCGGTGTCCGACGGGGAGGTCGTGCTCGGGAAGTTCCTCGCGGGGCACGTCTTCTTCCTGTTTTTGTGGTTCCCCACGCTCATCTTCGTCGCGGGGACCGCGTTCGTGAGCCGCGTGGACTTCGGCTCGGTCGCCGCCACGTATCTCGGGCTTGCCCTGATGGGAGGGATGTTCACCGCGATCGGGCTGTTCGCCTCCTCGCTGACCCGCAACCAGATCCTCGCGGCCATCGTCGGGATCGTCGCCCTGCTGGGGCTCTGGATCCTGTGCATCTCGCGGGACATGCGCCCGGCGCTGTTGGACCCGTTCCTCCGCGTCGCCGACTTCACGTCGCATGTCCGGGATTTCTCGAAGGGGGTCGTGGACACGCGCCAGGTGGTCTGGTACGTCAGCGCGACGGCGTTCGGGCTCTTCCTCACCACGAAGGTTCTGGAGGCGCGCCGATGGAAGTGAACGCCCCTGTCGGCGGTCGGATTTCCTGGGCGGTCGCCTTCCAGGTCGGGATTGGCTGTATTGGGCTCGGGGTGCTCTTGTTCGCGGCGGGCCTCGGGTTCTTCGGGTCCCTCGCGGACGTCGCCGCGGCCGTTCCGGCGATCCCGTTCGCCGCCGCCTGGCTTGCCTTCGCGATCCTCGCCCTGCCGGACCGGGGGTGGTCGAGGGCGGCGGTCGGCTCGGCGATCAGCGGCTTTTTCGCCGCCGCCGCGGCGATCGGGCTCTTTGTCCTTTCCCGCCAGGCGGCCGGGATCGCGGCGCACGGCGTCTGGACCCCGACGATCCTCGCAGGCGTAGCGGCGGGCGGCGCCGCCATGGCCTTCCTCCTCTCCCACGACGCCTGGCCGGCCCGCGCCCGGATGGCGGCCCGGGCAGGGAACCTCGTGGTCCTTGCGCTCGCCCTCCTCGTCGCCGTGAACGCCTACGCCGCGCGGACCTACCGCATGTTCGACTGGACCCGGGTCCAGCTCTACGCGATGTCGGAGAAGACCGTTCGGCTCCTGCAGTCCCTCGACAAGGACCTCGAGGTGATCGCGGTGAGCCCCGCCTTCGAGCGCTCGGATCCCGAGGAGGCCGCGCGCCAGGAGGGGATGCGCTACATGCGCGACCTGCTGGAGCGCTTCCATGAGATCTCGCCCAGGGTCCGGATCGATTGGATCGATCCCTACGCCGACAAGCGCAAGACCCTCGAGGTGATCCGGAAGTTCTCCCTGCGCGAGCAGGACCTGGCCGAGCAGCGGATCATCCTTGCCTACGACGGGCGCACGAAGTCGTTTTCTTCGAGCGAGTGCGTCGAGATCGAGTACCCCGACGAGAGCCGGATGCGCGCCCGGCTGAAGTCGTTCACGGGGGAAGCGGCCTTCATGGCCGCTCTCATCGCCGTCAAGGAAGAGCGCCTGCCGATCGTCTATGCGGCCCAGGGGCGCGGGGAGCTTGCGTTCGACGACTTTTCGGGGCCGCGGGCCGGCGCGCCGTTGCGGAATTTCCTCGAGCGAAGCGGTTTCAAGGTCCGGACGTTCGAGGCCGCGGCGAAGGCGGCCGTCCCCGCGGACTGCGACGTCCTGATCGTCGCCGGTCCCCAGAAGCCCTACCCGCCGGCCGCCCTCCAGGCCTTCGAGCGATATCTGGACGGAGGCGGCAAGGCGCTGATCCTCTGGGACGCGATCCCGGAGGTGGAGGCCGGGCGGGTGAGCCTCCGGGACGCGGGGCTGTCGGCGCTGCTGGGGCGCTACGGGGTCCTTTCCGAGTCGGCCCTGGTCGTGGACGCGGCCGTCATCGGCGAGGTTTCCGGGCAGACCCTCGTTGCCTACCAGCCCGATCGGATCGAGATCCCCGAGTTCGGCCGGCATCCCATCGTGAAGGGCCTGTCGGGGCAGACGGCGCTGGGGGTGTCCTTCGCCCGGCCGCTGCGCCCGGGCAAGCCCAAGGACGATCTCCTCGAGGCGATCCCCCTGGCGCAGACCTCCCAGACGGCCTTCGCCCTGCCCGAGCGGGACATCGGCAAGGATGCCAAGCCGCCGGCCAAGCCGGAAGGCCTCATTCCCGTCGCGTTCGCCGTCCAGCCCAAGGATTCGTCGGACGATCCCGCCAAGCGCAAGGGCCGGACCTCGATCGTGGTCGTGGGCGACTCCGACCTCGCGGCGGGGGAGTGGCTCGGCCGGGGGGGCAACCAGGAGTTTCTGAACAACGCCCTCCAGTGGCTGGCGAGCCGCCAGGAGATTGTCGAGGGGATCGCTCCCAAGACCCCCGAATCCACCCGGTTCGAGATGGGCGACTCGTCCCGCCGCTGGTTCGGACTCGTCCTCGGAATAGGGCCTGCGTTCCTGGTCGGGTGGGCCGGGTTCTTCGTCTACGCCCTGCGCTCGGGGAAGACCGTGCTGGCGTGGGTCCTGGCAGGGTTCATGGGGCTGGTCCTCGTCCTGGCGGTCCTTCAGGCGACGGGGGTCTATCGTTGGCTCGAGCGGATGTGAGGGCGCCCCGATGAAACGATTTGCGCCCTTCGTCCTGCTCGGGGCCGTCGTCCTGCTCGCCATCGCGATCAAGTTCGGGGAGACGCCCCCGGAGGCGGATCGCGGGGGGCGGCTGCTCGCATGGGAAAAGGCCGACGTGACGATGCTCGAAATCGCCCGGGGCAAGGACGTCCTGCGGTTCCGTCGCGGGGGGGAGGGGGTTTGGCGGATGGAGGCCCCGCGCGCCGAGCGGGCGTCGTCTTCCGCGATCAACGCCTTCCTCGACACCCTCAAGTTCGCGGAGCGCCGCGAGCAGCCGGGCGAGGCCCTCGACGACGCGCGTCGGAAGGACTTCGGCCTCTTGTCCCCCCGTGCCGTCCTTACAGTGGAGGCCAAGGACGGGAAGCTCGTCTTCCGGATTGGGGATCGGGCGGCGGTGGGGGAGCGGCTCTACGCGGAAGAGGAAGGCAAGCCCGGCTACAGCCTCGTGTCCTGGAACCTGGAGCGCGAGATACTGGAGGCTTCTCCGGATCGCTTCCGGGAGAAGGACCTCTCGACGTTCCCCGAGGGCGAGGTCGATCGGATCGTTCTGAAGACCTCGTCGGAGACGACGGTCCTCGAGCGGACGAAGGGGGCCTGGGCCCTTTCGACGCCGTTTGCCGGGAAGGCGGATCCGGCGAAGGTCGACGACCTCCTGCGGGGCCTGCGCGCGCTGTCCGCGGAGCGATTCGTTGAGGAGTCCGCGAAGGATATGGCCCCCTATGGCCTGAAGGCGCCCGAACTCGAGGTGTCCGTCGAGTGGCCGGGCGGGGAGGACGAGAAGGGGAAGCCCAAGCCTCCGTCCCGGCGCGAGGGTTTCCGGTTCGGCGGGACCCCGAAGGACGACGTGGACCTCGTTTATGCGGCGCCCCTGGACGGCGCCCGCGTCGTTGCCGTCCGCCGCGGCCTGCTGGATCCCCTGCGGAAGTCCGCCGACGAGCTTTGGGATCGCGCGCTGTCCCGCGTCTTCCCCGAAGACGCCGACGAGATCCGGATTTCAGACGTTGGCCCCGCGGGGCCGAGAAGGATCCTGATTCGGAAGGAAAAGCCGAACGACGAGCCCGATCGCTTCTCGAAGGCCGAATGGAAAATCCTCGAGCCCAAGGTGCTGCGCGCGGATCAGGTTGCCGTCGGGGATCTGCTGCGCGCCCTGCAGGCCGCCCGCGCGGAGACATTCGAGGCGTTCGAGCCGGCGAAGGCCGAGGCGGCCGGGCTCGGCGCGAAGAAGGTCCGCCTCGAGGTCCGCTCCGGCGCCTCCCGGGAAGAAACGAGGCTCCTCGTCGGATCCCGGGACGCCGCGGGTTTGCGAGCCTTCCGGCGGGAGGACGGCCCCGAAATCCTCCGTGCGAAGGCGGACGCGCTCGACCCCTTCCTCACGGCCGATCCGATCGCCTTCCGGGATCGCGAGGTGCTCAAGACGGAGGCGTTCCGCGTCGCTACGATGACGATCCAGCGCGACGGGAAGCGTTTTGAACTCTCGAAGACGGGGGAGGGGCGCTGGCAGATTACGAGCCCGATTCTCGCTCGGGCCGACGAGACGGCCGTGAACGCAATCCTGGAGGCCCTCGGCCCCTTGCGGGCGGAGCGGATCCTCTCGGAGGAATCGAAGGACCCGGCCGCGCTCGCCTCGTTCGGCCTCAAGGACCCCGCGATCCGGATCGAGATTTTCGAGAAGACGGACGTGGGCGGGAAGAAGGAGGAGAAGACCTGGCGGCTCCTGATCGCGGGCGGCGACGGGCCGGCCAACGCGAGCCTCGAGGGCGGTCCCGCGTTCGTGATCCCGGTTTCGACGGTGCGGACGATCCGAGCGGAGCTGCGCATGGACAAGGCGGTCCTCTCCTTCGACCCCGCGAAGGCGACGAAAGTGACCGTGAAGGCGGGGGCTTCCTTGCTCTCGTTCGAGAAGAAGGGGGAGGGCTGGGCCGGGGGCGGAGGCGATCTCTCGGCCGAGGCGGTGGAGCGGACGCTCGAATCCCTCGCCGACGTGTCCGCCATCCGGTTCCTCGAATACGAGGCGAAAGACCTGAAGCCTTTCGGGCTCGATCCTCCCGATCGGACCTACGAGATCGTCGCGGACGGAAAGACCGTCGCGCTGCACGTCGGATCGAAGCGCGGGCTGGATGTCTGCGTCCGGAACCCCGCGAACCGCGCGGTCGGCCTCGTGGACGCGGGCCTCGCGGCCCGCTGGCCCGTCTCCCTCGACGCCCTCAAGCCTCCGAAGCCCGAGGCCCCGAAGGCGCCGGAGAAGGCCCCCGAGGGGAAGGCCCCG
>CAYHQZ010000013.1:13407-20931 GCA_964358555.1 uncultured Planctomycetia bacterium
CCCGAGACGCTGCACGCGATGCGCCAGACGCTGACCCACCGCGGCCCGGACGAGGCAGGCACGCTGTACGACGGCGCCGCCGGGATCGCGATGAGGCGCCTGCGGATTATCGATCTCGCGGGGGGGCGCCAGCCCATTGCGAACGAGGACGAGTCCGTCTGGGTGGTCTGCAACGGGGAGATCTACAACTACGTGGAGCTGCGGGCCGGGCTCGAGTCGAGGGGGCATCGGTTCCGGACGAAATCCGACACGGAGGTCCTGGTCCATCTCTACGAGGAGAAGGGCGAGGACTTCCTTGCGGAGACGAACGGGATGTTCGCGCTCGCGATCTGGGATCGGCCGCGGCGCCGGATGCTGCTGGCGCGGGATCGGATGGGGGAGAAGCCGCTGTATTACCGCCACGAGGCGGACGGGCGGCTCTTGTTCGGATCGGAGGTGAAGGCGATCCGTGCGGCCATCCCGTCCGACCCCGGCGTGGACGAGGAGGCGCTGCACCACTACCTGACGCTGCAGTACGCCCCGGGCGACCTCACGCTTACGAAGGGCGTCCGGAAGGTCCTTCCGGGCGAGATCCTCGCCTGGGAGGAAGGCGGGATCCGGAGGCGGCGCTACTGGGATCTCGAGATGAAGGCCTCGTTCCAAGGCACGCGCCGGGAGGCGGAGGAGGAGTTTCGGCGGCTCTTGAAGGACGCCTGCCGGATTCGCCTCCGGAGCGACGTGCCGCTGGGGCTCTTCCTCTCCGGCGGCGTGGACTCCAGCGGGATCGTCGCGGCGGTCCGCTCGATCCACGAGGGCCCCATCCAGACGTTCTCCGTCTCGTTCACGGAGTCCTCCTTCAGCGAGGCGAAGTGGGCGGCGGCCGTCGCGAGGCAGTACGGGACCGAGCACCACGAGATTCCCGTGACGCCCGAGGTGCTCGCCGACCTGCCGCGGATGGTCGCGAGCCTGGACGATCCCCTCGCGGATGTCTCCACGGTGCCGACGTGGTACCTCTCGCGCGAGACCCGCCGGCACGTGACCGTCGCGCTTTCCGGCGACGGCGGGGACGAGCTCTTCGCGGGCTATCACACCTACGTCGCGGACCGGATCGCGCGGGCGCTCTCGAATCCGCTGGGGCGCGCGCTGCGCGGCGCGGCGTCGCTGTTCATCCGTTCGCTGCCGGTTTCCGACAAGAAGATCGCCTTCGAGTTCAAGGCCCGGCGCTTCCTCAAGGGGGCGGGCCTCCCGCGGCTGCTTCGGCACGCCTACTGGATGGGGGCGTTCGACGAGGAGGAGAAGCGGGCCCTCTACGGCGGCGCGGCGCGGCCCTACGACACGGCAGCCTTCCTCGAATCCCTCGCGCCGGCCGGCCGCGCGGAGGGCTTCCTCTCGCGGACGATGCTCTTGGACCACAAGGGCTACCTCCCCGACGACATCCTCGCGAAGGTGGACCGGATGAGCATGTCGCATGCCCTCGAGGTCCGGATTCCCTACCTCGATCCGCGGATCGTCAAGTTCGCCTCCTCGCTCCCGCCGCGCTGGAAACTGCGCGGATTCGAGAAGAAGTCGTTCATGAAGAGCGCGTTCAAGGATTGGCTGCCTTCGTCCATCCGGCACCGGAAGAAGCAGGGATTCTCGATTCCCATCGGGCCCTGGTTCAAGGGGCCGCTCAAGGGCCTACTGGAGGACGCGCTTTCCGAGAAGTCGATCCGCGACGCGGGCCTGCTGGACCCCGCCCCGATCCGCCGGCTCGTCGCCGAGCATCTCGCGAGCCGCGCGAACCACGGCTATCTGCTCTGGAACCTCCTCACGCTTCATCTCTGGCGCGCCGCGGCGAAGCCGTGGCCGGGCCGGGCCTCCTGAAAGCGGTTGAATCGCCCCCGAGGGGCCCGTTGATACGCCCCTTGATGAGCACGAGGGAATGCCGGAAGATCGATCCGGAGGAAACGAGGAAACAAACGGAAAGGGACGCAGTCCCGGAAGGAGCGGCCATGCCTTTCACCTTGGCGATCGGCTCGAAGGCGCCGGATTTCGAGGTGCCGGCGACGGACGGGAAGACCTACCGGCTGGCGGATTTCGCGAAGAGCAGGGCGCTCGTCGTGTTCTTCACCTGCAACCACTGCCCCTTCGTCATCGGGTCCGACGAGGTGACCCGCAAGACCGTCGAGAAGTTCCGGGCGCGGGGTATTGCGTTCATCGGCATCAACTCGAACAGCGAGAACACCTACGCGGAGGACGACTTTTCGCACATGACGGCGCGGATGAAGGAGAAGAAGTTCCCCTGGGTCTACGCCCGCGACAAGTCGCAGGCGGCCGCGCGGGCCTACGGGGCGCTTAGAACCCCGCACTTCTACGTCTTCGACGGAGAGCGGAAGCTCGCCTACACCGGCCGCGGCGTGGACAACCCGCGCGACGCCTCGAAGATGAAGGTCAACGATCTGGAGCGCGCGCTGGAGGAGATCCTCTCGGGCAAGCCTGTGAGCGTGCCCGTGACCAACCCCATCGGCTGCAACGTCAAATGGGAGGGCCAGGACGCCCACTGGATGCCGCCGGAGGCGTGCGATCTCGTGTAAAGTCCGGAGCGGAATGAGCGCTTGGTTGCGGACGACCCGTACGCGCCTCTTGGGGCTTCGAACCCGTCTGGGCGTCGCGCTCTTCGTCGTCGTGCTGGCTTTTTTTTCGCTCTTTGTCGGCTGCGCGCTGTCCGATGGCGCGGGGGAGTACGGAACCGTCCGGGTCGCGGCGATTCAGTTCCATTCCGTGATGGGGGATCCCGCGGGGAACCGGACGCGGCTCGCGGCGCTCGTGGAGGAGGCCGCGGCGAACGGGGCGCGGATCGTGGTGCTGCCGGAGGCGGCGGTGCCGGGCTACGCGGATTTGACGCGGGACGTCTTCTGGAGCGATGCCGCGGGCCCGGATTTCCTGGACGTCGCCGCGGTCGCGGAGACGTTCCCGGGGCCGAGCGCGGAGTTCTTCTCGCCCATCGCCGATCGGCTGGACCTCTATCTTACGGTGCCCTTCATCGAGCGCGAGGGGAAGCGCTTCTACAACGCCGTCGCGCTCCTGGGGCCGGACGGAACGGTCCGCGCCCTCTACCGCAAGCAGCACCCCTGGCCGGTCGCGGACGCCTCGTGGGCTACGGCGGGGCCGAAGCGCGCATGCGTCGTGGACACGGAATACGGCCGGCTGGGCCTCATGATCTGCTACGACGTCCACGGGGTCCTTCCGATGCTGGGCGAGGCGGGCGCCGACATCGTGCTGCATCCCGTCGCCTGGTTCGGCCCGAACTCGGGGAACTGGTTCGAAACGGTCCTCGCCCGGCGGGTGGCGAAGCAGAAGACGAGCCTCATCCTCGCGAACTGGACGTTCCCCGAGAACCCCGGCTGGTCCGGCCACGGCCACAGCCTGATCATCGGCCCGGACGGAACGGTGCTTTCGCGCGCCTCGAAGGGGCTCGGGAACGAGATCGTGTACGCCTCCGTCCCGCGGGGGAGGCCGAGGGAGTAGGATCTTCGGGGCATGAAAAAGGCCGTTCTCGTCCTGGCGATGAGCGCGGGTCTGCTGTCGGGAACCCGCGCGGACGTTCCTGCGCCTCCGCCCGCCCCGGGGATTTCCGCGCGATATCCAGGAGACGAAGGCATCGAGAAGGATCCGGACGTCCTGTTCGTCTCGCAGTTCGAGGAGGATTCCGTCGCGGGCGCCGCGAAGCGATGGACGGAGGCCAAGGGGGCGAACGACGGCGTCCTCGTCCTTTCGGGCGATGTTCCGCCCGGCAGCCCGGGGAAGAAGTCCCTGCAGATGACCGCGACCAAGGGCAAGAACACGGGCGGCCACCTGTGGAAACTTTTAAAGCCCGGCGTGGACGAGATGTACGCGCGCTTCTACGTGAAGTTCAGCAAGGACCACCCTTACGTCCACCACTTCGTGAAGATAGGCGCCTGGAAGGATTCGCCGAACTGGCCGCAGGGCGAGGCGGGGCATCGCCACGACGGCGCGAAGAGCTTCCAGACGGGGATCGAGCCGGGATCGGAGTGGGGGAAGCGCGACCCGCCCGGGGCCTGGTTCTTCTACACCTACTGGCAGGGGATGAGGAGCTGGCAGGGGCCGAAGGGGACCAGCTTCTACGGGAACGCCTTCGCGCCCGCGGCGGCCGAGCAGGTCCCGCGCGACCAATGGCAGTGCGTGGAGTTCATGGTCAAGGCCAACACCGCGCCGGAGAAAAGCGACGGCGAGCAGGCCTTCTGGATCGACGGCCGCCTCGCCGGGCGGTGGGCGCCGGGCACGCCGACGGGGAAATGGGTGAAGGACCGGTTCGTCGAAGGCCCGGGCGCGCCTTTCGAGGGGTTCTGCTGGCGCACCGACGGGGCGCTGAAGATCAACACCTTCTGGCTTCTCTATTACATGGAAAGCGTCTTCAAGGGGGACTCGCAGTTCAAGCCGAGGCCGGGTGTTGCCTACAACGCGAATGTCGGTACCGTCTGGTTCGATCACGTGGTCCTGGCCCGGAAGCCCATCGGCCCTTTGCAAAAGCCGCTACCATGAAGGTTCCGACGCAGGGAATTCATCTGCCCGCGGCTCCAAGGAGAACTTCGTGAAAACCAAACGCCTCGCGGCCGCGCTGTGCGCCGCGCTGTTCGTGCTCGTGATGCAGGGCTGCGTGTATTCGTCCGTGCAAAGACCGCTCGACACCGACTTCGACAAGACGACGCTGGGCTCGAAGGTAGGCCGCTCCTACGCCCACTCGCTCCTCTGGCTCGTCGCCTGGGGGGACGCCGGCACGGAGGCCGCGGCGAAGGAGGGCGGGATCACGACCATCACGCACGCCGACGTCCAGGTGAAGCTCGTCCTTTTCGGCCTCTACATGCGGGTCTCGACCGTGCTCTATGGCGACTAGAGTTCCGCGCAAGCGGATCCGGGCGGCCGCCCTTGCGGCCCTCGCCGCCGGCCTGTTTTCGATCCTTGCCGGATGCTCGGGGCTTCCGGGCCGCATCTACACGAACGTGGTCCTGCCGGAGTCGACGGATTTCCAAAACACCCCGGTCGGCTCGAAGCGCTGCGTCCTGAACGAGCACCAGATCAAGGTCCCGGTGGACCGCCAGAGCGTCACGGCGGAGTGGACCACCGGCCTCATCCAGGCCGCCTCGAAGGAGGCCGGGATCACCAGAATCACCTACACCGAACAGGAGATATTGAGCGTCCTCTTCGGCCTCTACACGCGAAGGCGCCTGATCATCCACGGGGATTGACAGGAGGAAAACGCGATGGAAACGACTCTCCGAAAGCCCGCCGTGCTGGCGCTCACGCTGTTCCGGATCGTCATCGGCTTTCTTTTCATGCAGCATGGGCTGCAGAAGGTGTTCGGGATCCTGGGAGGCACCGCGGTTCCCTTCGCGAACCACCAGATGTGGATCGGGGGGTTCCTGGAGCTGACCCTTGGCCTCTGCGTCATGCTGGGCGTCTACGCCCGATGGTCGGCCTTTCTCATGTCCGGCCAGATGGCGGTCGCCTACTTCCAGTTTCACATGAATTTCAAGGCTTGGAGCGGGATCCTGCCGATTCAGAACAAAGGGGAACTGGCCGTCGTCTACTGCTTTGCCTTCCTCTTGCTCGCCGCCGCCGGGGGCGGGATTTGGATGCTGGATCAGCGCTGGCGAGGACCCAAGAAGGCGCTTCCGCCTCCCGTGCCGTCCGCCCCGTCTGCCGTGTTGCCGCCCTTGTCGTCTCCTCCGGCGCCGTCGCCTCCCCCGCCTCCAAAGGTCGCCTGACCTCAGCGGAAGGCTCGGAAGGCCCGAACCCGTTTCCGGCCGCCCCGCGCCTACAATGCCCTCCCCATGACCGCCGAAGCGCCCGCCCTCGTCGTCCACTACGCGGAGATCGGGCTGAAGGGCAGGAACCGCCCCGATTTCGAGGCGGCGCTGCGGCGGGGGCTGGAGCGGACGCTGCGCGCGAGGGCGGCGAAAGTGCGGGTCCTCCGGGGGCGGCTCATCGTCTTCCTCGCCGACGGAACCGACGCCCGTGCGGCCGCGAAGGACGCCTCGAAGGTGTTCGGGGTCTCCCATGTCATTCCGGCCCACGAAGCCCCGCGCGAGCCGGAGCCCCTCGCCGCCGCGATTATCGAGCGGCTACGGGAGCGGCCGGCGGCCCCGTCGTTCGCCGTGCGCGTGAAACGGGCGGACAAGAAGTATCCGATCACGTCGGCGAACCTGAACGCCGAACTCGGCCGGCGGATCATCGAAGCCATCCCGATGCCCGTCTGCCTCGACGACCCTTCGCTTGCCATCGACGTCGAAATCCTGGAGCGGGAGGCCTGGTTTGGCTTCGAGCGCGTCCCCGGGGTGGGGGGGCTTCCGGTCGGGGCGTCGGGGCGGGTGGCCTGCCTCATCTCCGGCGGGATCGACTCGCCCGTCTCGTCGTGGCTCATGATGAAGCGCGGCTGCCAGGCCGTCTTCGTCCACTTCCATTCGGCCCCCTACACCGACGCGGCGAGCCAGCACAAGGTCCGGGACGTCGTTCGGATCCTCGCGGCGCTGCAGGGCAAAAGCCGGCTCTGGCTCGTGCCGTTCCTGCCCGTGCAGGAGGCGATCGTGAAGGGCGCGCCCCCGGCGCTGCGCGTGGTCCTGTATCGCCGTTCGATGGTCCGGATCGCGGCCGCGGTCGCCGCGAAGGAAGGGGCGCTGGCCATCGCCACCGGCGACAGCCTCGGCCAGGTCGCCAGCCAGACGCTCGAGAACATCGCCGCGATAGGCGACGCCTCGCCCGTGTCGATCCTCCGGCCGCTCATCGGGATGGACAAGCGCGAGATCATCGACTTGGCGACGAAGATCGGGACCTACGAGATCTCCATCGAGGAGCACCAGGACTGCTGCTCGTTTCTCATGCCGCCGCACCCCGCGACCCGCGCCGCTGCCTCGGCCTGCCGAGCCGCCGAGGCGGGCCTCGACCTGGCGGCGCTGGAAGCGGCGGCGATCGCGGGCGCGGCGATCGAGACGATTGCGCCTTGACGGCGCCACCGTTGCGCGCCGAGGATGGGATCGGTCTCGGGGCATCCGCAAAGGAGAACAGACGATGGAACGAACGGGCGTCATCACGTTCAAGGGCAATCCGCTGACCCTCGTCGGGCCGGAGCCGAAGGTCGGCTTGCCGGCGCCGGACGCAACCCTGCTTGGCAAGGACCTCTCGGCCGTGAAGATCTCGTCGTTTCGGGGGAAGGTCTGCGTGATCTCCTGCGTGCCCTCGCTGGACACGCCGGTGTGCGATATCCAGACCCGGCGGTTCAACAAGGAGGCCACGCTTCTCGGACCGGACGTCGTTGTCCTCACGGCGAGCATGGATCTGCCCTTCGCTCAGGCCCGCTGGTGCGGGGCGGCGGGGGTCGACCGGGTCGTGACGCTTTCCGATCACCGCGACGCCTCGTTCGGGCTTGCGTTCGGGATGCTGGTGAAGGAGCTCCGGCTCCTCGCGCGGGGCGTCTTCGTCCTCGATAAGGCCGGCGTCCTTCGCTACGCCCAGATCGTCAAGGAGATCACGACCGAGCCGGACTACGAC
>CAYHQZ010000013.1:20941-29071 GCA_964358555.1 uncultured Planctomycetia bacterium
GCCCGGCCGGCGCGGGGGGGCGGGGGCCCCGGGGGGGGGGGGGGGGGGCGCGGCCCGGGCGCAGGCGGTGAGGCGGAAGAGGGCCTCGTCGAGATCGGGGATCTTCGTCTTCTCGTCGAGCGCGCCCGCGGCGTTCGGGTAGAAGAGCTTGAAGCCCGGCCGGTAGCAGACGGAGGCCCCGCCGCCCGCCTCGGCGATCCGGCGGTAGAGATCGCGGTGATCCTCGCCTGGGTTGAAGACGGGGATCGTGAAGATCTGGATCTCGTCGAGGCGCTTCAAGTCCTTCGCGAGGGCGAGGAGCGGCGGGACCTCGCTTTCCACGGGGGCGATGTCGCCGAGGAAGAGGATGGTCTTCTTGCGCTCCGGCTGCCACTCGAGCTCGGAGGCGGCCTTCTCGAGGGCCCGGCGCAAGGCCCCCGAGAAGCCGCCGAGCGGGGAGTTCTCGGCGTTCTTCACGATTCCGGGGACGTCGTAGGAGAAGGGGACCACCTCGGCGGGGACGGATTCGTTGTCGGACTTGTAGCGGATGATTCCCACCCGCAGCGTCCGGTCCTTCTCCGCGAAGGCGCGGACGAGGGGGGCGATGAGATGGCGCATCTCGGGCCAGATCTGCATGAACGATCCCGTCGTGTCGAAGACGAGCAGGAGGTCCCGATCCGCCTCGCGGTCGGGCGCGACCGGGGCGTAGGAGACGGCAATCTCCTTTTTCGGCGGCTCCCGGCGGGTTTTCTCCCACCAGGCCGCGAAGTCGGTCCCGCGCCGGATCGATCGCTCTCCCGTGATCTCCCGTAGGGCGTCGAGCGCGGCGGGGGCGACGTCCTGGGCCTTGGAATCCAGTAAAGGGACGAGCCAGGGGATCGCCTCGCGCCTTCCTACGAGGACGCAGGCCCGGACCGCGGCCCGGGCGAGGAGAGGGTCGGGGCCTTCGAGCGTCCGGCGCAGCAGTTCCTGGCGCTCGTAGGGTAGCAGCCGTCCGAGCGCCTCGACCGCGCGGAATCGAAGGTGCGAAGCCCCGGCGGGATTCGCGACGGTCTGCTGGACGGCGGCGAGGAGTTCCGGATCGCCTCGCGGCAGCAGCGCGAGGGCCGTTCGGCGGAGTTTTATCGTCTGGCCGATGAGGGCGGCCGTGAGGATGGCCTTCCGCGCGGCGCCTTCCTTCCGCACCCCCAGCGCCTCGACGAGCGCGATCTGAACGTCGTGCGAGCGCTCGGTGCGCGCCGCGGCGATCAGGAGCTGGAGGGCCTGCGGGGCGGGATTCGTCGAAAGCGCCCTCGCCGTCTCGATCCGGACCTCCTCCTTGGGGGACTGCAGGCCCGCGGCCGCTTCCTGCAGGGGGGAGGCGGCGGCGAGGGCGAGAAGCGAGGTGGCGGCGAGAAGGGTCCGGTGCATGGGGGCCTTGCGCCCCCAGTCTATCCGCCGCGCGGGGCCGCGGTCCGGGTTCCCGGGCCCTACAATGGCGCCATGTTCACCGGTCTCGTGGAGGGGATCGCCCGGCTCGATCGATCCGAGCCGTTCGGGGGGGGGCGCCGCCTGACGTTCGTCTTCCCGGCGCCGGCGGATCCGTTCCGGACGGGGGAGTCGGTGGCGCTCGCGGGCGTTTGCCTGACGGTCGAATCCGCGGCGGGCCGCCGGTGCTCGTTCACCGCGGTTTCGGAAACCCTCCGGCGGACGACCCTGGGGACGCTGCGGCCGGGCGCCACCGTGAACTTCGAGCGATCCCTCAAGGCGACCGATCGTCTCGGCGGGCACTTCGTCCAGGGCCACGTGGACGGCCTCGGCCGCGTCCTTTCCGCGACGAAACGCGCCGGGGACTGGCGCGTCCGGATCGCGCTGCCGCCCGGGGTCTCGCGCGGCCTCGTGGTCGAGAAGGGCTCGATCGCCGTTGACGGGGTGTCCCTCACGGTCGCCTCCGCGCGGAGCGGCGACTTTGAACTCGCTCTCATCCCGGAGACCCTCGCGCGCACGACCCTGGCCGCGCGGAAATCCGGGGACGCCGTGAACCTCGAGTTCGACATGCTGGCCAAGCACGTCCTTGCGGCCCTCGGGCCGCGGCGGCGCTAGGGCGCGGGTTCGGACTCCGGCTCCGGCTTGGCCGGGTCCCCGGGCTTGACGGATTCCGGCCCCGCGAGCCCGGGCAGCGGCGGAGGCTTGCCGAGCTTCCGGGCGTTCGAAAGCCACGCCTCCCAGTTGTGCCGGATCTCGGCCTGCTGCTCCGGTTCGAGCATCTCGTCGGGCATGGGCGCAAGCCGCGCCTGCAAATCCATGCGCTTGCTCTCCCGGAGAATCGAGAACGTCATCTTCGTCCCGGGCGGAGCGCGGGCGATCCGCTCCTTGAGGGTCATGCAGGGGTCCGAGATTTCCTCCCCGATGACGATCCGGACGCGGCCGTCGGGGCCGATGACCGGGCGGGGCACGGCGTGTCCGGCGGCGTCGGCCAGGGGCTTTCCATCCAGTTTCTCGACGAAGTCCCCCGGCTTGAATCCGGCCTTCTCGGCGGGGGCGCCCTCGAGGACCTCGTGGACCATGACGCCGAGCCCTTCGGGGCTCATGCGGATTCCGACCCAGCTATGAAGATTGAACCGGGGGTAGGCGATGCTCTCGACGAGCTCGAGCGCGCGGGAGGCAATCTCGGGATCGGTGTTCGAGAGGGCGGGGACGAGGGCCGGAAGGGCTTTCTCCCCCCGGGAGGCCAGGAAGGTTCCGGCCGCCTCGCGCACGGCCCAGTCGTCATGCCCGAGCGCCGCCACGAGGGCAGGATGGGCCTTCTCCCCGGCGGCCTTCAGGGCCTCCTCGGCTTTCGCCCGGGCGTCTGGAATCGAAAGAACCCGGACCCAGCCGGCCCAATCGCCGTCGGCGGGAAGGGGCGTGCGGGGCGGTTCGCTGGTCCGAGGGGCCGTCGCGGCGGTCGGGGCCTTGGCGGGATTCGCCGCGTTCCGGCCGGAGGGGGCGGCCCCGAGCAGGACGGGGACAAGAACCCACGGGAGAAGGCGGGTGGTTGTGGACATGCGAACCCCTCGTTGAATTATAGTCGCCCGACGTCCCGAATCGCGAGGGGCCTGCCTACGAGACGGTCTTCAGGAACTGCATGGCGTCCTGGCGGGTCTCGGAGAGATGGAAGAAGTGGTCCAGCGTGGTCAGCTCGAAAATCCGCCGGATCTCCGGGCGGAGTTCGCAGAGGACCAGGATCCCCCGGACTTCCTCGAGGCGGCGGTGCAATCCGATGAGCTCGCCGAGGAAACCGCTGTAGAGGTAGAGGATGTTCTTGCAGTCGATGGCGACCTTCTGGCCTTCCTTCACCTCGACGATGCCTTCCATCTCCTCCTGGATCTGGCGGATGTTCGTCGCGTCGATCCGGACGGGGGCCTTGAACGAGAGAACAAATGCCTCGTCCGTCCTCTCCGCATTGAAGTGCTGCCGAAGCGGGGTCATTCGTGGATTCCGGACTATTTCATGAGGATGACCTTCTTGCCATCCCCGACATAGTTCCAGAGGGACTTATTGAAAACTACCACGTCCATGTAGTCAAGTTTCTTCACGGTGGCTTTCAGGGGAACGACCAGCTCCTTGTGCCCCCGGGAGCCGTCCAGGGAAGCCTGGAGGAGGGCCCGATACTCGTCGTCCGAGAGGTCGATCTCGTCGCGCCGGAAGGTCTCGTCGAGGTGGAGGCGGTAGGTGTAGCGGACGAACTTCTCGGCCTTCTCCTGGCTGACGTTCAGATCCGTTAGGTAGGCGATGGCGTCCCGGACGAAGGCGTCCTTGTTGGGGACCTTGGCCAGAGGGCTCTCCGGGTCGTAGTCGCCTACGGCCTTTCGGAGGAAGCGCTTGGCGAGGCGGATCTCCTCCATGATGGCGGCGTCGATCGTCATCGTGGCGAAGCCGATGTCCCGGCCCTGGAGGTTGCGCTGGGTCTGGTAGTAGCGGTCGAAGATCTGGACTAAGTGGGCATCCAGCTGGGTTCCGGCGATTTCCTTCATGACGCGGATGGCGGTGTCGGGGGCCTGGCCCTTGCGGTAGCAGCGGTCGGAGGTGATTGCGTCGAAGACGTCCGCGACGGCGATGATCCGCGCCTCGATCGGGATGTAATTGCCCTGCAATCCGAGGTTCGGATAGCCCCCGCCGTCGAAGTGGACGTGGTGGCAGAGGATTGCCTCCGGGATCACGTAGGGGGCCATGACCTCGGCCCGTTTCGATCCGGTCTCCGGGTGGATTTTCACCCGTTCGAACTCCTCCTGGGTCAGGCGGGAGGGCTTGTTCAGGATCGGGGCGGGGATGTCGATCTTCCCGTAGTCGTGGATGATCGCGGAAATCTCGAGGCGGACGAGCCGCTCCTTGTCGAACGTGGGGAGGCGGTTGCCGATGATCTTCGCCCAGTGGGCGACGCGGATGGAGTGTTCCTTCGTGTAGGGGTCGTGGGCCTCCACCTGGAGACGGGCCTTGTCGGCCAGATCCCGGACGAATTCCAGGCGCTCCCTTGTGAAGCTGCCCGTGGAAGCGTCCGCTTCCGGGTCGTTCATGATGGGAAGGGGCATGGCCAAACAAACAGTATACCGCCTGCGGCCGGGGCTTGATCTTGGGGCCGCAGTGCGTACCCCTATGGGGTCCATGCCCGATTCCGCCCGCCTGTCCATCCTGGTCGTCGAGGATGATCCGTCCCAGGCTTCCGCCCTCGCCGAGGCCCTCGGCCGTGCCGGCCACGAGGTCGTGTGCGCCCATACCGGGAAGGAGGGCCTTTCAAAGGTCCGGGCGGGCGGTCACGACATCGTCCTCGTGGACCTGGTCCTGCCGGACCTCGACGGGCTCGAGATTCTCCGGCAGGCCCGCGAGACGGACGCGCGAACCCAGGTGATCATCGTGACGGGCCACGGAACCGTGGAAACGGCCGTCGAGGCGATGCGGAAGGGCGCCTACCACTACGTCCGCAAGCCCGTCAACCTCGTCGAGCTCCAGGCGCTCATCGAGCGGGCCGGGCGCCAGCAGTCCCTGGAGCGGGAGAATGTCGAGCTGCACCGCCAGCTCGAGGACCGCTACGGCTTCGAGGGCATCGTCGGGAACCATCCGTCCATGCGGAGGATCTTCGAGGCGATCCCGATGGTCGCCCAGACGGCGGTCACGGTCCTGATCACGGGGGAGTCGGGCACCGGCAAGGAGCTCGTCGCGCGCGCGATCCACTACAACTCCCCGCGCCGGGCCAAGCCCTTCGTCGCGCTAAGCTGCGCCGCCCTCTCCGAGAGCCTCATCGAGAGCGAGCTGTTCGGACACGAGCGGGGGGCCTTCACGGGAGCCGACGCGCGGCGGATCGGGCGCTTCGAATACGCGAACGGCGGGACGCTCTTCCTCGACGAGGTCGGGGATTTGCCGATCCCGACGCAGGTGAAACTGCTCCGGGTGATCGAGACGGGCGAATTCCAGCGCGTGGGCTCGAACCAGTCCCTCCGGGCGGATTTCCGGCTGATCGCGGCGACGAACCAGGACCTGCAGGCCCTGATCCGGCAGGGGAAATTTCGCGAGGAACTCTACTTCCGGCTCCACGTCGTCATGTTCCGCCTCCCGCCGCTTCGGGAGCGCCGTGAGGACGTGCCGCTGCTCATCGACGCCTTCCTGAAGGAGTTCCGCCGTCGCTACCGGAAGAACGTCCAGGGCGCCAGCCCCGAGGTCCGTGCGATTCTTTCGGCGCACGCGTGGCCCGGAAACGTGCGGGAGTTGCGCAATGCCCTGGAGGGGATGATCGTTCTCGCCCGGGACCGCATCCTCAACGTCGGCGATCTTCCCCCGAGCCTCGCGTCGGCCGTGCCCGCCCCCGCGCCGGAGCCCTCCGGCGGGTCCGTTCGCCCGATAAAGGAGGTCGAGCGGGAGATGATCCGGAAGGCCCTGGAGTCGTGCGGGGGGCGTCGCGAGGAGGCGGCGCGCGCGCTCGGAATCGGGGAGCGGACGCTGTATCGGAAACTGGAGCGCTACGGCCTGCGGGACGCGGGCCGCGCGACCGCCCCGCATGGGCAGGAGGCGCCGGCCGGCGGGGAAGGAGCAGGCTAGGCGGGCCGCGGACCGAGGAGTCCGGCCGGGACGAGGGAGTCCAGCCGGACGGGTCGGCCCGTCCGGATGGATTCGTTCGCGGCCACGCCCGTAAGCACCGAACAGGCCCCCGCTCGCGCGCCGGCCTGGTGCTTCAGGGGGTCGGGCTTGTCGGGATTCAGGAGCGCATCGAGGAGGATCGGGTCGGCGCCCCCGTGCTCGCCCTTGGGGCGTGGGACCTCCACGATGTAGGGCTCCTTCTGGAAGAGGGGCCAGATCCGGATGAGGGAGCGCTCCTTGTTGGAGCCTTCCACGTACCCCGCCTCCAGGCGGCCGCGGCTTCCGTAGAAGAACATCCGGTTGCCCTCCTGCGGGGCGTAGGCCACGAGCGAATAGGACATCCGGGCTCCGTGCGTGTAGGTGACCGCCACGGCGACGGTGTCCTCGATGTCGATCTCGGGATCGAAGACGCAACGGTCCCGGAAGTAGCCGTCGTCTCCCTCGGCCCCGAGGTAGAGCTCGGCCTCCTTGTTGGCCTTGAGATCGTAGAAGAACTCGCAGGTCTTTGCGTGGGGGCAGGTGAGGCAGCGTTCGCCGCGCGCGTCGCGGGTCGGGCCGTAGAAGTTCCGCGTCCCGGTGGCGTAGACCTCGGCGGGGTCGTCGTCGAGGTACCAGTTCATGATGTCGAAGTGGTGGGTGGCCTTGTGGACCATGAGGCCGCCGGAGTTCTCCTTGCGGCGGTGCCAGCGCCGGAAGTAGTCGGCGCCGTGGCGGGTGTCGAGGACCCACTGGAAATGGACGAGGTGGATCTTGCCGATCACCCCCTCCGACAAGAGCTGCTTCACCCGGGTCGCGAAGGGGGCGTAGCGGTAGTTGAAGGCCACGCGGATCTTCTTCCCGCTCTTCTTCTCGGCCTCCAGGATGTTCCGGATTTGCGTGGCGTCGATGGCCATCGGCTTTTCCGTGATGATGTCGAGCCCTCGCTCGAGGCCGCCGACGATGTAGCGCTCGTGCGTCTGGTCCTTCGAGCAGACGATGAGCGTGTCGGGCCTGGCCTCGGCGAGCATCTTCTCGAAATCGCTGAAGACGGGGATGGGCCGGTTGAGCATCGAGGCGGCGATCCGGGCGCGGGCGATGTTTGAATCGAGGAGCGCGACCAGTTCTGCGCGCTCGGCGTGGTCCCGGATGATTCCCTTCGCGAAGAAGCCGATCCCGCGGTGGCCGGAGCCGATGAGCGCGATCCGGAGTTTCTGGGGCATTCAATCCCTCCTTTGCGTTCGGAGAGTCTCGCGTTCTTCTGCCGGAGTTGCAACCGCCGCGGAGGGTGCCGACCCGCCCGACCGTCGGACGTTCAGTCGCCGATCGTCATGGGATTTGGGTAGCCGCCGATGGAGAAGAAGGCGCCCCCGTGGCCCCGCCCGAAGGCGATCAGGTGGTGGAAGATCATCGCGGCCCAGTGGTCGCCGCAGTGCGCCTCGCCCGGGGCCATGTCCATGACGTGGATCATTGCGAGGTGGCCCCAGAGGATGTTGTGGGTGGACATGTAGGAGCGACGCCGGCCGTCGCCGTGGAACATGGCGTCTTCCTGATAGGCGTAGAGCAACGACAGGGGTCCGAATCCCTGGGCGCGAGTGACGGTGTAGTGGGAGAGCGAGCCTTCCTTGCCCTGGGCCCGCACCGCCCCCTTGTCCCAATAGGCGAGCAATCCCAGAGGCCAGCCGTTCGAGTATTCGAGGTTCGTCCAGGGCTCGGCGGAGGCGCCGCCGCCGGCCGCCGTCCACTCGCCCTGGTATCGATCCAGGCCGCCTTTGCCCAGATCCTGCCGCAGATCGATGGATTCGTAGGAGGCCGGCGCGGACGAGCAGCCGACCATCAGGATCCCCGCCACTGCCAACCCGGCCCGGCTGAGAAGACGCTTCACTTGTTTCCCTCCTGGGGCAGTTTTTTCAGGTACTTGGCCGGATCCTTCCGGAACGCCGGGATGCATCCCGAGCAGCAGAACTTGATTTCCCGCCCCTCGTGCATGATCGAGGGCGACGAGCCCATCGAACCCAGTTTCTGCCCGGATACCAGGCAGACGTCAAGCGGGTAGGGTTTCACGACGGCGCCTGTCGGAACCGG
>CAYHQZ010000014.1:0-28410 GCA_964358555.1 uncultured Planctomycetia bacterium
CGGTCCACGGCAGGTAGACGAATTCATGGCGTTGGACCGTGCTCCGACAGGTCGCTTCCATCCGAGCCCCCGCCCCTCGCCCTTCTTGTTATTCGTTTTCAGGAACGAAAAGGTCGGTGCTAGCCAAATGCCGTCCAGTGGCTTGGAGAAGGGCTTTGGGCGAGCGGAAGACGGAGAGAGGAAGGACCGGCAGAACCCCGAGGATCTTGACGCGGCCCTCTCGGGCGATTTCGCGGGGGGCGTCGGCTTCGGCGCGGGACGGGCGCTTCGGCATTCCGTTGACGACGACGCCGAGGACGTCGAGACGGCGGCGGCGGGCGGCCTCGAGGGTGAGCAGCGTGTGGTTGATGGTTCCGAGCGCCGCGCGGGCGACGATGACGACGGGAAGGCCCAGATCGGAAGCGAGGTCGGCGACGAGGTAGCCCGGCATGATCGGCACCAGCAGGCCGCCCACGCCCTCGACGACGGAAACCATCCCGGGCGGTGCGCCGCACGCGGCGACGACGCATGTGCGCGTGAGCCGCCGGCGCTCGGCCCGGATGGCCACCGTGGGGGCGGCGGGGGTTTTGAGGCAGATCGGGTTCAGGACGTTCGTGGGCTCGTCCAGCCCCGCCGCGCGCCGGACGAACACCGCGTCGTCGGAGACGAGCCGCCCGCCGATCCTCACGCCCCCGCAGCCGAGGGGCTTTCGGTAGGTCGCCGGGATCCCGTTCGCCCGCAGCCGCGCGACGAGGAGCGCCGAGACGACCGTCTTTCCCACGCCCGTGTCGGTGGCGGTGACGAAAAGGCCGCGCATGGGGGGGAAGGATACGGCATCCGGCGGCCGCTTGGCCGGCTTCGGGTCGTCTCCCGGCCGGGTATCATCTCCCCTCGAAGCCCAAAGGAGGAGCCATGGACATCGTGAAGATCATGCCGTGCCTGGACATGAAGGACGGGCGGGTGGTGAAGGGGGTCCATTTCACGGACCTCAAAGACGCCGGCGACCCGGTGGCCAACGCCGCCTTCTACCAGAAGGAGGGCGCGGACGAGCTCGCGATGCTGGACATCGCCGCGACGCTGGAAAACCGCAAGACCCGGCTCGAGTGGGTCCGGGCCGTTTCCGCGGTCATCGACATCCCGCTGACGGTGGGCGGCGGGATCGGGTCGCTCGAGGACATCCGCCTCACCCTCGAGGCCGGCGCCGACAAGGTCTCCATGAACAGCGCCGCCGTGGCGCGGCCCGCCCTCGTGGCCGAGGCCGCGTTGAAATTCGGAAAGGAGAAGATCACCATCGCCGTGGACGCGCGCCGGAACCAGGCGATGCCGTCGGGCTTCGAGCTTGTCGTCTCGGGCGGCACCAAGCCGGTCGGGAAGGACGCGGTGGCGTGGGCGAAACAGTGCGAGACGCTCGGGGCCGGCGCGATCCTGCCGACGAGCATGGACGGCGACGGGACGAAGGCGGGCTACGACCTTGAGTTCACGAAGGCGATCTCCGACGCCGTGAGGCTTCCCGTCGTTGCCTCCGGAGGTGCGGGAACGCTGGAGCACTTCCGCGAGGCCGTCCTCCAGGGCGGCGCCCGGGTGCTGCTCGCCGCCTCCGTCTTCCACTTCCGTCTCCTCTCCATCCGGCAGGTGAAGGAATACCTGAAGTCGAAGGGGATCGCGGTCTTCCTGTAGGACGCGTCAGGGCCTTCCGGGCGGCAGGACCTCGCACAGCGAATCGTAGAGAATCGAGACGAGGCGTTCGAGGTCCGCCTCGGACATCGAAAGCGCGGGGAAGAGGACGAGGACGCCTCCGAGCGGCCGCAGGATCGCGCCGCGCGGCCGCGCCGCCATGCAGACCTTGTGGCCGATCCGGGCGGCGGCGGGGAAGGGGGCCTTCGTCGCGCGATCCGCGACGAGTTCGATGCCGGCGATGAAGCCGTTCCTTCGGATGTCGCCGACGTTCGGGTGATCCCGGAACCGCTCGAGAAGGCGCGAAAGGAGCGCAATTTTCGGTTGCAGCCGTTCGAGGACGCGGCCTTCCTCGAAGAGCCGCAGGCTCGCGCGCGCCGCCGCGCAGGCGAGCGCGTTTCCGGAGTAGGTGTGGCCGTGGGTGAAGGTCCGGAACTCCTCGAAACGGCCGAGGAAGGCCGAGAAGACCTCCTCGGTGGCGAGCGTCGCCGCGAGCGGCAGGTAGCCGCCCGTGATTCCCTTCGCGCAGGCCAAGAGATCCGGCGTCACGCCTTCCTTCCCGCAGGCGAACATCGCGCCCGTCCTTCCGAAGCCGACCGCGACCTCGTCGGCGATGAGCAGGACGTCGTTTTCCGTGCAGAGTTCCCGCAGCCGCCGGAGATATCCCTCCGGGATCGGGATCATCCCGCCCGCGCACTGCATCCCGGGCTCGAGGATCATCGCGGCGATTTCGTCCCGGTGCGCCTCCAGGATCTTCCGGAGCGCCCCGAGGCATTCCATCGCGCAGGACCCGCGAAGGCGGCCCATCGGGCAGCGATAGCAGTGGGGGGAGGGCGCGAAGAAGGACTCGAAGGTGAGCGGCCGGAAGATGTCATGGAAGAGGCCGACCTTGCCGACCGAGACGGCGCCCAGCGTGTCCCCGTGGTAGGCGTTCTCCAGCGCGAGGAACCTCGTTTTCGTTTTCTTCGGGTTCGCGCGCCGCTGGTGGAAATACTGGAAGGCCATTTTCAGCGCAATCTCGACGGCGGTCGCCCCCGAATCCGAGTAGAAGACGCGCGAAAGCCCAGGGGGCGCCGCGCGGACGAGTTCGTCCGCGAGAAGCGCGGCCGGCTCGTTTGCGAGGCCGAGGAGCGTGGAGTGGGCGATCTTTCCCAGCTGCGCCCGGATCGCCTCGTCGATTTCCGGGACGCGGTGGCCGTGGACGTTGCACCAGAGCGACGAGATCCCGTCGAGGTAGGCGCGCCCCTTGTCGTCGAAGAGCCGGCAGCCCTCCCCGGACCGGATGACGAGCGCGGCCTCCTCGGTCCACTCCGACATCTGGGTGAACGGATGCCAGACGCGGTCGGCGTCGGCGCGGGCGGGATTCATGCCCCGGCGGGCGGCGGCTTGGGAGCGGCGCCGTTACTCCCGAAGGGATTCTCGCTGGGGCGCGCGAAGAGATAGCCCTGGCCGAAGGGGATCCCGAGGTCCTGGAGGGCCTTGCGGTCCTCCTCCTCCTCGATTCCCTCGGCGATGATCTCGCAGTGGATCTTGCGCGCGAAATCCGTGATGCTCTTCGCGATCTCGTGCTTGATGGTCGTCGAATGGATGCCCGACACGATCGTGCGGTCGAGTTTCACGAAGTGGGGCAGGAGGTGGGCGACGGCTTCGAGGGAGGAGTAGCCGCATCCGAAGTCGTCGATGGCGACCCGGAAGCCTTCCTGGCGGAAGTGGGCGAGGGCGTTCGAGAAGCGGCGGAAGTCCTTGATCGCCTCGCGCTCCGTGATTTCGAGGACGATCCGGCTGGGGAGGTCCGACCCGACGAGCCCATCGGAGAGCTGGGACAGGCGGAGGTTTTCCACGACGGAGGGAAGGGTGTTCACGAACAGGGACTGCCCGTTCTTCATCCGGCTCAAGCCCTGGAAGATCGCCGCATGGCAGAGCGATTCGAGCTTCCAGGACAGCCCCCCGTCCATCGCCACGGAGAAGAGCATGTGGGGCAGTTCGAAGTCGGTGCCCTTCGGCCCGCGGGCAAGGCCCTCGTAGCCGACGACGTCCCGGTCGTCGAGGCGGATGATGGGCTGGTAGACGGCCCGGATCTCGTTGCGCTCGAGAATCTGCCGGAGGCGTTCGATCTGCGACTTTCGGACGCGCTGGTCGCGGACCTCGGCCGCCAGAAGGGCCTCCTTGCACATCCGGGAGATGAGCCGCTCGAATCGGATTTGGGGGTGGTAGCGGGCGACGCCGTAGCCGACCGAGATGATGAAGAGGCGGGAAACCTCGTTGCCCAGGGATTCGTCCAGCCGCAGCGCCAGTTCCCGCTCCATCCGGCTCGCGATGGCCTGGACTTCCTGGAGATCGAACTCCTCCGGCAGGGTGGGGAGGAAGCAGAGGAAGTCGTCGGCCGCTCCCGGGGCCTCGGCGATCAGTATCTCGCGGTCAATCGCGCTGGAAACACGGGAGAGGGAGCGGGAGAGCGATTTGAGAATCGTGTCCACTTCCTTCCAGCCGTATCGCTCCTCGAGGGAGCCGCAGCCTCCGATGCTCAGGTAGACGACGCCCAGCCTCCCGTTGGGCCGGGTCAGACGGGAGAGACGCTCGATGATGGCCGTCAGCGGAGGGAAGAATCGCTGGAGTTCCAGGGGGGCGATGGGACCGCCTCGCCCAATCCGGTTGATCGGCAAGACGGGTTTCTCTCTGTCCTCCGCCATCGTTCCCCCGTGAATCTCCCGCAGTCTACGCGATTGGGGGGGGGCGCGCCAACAGGGACTCCGGGCATGAGAATCATCCGGCACAACGAATCTTTCCTTGACAGGGAAGAGAGGGAGGATGTACTCATGGGAGTCCGAAGGTGCTGGGTGCCTTGAGGGTTGCGCTTTCGTGGAGAGCAGGTTTGGTGGTTTGCTCATCGAGGGAAGAGGTGTGAAGACGTCCATCCGACGGAGGCTGGCGGCAGGCGTGCTGGTTGCGCTCGCCGTCTCGGCGGTCGCCTGCGCGACCAACCCCATTCCCATCCCGACCGATTCATTCCCCCTTCCTCCACCCCCGGACCCCGTGAAGATCCGGAACGGAGACGTCCTGGAGGTCCGGATCTGGAGCGGCTACAAGGCGGAAACCATCGATACCAATGTCCAGGAGGACGGGAAGATCGCCCTTCCCTACGTGAACGTCTCCGTACAGGACACAACCGTGCTGGAGGCCAGGGACCGGATTCAGGAAGCGCTCAAGAAGTTCTTCAAGACGCCCCGGATCGATCTCGTGGTCAAGCAGTCGAAGAAGGCCGGCCGGATCCACGTCTTCGGGGAAGTTCGCTCCCCCCAGACCGTTCCCTGGCAGCCCGGGATGACCGTCGTGGACGCGCTCGGGGCGGTGGGGGGCTGGGGGCAGGACGCACGATTGCACGAGGCGGTGGTGATCCGGGGGGGTATGGAATCCCCGCAGGTGTTCCGGACGGATCTCGACCGGTTTTTCCGGACGGCCGATCCCCGCGAGAATTTCGCGCTCCGCGACGGGGACGTCCTCTACATTCCGAGAAGCCGGATGGGCGACATCGCGATTGCCGTGGGCCGCGTGAAGACGATCATCGAGGGGATCAACATTCCCATCCAGCAGTATCTCCTCTTCCGAAGTCTCCAGCCGACGACCGCGACGACTCCCTGACATGGCCGAAACCACCCCCTCCGCGTTCGAGATGTCCCTCCGGGACTACACCCGGATCCTCAAGAAGAGGAAATTCGCGATCGGATTCGTCACGCTTCTGGTCTTCGGGAGCACCTTCGCCATCTCGTCCCTGAATCGGCCCGTCCCGACGTACGAAGCATCCACGCGCGTGAAGTTCGAGCACAAGAGTCCGGCGGCCGCCCTCCTGCTCGAATCGATGAATCCGTGGTACCAGGACGAAATCGCCTCGCAGCAGGAGGTGATCAAGGCCTTCCCCGTTCTCGAGAAGGCCGCTGTCCGGCTCGGAATGTTGAAGGCAGGGAGGTCCGAGGCGTCCTCGGACATCCGCCGGCAACGCCTCCGGACCCTCGTGGATCTCCAGGGCCGGATCGAAGTGGAGCGTCAGGGCGGCACCAATGTCATCCAGATTACGGCGCGCGGCTCCGACCGCATGCGCGTTCTGCAGCTCGCCAACGAAGTCTCTCGCGCATACGCGGAATACAACAAGGAACTCCGGGGCGCTCAGGCCATCGCCGAGCAGGCGTTCGCCGAGGAGCAGATGCAGCGCGTCCAGAAGGAGATGGACGCGTCGGAATCGAAGCTCGACGAATACCGGAAGACCTGGAAGATCGTGTCCATTCCACAGGAAATCGCCCTCCGGCTCCAGGAAATCGCCCGCTACGAGGGCGATCTGGAGGCCAACTACCGTTCCAAGAACTTCTACGCCTCCCTGCTTCAGGAACTGGAGCGAAGCGGGGCGCTGCCGCTTTCCTCCCTGGATCCGCTCTCGAACGCCGGCCTTTTCACCCTGGACAAGGCCCTCGTCGATCTCCGGCGGGATCGCTCCGACCTTCTCCTGTATGCCACGAACGAGCATCCCCGGTTTCTCGAGTTGGATTCCCAGATCCGGACCCTCCAGGCGCAGATCAAGGAGGATATCGAGCGCCGGCTCGCCCAGGTCGACAAGGAACGCCAGAGCACCGAGGGTCGGCTGGATTCCCTTCGAAAAGAATACGGGAAAATCCCCGAGCGGGAGCTCGAGTTCCAGCGGCTGACGCACCGCTACGACCGCCTCCGGAACCGCTACGAGAAATTTTCGGACAGCCATCAGGACGCACGGACCCGGGCCGCTGCGATGCTGCCCGAGGTCGAGATCCTCCAGGAGGCCGTCGATGCTTCCGAGATGAACCCCGCCAAGACGCAGGTCCACGCTCTTCTCGGGGCCGTGTTCGGCTTCCTTCTCGGGATCCTCTGGGCTCTCGTTCGCGAATCCCTGGACACCTCGATGGGAACGATCGAGGAAGTCGAGGGCTACGTGGGGCTTTCGATCCTGGGCGTGATTCCCGACGCCCAGCCGCACCGGCTCCGGGCGGGGGAGACGGACAACATGCCGCCTGGCCTCGATCACCGGGTGTCCGTGCGCCTGTCCGGCCTGTTGCATCCCGACGACGAACCCATGGAGTCCTTCCGCTCCCTGCGAAACCACCTGCTTCTCGCCCTTCAGAACATCCACGCGAAAGTATTTCAGGTGTCCTCGGCGACCCTTCGCGAGGGCAAGACCGCCGTCGCGATCAACCTGGCGCTGACGTTCGCGCAGGCCGGCAAGCGGATACTCCTCGTGGACGCCGACTTCCGGCGGCCCACGGTCCACGCCACGTTCGGGCTGTCCCGTTCCCCGGGCCTCTACGAGGTCCTCTCCGGCCGGGCCACGCTCGCCTCCGCCCGCCGGACGGTCGCGGACCTGATGCTCGGCCCCATCGGCCCCGATCTCATCTCGAAGCGCTCGTGGATGGATCGCGTCCACATCCTGACGTGCGGGGGTTCGTCCCAGACGATTTCCGAAGCCCTCGGAACCGCGGCGGTCGTGGGGTTCTTCCAGGAGGCCAAGGCGGCCTACGACTACATCCTCGTCGACTCGCCGCCGGTTCTGGCGGTCGCCGACGCCATTCTCCTGGGGACCAAGGTCGAAGGGACGCTTCTCGTCTACGAGGTGGGCCGGACCCCCCGGATGGCGCTGCGCCGGGCCAAGCTCGTCCTCGAACGCGCCAAGGCCCCGCTGCTCGGGATCGTCCTGAATCGCGTCCGGGCAAATCTGACGTCCGAGGATTACTACTCCTACTACCCGCTCTACCGGGCGGACAAGGAGCCCGAGCCGACGAAGAAGTGAGCGACGCATGAACGACCGGGCGGGGTCGTCCGGGCGGCTCCAGGCCGAACTGCTGTTGCTGCCCATCGGGCTTGCGGCGGCCTGGGTCATTGCCGGGGCGGTCCGTCCGGGGGTTGTCGCGGCGGCAGGCTTGGGGGCCGTCCTTCTGATCCTGTCCGTCCTTTCGATGCGGCTGGCGATCCATTTGACGATCTTCGCGATGCTTCTTTCCCCGGAGATATGGGTCGCGGGCCTCGGGACGGGCGGTTCCGCAAGCCGGGGTCTCACCGTCCGGTTCGAGGATGCCTTGATTCCGATCCTCGCGTTCGGGTGGCTGCTGCGGCTCGCCCTCGTGAAGGAGGGAGGGCTTTTCCGGGGCTCCTCCATCCACGGGCCATTCTTCGGCTTCATCGGATGGGTCGCGTTGTGCACGCTGATCGCGGTCTGGGGCCGGCTGGCCGCGGGCGACTCCCGCGTGGCTACGCCGCTGCTCTATGTCCTCAAATACGCGGAGTTCCTGGTCCTCTTCATCCTTGTCGTCAACTATGTCACCGCCGAAGCGGAGATCCGGGCGCTGCTCCGCTCCCTTTTCCTGACCGCGCTTCTCGTCTCGCTCTACGCGGTGCTCCTGAATCCGACCGGACGGGCCTCGGCGCCGTTCGAGGGGCCGGAGGGCGAACCGAACACGCTGGGCGGATTCCTCGTCTTCATCCTGGGGCTGGTGGCCGGGCTTTTTGTCCATCGCGTCCGGTTCGGGGGCCGTTGGGGACTTCCGGCTCTTGGCGCGGTCCTTCTCGTCACCCTCGCCCAGACCCTCTCGAGGGCGTCCTTCCTTGGGTTCGGCGTGATGGGCCTTGCGGTCGCCTGGCGCCTTCGAAGGAAGCCCGCCGTGGTTGCTGCGATGCTCGCCGCCGCGATCGTCGTGGGGTTCCTGATGACGCCGGATTCCGTCCGGGAACGCATCGATTACACGTTCGCCAAGCAGACCTACAAGGACCAAATCAAGATCGCGGGCGTCGGGTTCGACGAGTCCACCAACGCGCGCCTCATGACGTGGCGCGACATCCTGTCGGACATTTCCTCGCGGCCCGTTTTTGGGTTCGGGGCGGGGAGCGGCTTCGTGGATGCCCAGTATCCGCGGGTTCTTCGCGAGGCCGGACTGCCGGGCCTGCTGCTGTTCTTGTTCCTGATCTACCGGACGTGGGGCCTGACCCGCCCGCGGCCGGGCGCGGATTCGGATCTGGCGGCGGGGCTCCGGGAGGGCTTCCGGTTCGGCCTGATCGGTCTTTTGGTGCATGCCGTCGGATCGAATACGTGGTACATCGTCCGAATCATGGAGCCGTTCTGGCTCGTCGCCGGGTTCCTCGCCGTGCTGGAGAAGGCGAAACCCTCCGGACCGGACGTTCCCGAACCGGTGCCTGCGATGGGAGAAACGGATCAGGAAGGGATGTGAGGCTGACTTCGATATAGGCGCTCGTAGGCGTCCACGAGGGATTCCGGGGAGAACAACGCTCGCGCTCGCGCTCGTCCCGCCTCTCCCATGCGGGTGCGGGCTTCCGGATCCTTGAGGAGGCCGGAGATCGCCTTTGCGAGGGCTTCAGGGTCGTTCGGGGGCACGAGGATTCCCGTGACGCCGTCCTCCACGACCTCCGGAATCCCCCCGACCCGCGTTGCGACGACGGCCAGCCCCCGGCTCATTGCCTCGGCGATCGAAAGCCCCATGCCTTCCTCCCGGGACGGAAGGACGAAGAGGTCGGAGGCATCGAGGAGCGCCCGGATGTCGCGGCGGGGCCCTGCGAGAAGGACCCGGCCCCTGAATTCCGGGGCGGCGGCGAGGGCCTCGATGTCGCGGCGGATGGGGATCCGTTCGGGATCGCTGCCGTCCCCGCCCACGAGGACGAGGCGGGCTTCAGGGACGTTCGAGAGAACCTTCGAGAAGGCCTCGAGAAGGGTGCGATGGCCCTTGACGGGGTGGAAGTTGGCGACCATCGCGATGATCCGATCCCCCGGTACGGCCCCGAGGGCCTGCCGGAGGGCCGGTACGGCCGCGTCGTCGCGGGGGAGATCGAATTCCGGCCCGGTGGCGTTCCAGATGACGGACATTCGATCCCTGGAGACGACGCCCGTGGCGGCGAGGTCGGAAGCGAGAGAGCCGGACGCGCACGCGAATCCAGCGAATCGCGGGGCGTCCCGTCGGTATCGGTCCGCGTGTTCGCGGACCCAGTCCGCGTAGGAGCGGCTCTGGACGCTGGAAAAGACCGGCGGGCCGCCCGATCCGGCGGCGGCGAGGCCGACGAGATCGGCGTCGAAGGAATAGGCCTGGACGATCCGGACGCCTTCCCGGTGGAGGAGGGAACGGAGCCGGAAGCGGAGGAGGAGGCGCCCGATGGGCCCCGGCATCGGGCCGGGCGCGCGAAGCGCGACCACCGGAATGCCGGCCGCCCGGAGCCGGTCCGCGAGGTCGTCGGCCTCCATCCAGTAGGCGACGAGGTTCCGCCAGCCCCGCCGCTGCAGGCCCGTCGCGAGGGTTTCGAGGACCTTCGTCACGCCGCTTGTCGTCAGGTGCGAGACCAGGTGCAGCACGACCGGCGGGGCGGCTTCGCCGGTGGCGCGGGCGGCATCGTCCGGGGCCGAGGGGCGGAAGAGCCTCCGGAGGGCCTCGGCCGCTGCCCGCCGGTCGCTGGCATCGAAGCCCAGGAAGGCGACGAGCAGGACGTAGGCGAAAAGCCCCGGGGCGGCCGCGGCCGCAATCCATGCGATGCCGGACAGGAGGGGAACGCCAGATTGGGCCTCGATGAAGGGCCGGGCGTAGGCGAGCCAGGCGGCCAGGGCGAGAGCGGCGGGGGCCAGCCCCAGCGCCATCCCGAACGCTGCGCGTCCCGCGGCGGATCCCAGCAGGCTTCGGAAGGTCGCGGCGAGGAAGACGGAGGCCCCGAGGACCGAGGCGGCGAGGAGGGCGAGCGCCGCTCCGGTGATGCCCCACGCCGGAATCCCGAACAGGGCGATGGAGGCGTTCACGACGGCGACCCCGAAGGCGAAAAGGGCCCAGTCGCGCGGGCGTCCCATCCCCTGGATGACGCTGCCCGCGACCGAGGTCGAGAAATAGGCGAACATCGCGCAGGCGAGGAGCGCGAGGGGAAGCGCGCTCTGCGCGGCGAATTTCGGCCCCAGCCACAGCTCGAGGAAGGGCCGGCCCCAGAGCGCCGCGAGGAGGGGCAGGGGCATGGTGGCGGCGAGGACCGCGCGCGTGCCCCGGATGAGGATTTGTCCCAGGGCGGCGCCGTCGGATCGGGCGGCGGCCTCGCTCGCCGCGGGGAAGAAGACGCGGCTGACGTTGAGGGCGAACTGCTTGATCTTGAGCGAGAGATCGAAGGGGACCTGGTAGAACGTCAGCGCTCCGGCCGACAGGAAGGCGCCGATCAGGAGGCGGTTGAGGGGAAAGATGCACTCCACGGCGATTCCCCCCGCGGCCATCCACCCGCCGAACTTAAGCAACCTGCGCAGCTCGGGAGGATCCCAGGATGGCCGCAGGGGCAGGTCCGGCCGGAGACGGCGCGCGATTCCGAGCGCGGCGGCGAGCGCGATGAGGGTCGAGCCGAGGTTTGCGGCCGCGACCCCGGGCAGGCCTCCCCCGAGGGAAAGGACGGCGACGGAGGAGAGCAGGGACAGGGTGACGAGGAGCGTGGTCATCAGGTTCGAGAGGTCGAATCGCTGATGCGCGACCGGGATGGCGGATGCCCACGCGTAGAGCATGCCGGCGGGAAAATGGGCGGCCGTGATGAGCAGCGCGATCCGGGCCGGCGCCGCGAGGGCGCTCGACGGCTTGAGCAGGGCGCACGAGAGGGGCGTCGCGAGGAGCGCGATGGCTGATCCGCCCGCCGTCCCGACGGCGAGTGCCCATCCGAGCGAGGAGCGGAGGGCCCGCGCGGAACGCTCCGAGGAGCCGACGCAAGCGTCCTCGGAGAGGGTCTTGACCAGGGCCGAGGCAACGCCGAGCTCGAGGAGGTTGAGATAGGCCGCGAGGACCCCGAGCAGCGCAAGGATCCCGTAGGCCTCCTCCCCGAGGCCGCGGATGATCACGGGTGTCGCGAACAGCCCGAGCGAAAGCAGCCAGAACGTTCCGAGGAAATTCCAGGCGACGTTGCGGGCGAGGAGGGCACCGTGGCGCATGGCGCGATCATCCTACTCGGCTTTCCGGCGGCGGGCGGCGTGAGGTGGAATGGGATCGACAACGGGACGAACCGGCGGGACAATCCGGGCGTGAGGATCCTCTTCTCGCGGGTCTTCAACCCGCGATTCGAACACCTTCCGGAATACATCACCGCCGCCTTCCGGGGGTTGGGACACGAGGTCGTCGAGCACGACTACCGCGGGTTCGCGCTTCCCGGCCGGCTCCGGGAGGCCTGCGGGGTTCTCGATCGCTGGGATCGGCGGCGGCTGAACCGGGGGTTGCTCGAGGTCGCGCGCCGCTTCAAGTCGGACCTCTTCCTCACGACGTTCGGGGGCTCGATCGAGCCTGCGACCGTCGAGGCGATTCGTCGCGAAACCGGCGCCGCGGCCGCGAACTGGTTCGCGGATTTCCCGGGGGCCCCGGGGGTCCTGGAGCGAGGCCTCTGGGTCGGGCATGCCTACAATCGGCTCTTCTTCCAGAGCACGGATTTGATGGGCATCCATGCCGCGTGGGGCCACCGGCGCGTCAGCTGGCTGCCGCCCGCGTGCGATCCCGACATCCATCGTCCCGTGGTGCTGGCGCCCGAGGAGCGTCGGCGCTACGGCTGCGCCGTCGCGTTCGTCGGAAGCCGCTACCCCGAGCGGGAACGCCTGTTCGAGACCATCGCCGATCTCGACGTCGGGATCTGGGGCCCCGGTTGGGACGCCCTCCGCCCGGGCTCTCCCCTCGTCTCGCGCATCCGCGGGGGGGGCACGAAACCGGAGGATTGGACGAAGATCTATGCCGCCGCTTCGGTGGTCGTTCACTTCGCCGGCTCCGGCGGGCAGCCCGTGCTTCCCGATACGATGAAACAGGCCGGCCCCCGCGTGTTCGAGATTCTTGCGTGCGGGGCGTTCGGCCTCATGGATCGGAAGCCGGATACCGCCGCCCTGTTTCTTGACGGCGAGCACCTGGCGTTTTTCGACGGTGAATCAGACTTCCGTTCGAAGGTCCTCGAATGGCTCGGGCGTCCCACAGATCGGGCGCGAATCGCGGCGGCCGGCCGGGCGGAGGCGCTCGCGAAGCACACCTACCGCCACCGGGTCTCCGAGATGCTCCGGATCCTGGCCGAGGATCGAGGATGAGCACGGATTCGATCCGCGTCGCGCTGCTTTCGGAGTTCCTCGAGATGGGGGGGCAGGAGCGGGTGATTGAGGCCATCGCGCGTGGGCTCAAGTCACCTTTCGAGCCTGTCGTATTCGGAACGGCCGGGGGTGGCCGGATCGCGGATGTGCTGGAAAGGGATGGAATCCGCGTGATCGTGCCGGGATTGAAAAACATCTACAGCCATTCCGAGGCGAATTGTCTAGCCGAGATTTTTCGGCAAGAGCGTATCCAACTCGTTCATACGCACGCCTACCCAGCCGGCGTGATCGGTCGACGAGCTGTCGCTCGCTCGGGGATTTCAGCGTGCGTTGCACACTACCATTCCGTTTACACGATGTGGCGACTTCGCCACCGCTGGATGGAGCGCCGCCTTGCGCGCAGGACACACTCTGTCGTCTGCGTCTCGGAGGCGGTCGCCGCGTTTGCACGCGATCGCGTTGGGATTCCGCCGAAAAAAATCCGGGTTGTCTGGAACGGTGTTCCGGACGATTTCGCGACGGGAGTTCCCGATCGGGCGGAAGCGCGCCGGGCCCTTGAACTTGCGGACGAAGATTATGCAGTTGCCTGCGTGGCGGGCCTTTCTCCTCACAAGGGCCACCGGATCCTCTTCGAGGCCCTCGGGCGCGCGGGGCCGGGGCCACTCCGGCTCCTCCTCGCAGGGGGTGGGCCGGAGGAGGAGGCGCTCCGGGCGGAGGCTGAGCGGCGGATCCCTGGCCGTGTTCGATTCCTCGGCGTCCTCGGGGACACCCGGCCCGTCTATGCGGCCGCCGATCTGTTTGTCCTGCCCTCCACGGAACGTGAGGGGATGAGCATGGTGCTCCTCGAGGCGATGGCCTCCGGCCTTCCGGTCGTCGCGACTTCCGTTGGCGGAAACCCGGAGACGGTCGCTGACGGCGAGACGGGGATCTTGTGCGCGCCCTCCGACTCCGCCGCCCTCGCGGACGCGATCCACCGCTTTCGCTCCGATCCGGCCCTCGCCCGCCGGATGGGGGAGGCCGGCCGCGAGCGCTGCCGGCGGCTCTTCTCGGCCGGCGCGATGATCCGCTCGATGGAGGCTCTCTACCGGGAGGCCCTCGGCGCGCCATGAACGCCCCCTCGACGGGATCCCCCGGCGCGCCCGCGGCCATCGCCCCCAGGCGCCGGGTTCTGTTCCTCTGCAGGCAGTCCGGCCTGTTCGGGGGCGGGCAGCGCAGCCTTCTTCTCCTGCTGAGACATCTCGATCGGACGCGGTTCGAGGCCGTCCTCGCCGTTTCGGGGCGCAGGGAGCTCGCCGAGGAAGCGAGCGCGCTTGGCGTCCCGGTCGTCGATCTTCCGCTGTCGGCCATGCGGGGCTTCCGGATCCTTCGCCTGCCGCGCAACGCCGCGCGCCTTGCGCGTTTCTGCCGATCCGAACGGATCGACCTTCTCGTGGCCATGAGGCCGGCATTGTGCCTGTGCGCGCTCTCGGCGCGGCTCCTCGGCGGCCCGCCCTGGGTCTGGAACGTCCGCACCTCGCAGGACCAGGGGCGCATCGGCCGGTTCCTCTCCCGCTTCGCATCCCGAGTCCTCCTCGTCGCCGACGCCCTTCGCATGCGGTTTCCCGCCATCGAGGGGACCGCGCGCCTCGCGGCGATTCCGAACGGGGTCGATCCGCGGGATTTCGAGGGGCCCGGCCGAGCCGAATCGCGCTCCGCGCTCGGGATTCCAGCCGAGGGCGCGGTCGCGGTCGTCGTCGGCCGCGTGGAGAGGGACAAGGGGGGAGATCTCGCCGTGGAGGCGCTTTCGGGACTGCCGGGCCTTCGCCTGGCGTTCGCAGGAAGGGAGGCCGAGCCTCTCTTCGCCGAGTCCCTCCGTTCGCGTTCGGCCGCCCTCGGTTTCGCGGATCGGATCCATTTCCTTGGCGAGATTCCGGACCTCACCCGCCGCCTCGCCGCCTTCGATCTGCTTGTTCATCCCTCCCGCCACGAGGCCTTCCCGCGCGCGGTCCTCGAGGGAATGGCGGCGGGCCTTCCCGTCGTCGCGACGGACGTCGGCGGGACCCGGGAGGCGTTGGATGAAGCCTGCGGGATCCTCGTCCCGCCGGAGGACCCGGCCGCCCTTCGCGAGGCGATCCGGAGAGTTCTTTCGGATCCGGACGCCGCGCGGGGGATGGGGGAGGCGGGACGCGCGCGCGCGTTCGGAACCTTCGACGCCGCTCGGGTCGCCCGCCGCTACGGCCGCCTCTTCTCCGAGGCCCTCGGGGATTCTGATCCGGAGGCCCGTCCCTGTCCTCTCTGCGGGAGCCGCGAGGCGCGCGCTCTCGAGTCCGACCCGCCGTTCTGGACCGTCCGCTGTATTGCCTGCGGGCTCGTCTACGTCGATCCGGTTCCCGAGCCGGATCCCGTGAAGGCGCACTACGACGACGAGGGGTATTACGCGGAATGGGTTTCCACGCAGGCGGCCGCCCGGTCGCGGCTCTGGGATCGGAGACTGGGTCGCGTCCGTCGCGTCCTCGTGGCGGGCCGCCTGCTCGACGTCGGCTGCGCGGACGGGGCGTTCCTGGAGAAGGCCAAGACGGCGGGGTTCGAGGCGGTCGGAACGGAGATCTCCGCGGCGGCCGCGCGCCTGGCGCGTGCCCGCGGCCTCGAGGTCCGGGAAGGGACGCTGGAATCGGCCGCGTTTCCGGACGCCTCCTTCGACGGCGTCTCGATGTGGCACGTCCTCGAGCACGTCCCCGATCCCGTCGGGACGCTGAAGGAAATCCGGAGGATCCTGAAGCCCGGCGGCCGCCTGTTCCTCGCGGTCCCGAACCTCGAGAACGCGTGGTTTAAGTTCTTCTACCGGCTCTTCCGCCGCCGGCCGGAACGGCTGTTCGCGCGGGGCATGAAGGAGTGGCATCTCTTCCACTTCACCGCGTCCACGCTGTCGCGCGCCCTTTCGGCCGCGGGCCTCGAGGTGGAGGCATCGGGGCTCGACGAGCCGGATGCGGACGTGCGCAAGCGCGCGCTGGAATGGCCCGCGAGGGCCTGGTTTGGGATCACGGGAAGGAATCGCACCATCGGGATCCAGGTCCGCGCCCGGAGGCCGGCGTCATGAAGGGCTATCCCCCCTCGCTGAAGCGCCGCCTCCGCGGCCCGGTTCTTTCGCTCCGGCGAATCGTCCTCTCGGCGTTCGTGCGGCGGCGGCCCGCATTCGATCGCGCGTCCGTCCGGCGGATCCTCGTCCTCCGGATGGACGGCCTTGGCGACATGGTCCTCACGACGCCGCTCTTCGATGCGCTCGCGGCGGGCTTTCCCGGGGCGCGGATCGCCGTTCTCGCGCCTCTGCCGGCCGCGGCGGCGGTCGAGGGGCATCCGGCCGTCGTCCGTTCGATTCCGTTCTCGCCGACGGGTGCCGGCTCGGCGGTCGAGGCCGTTCGAGCCGCGGGGGAGGAGCCGTTCGATCTCGCCGTCGATCCGACGACCGATCACGTCCTCGCGCCGGCACGCGCGGCCGCGCGGCTCGGGAGGTTCGCGGCCGGATTCGCGGGCGGGGGGCGGGAGCGCTTCTTTTCCGTCTGTCCGGGCCCGCCGCCGGCCGCGGGCTCCATGCCCGAGCGAATTCGCGCGCTTTCGCTTGCCCTGGGATGCCCCGCGGTTCCGCCCTCGCCGCGGCTCGATCTGACGGACGCGGAACGCGAGGGCGCGCGAATGACGCTCGCGCTCGCGGGGGCGAAGCCGGGCGAGCGGCTCGTCGGGATCCATCCGGGCGGCCGCTACCCGACGCAGCGGTATCCGTCGGACCTCCTGGCGGACGTCGCGCGGACGCTCGCGGCCCGACCGGGCCTGCGCGTCGTTCTCCTCGGGGCCGAGGGGGATCAATCCCTGCTCGCTCCCCTCCGGGCGGTCCTCGGCGCCTCGGCGATTGACCCGGGGCCGCTGCCCCCGCGGCAAATGATTTCGATCCTGGGCTGCCTCGACGCTTTTGCGTGCAACAACTCCGGCCCCCTGCACGCGGCCTCGGCCCTCGGGATTCCCACGGTTTCGACGCTGGGGCCCACGGAGCCGGACCCCTTCGCCCCGCGGGGCACGCGGGATCGGACGCTGGCGCTCGATCTCTGGTGCCGGCCCTGCAACCGCGGGGAGTGTCCGCTGGGGACTCACGCCTGTCTTCGGGGCATCCCGCCCGAGGGGTTCCTCCGGGAAGCCCTCGCCCTCCTGTATCCTTGATGCGGCCATGCCCAGCGCCCTGCCGCGCATCCTCGTCGTGAACGTCTCCGGGATCGGGGACTTCGTGGACTCGACGGCCGCGCTGTCTCGGCTCCGCCGCGCCCGGCCGGACGCGCGGATCGTGCTGCTCACCTCCGAGAAGGTCCTCCCGCTCGCCACGTCCTGCCCGTTTATCGACGCCGCGGTGGGCCTGCCGACCGCGCGCGCGAGCGCGATGCCCCGCCTCCGGGACGCCGCACGATGGCTGTGGAGAATCCGTCGGATCCTCTTCCGATGCCCCCAGGCGATCTGGCTCTATCCCGTGACGTCCCGCCGGGGCGCGGCGTTCGTAAGAACCCTCCTTTTCCTGGCTGGCGCCCGCGACAGCGCCGGCGCGGTCGCGGAGGGAGTCCGCTCGCCGTTCGCGCGGACGCTTCCGCTGCCCGGACTTCCCGTCCGCCAGGCGGAGCAGTTCCTGGAGGTCGTCCGGTTCGCCGTCCCCGAGGCGGCGGGCCTTCCGGACGAACCCGCCCGGCCCGACCTGCGCCTCTCCGAGGCCGCCCGCGCCGCCGCCCGGGCCTTCCTCGAATCGGGCGTTTCCCCCGGCGCTCGGGCCGGCCCGCTCGTGGCGGTTTTCCTGGGCGGCGATCGGAAGACCCGCCACGAGGATCCCGCCCGGGCGGGTCGATGGATGTCCGAACTGCAATCGTCATCCGGCGTCCGCTTCGTCCTCCTCGGGACTCCCGGCGATCCGGGGATTGCGCCCGAATCGGGCGTCCGGTTCCTCGATGCCCGCGGGCGGTTCGACATCCCCGGGAGCGCCGCCCTGCTGGGCCTCGCCGACGCCCTCGTGACCACCCACAGCGCCCCCCAGCACATCGCGGGCGCCCTCGGCGTCCCGACCGTGGTCCTCGCGGGTCCGGGGAACATCGAGCGGTTCCGCCCCGCGCTGCCGGGCGAGAAGATGCGGATCCTGCGTCAAGAGGTCCCCTGCGCGCCCTGCGATCACGACATCTGCCCGCGCGACCCCGCCGGCTTCAAGGCCTGCCTTTTCGGGATTCCGCCCGCCGACATCGCGGCCGCCGTCCGGGCGGTGCTCGGGAAGATGAGCGCATGAAGCACGTCGCCTGCCTCGCCGTCCTGCTCCTGCCGGCCCTCGCGTTTCCGGCCGCCACCGCCGGCGCCGGCGCCGCCACCGCCGACGAGACGCCCGTCCCCGCCGCCGTGCACGTCCACTCCCGGTTCTCGACGGGGGAGAAGTCGCTGGAGGAGTTGGCGCGGGACGCGCGCGCCCGGGGGCTCGGGGCGATCCTCCTGGCGGAAAATCATCTGGCGCGGATCGATTACGGGGTCTTCCCGTTTCGGCGCGTCGTCCGCGCGTCGTTCTCGAACCCGTCGGTCCTCTCGCGGGGGCCGGAGGAATTCCTGGCGGCCGTGGAGCGGGCGCGCCGGGCCGTGCCCGAGGTCGTGATCGTCCCCGGCGTCGAGGTCATCCCGCACTACCGATGGACGGGCTCGCTTTTATCGAACGATCTGACGCTCCTCGACGCGCAGCGGAATCTCCTTGTCTTCGGGCCGGAAGCGGCGCGGGATTATCGCGAGATCCCGTCGATCGGCTCCCCCGGCGGGCAGCGGTTCGATCTTTTCCGCCTCGTCCTCGCGCTGCTCGGTCTCGCCGCGGCCGCCCGCGGGATCCTCGCCCTCCGTCGTCCGTCGCCCCCCGCGAAGACGTTCGAGTGGGAAGGCCGGCGTTTCGCCGTTCCCGCGCGCCGCCGGTTCCGCCTCGGCGCCCTCGCCCTTCTCGCTCTCGCGGCGCTGCTGCTCGCGGAGGGGATCCCGCCGACGGCGCAGCGGTTCTCCCCCTACGGCCCCGATCCGGGTTTGGTTCCGGCGCAGGCGGTCATCGACTGGGCCCGCGGAAAGGGCTTCGCGACGGCCTGGTCGCTGCCGGAAGCGAGCGCCTCCGACGTTCGCGAATACCCCTTCGGCGTGCGCGTCCGGCACCAAACCTACCCCCATCCGCAGGTGCTCGCCGAGACCCGCGGCTTCGACGCCTTCGGGGCGATCGCCGCGGACACGACGCACGCAACGGATCCCGGCGGGGCGTGGGATCGGCTGCTGTCCGACGCCGCCAAGGGGCGGCGAACGCCCGCCTATGCGCTTGGCGAGATTTCCTACCACGGCACGTCCGGCGAAGGGAAGGGCATCGCCCAGATCCAGACCGTCTTTTTCGCCAGGTCTCGGACCCCGGCGGGGATCCTGGAGGCGTTCAAGGCCGGCCGCTTCTACGCGCGCCGCGCCGCGGGCCCAGGGAAGGATCTGCGCCTGGACGCCTTCCGCCTCGATTCCCCCCGGCGCCTTTCCTTCTCGATCTTTGGCTTCGAGGGCAAGACGGCGGAGGCCTCCTGGCGCGTGATTCTCGACGGGCGGGTCTGGAAGGAGGGACGGGGAAGCCTGCCCATCCGGTGGGAGGGAGAGATTCCGGCAGGCGGTCCGGCGCGGGGCTTCGTCCGTCTCGAGGTCAAGTGCGGCGACGCGTGGCTTCTCTCGAACCCCCTCTTTTTCGGGGGCGGCAGCCGATGACTAGTCCTGCATGACCCCGCGGAGTTCCTTCTCCATCCGGCGGAGCATGTTGTCTTCCTTCTCCTTGCCTTCCTTGATCGCCTTCTCGCGGGCTTCCTTGGACCAGATCTCGCGGACCGCCTGATCGAACTTCCGGGATTCCTCGACCTCCCGGGCGTTGTCCTTGATGGCCTTCTCCCAGCGCCGTTTTTCCATCTCGTAGCGCTCCATGAAGGCGTAGGCGCGCCCGTCCCGCGTGGCCATATAGAGGATGGGCTGGTAGACGCCGTTCTCGTCGGGGGTGAGCGGGAGGATGTGGCTCATCTCCTTGAGCGGGTATTCCCAGCGGATCTCGCCCGTGTCGTCGTTCACCGCGGCGAGGATGTTCCCTTCCTTGAGGACGTAGACGTTCCGGGGAGAATCCGCGTAGCGCTTCTGGCCGACCCCGACGACGTTCAAGCCGCCCGGAATCTTCCAGGCGTGGTCCTGCGCGGGTCCGCCGCCCGGCGGGTTGTAGATGAACCGGGGGCGGTAGCGGATCTCCACCTTCTCGCCGTAGTCCATGGACTCGACGAACTGGGCGCCGTCGGCGTCCGTCGAGTCCGGGGTCTTCGCCTTCTGGTCGTCCTTGGGATAGAGGCGAGAGCCGCCGCGCGCGAGCCGCAGGCAGGTGAACTCCCCGACGCCCGACCGGAAGTAGACGCGGGTGCCGGCCTCGGGCGAGGTGATTCCCTGCGGGGAGGCGTAGAGGGGGACGCCCGTGCGGAACTTCGTCAAAAGCTCCAGGGAGAGGCGGTGCAGCGCGTAGAGGTTCGTGTCGGAGGAGGCGACGTAGAGGATGTCCCCGTCGACGCCCATGGCGCCTGCGATCCCGTTTTCCGTGCGGAACGTGTTGAGGCTCATGCCCCAGCGTTCGTCGCACAGGTATATCCGCCCGTCCTCGGAGATGAAGTAGACCTTGTCGCCCCGCACGATCGGCTCCGCCCGGATGTCGCCGTAGGTCCTAAACTTCCAATCGCGGATGCGGTTCTGGATGTTGATCGCGTACATCCGATCGTCGTAGGAGCCGATGAAGACGTGGACGGGGTTGTCGAAGTCCGCCGCGATCGGGGAGGACGTGTAGAAGTTCCGGTCGTGCGCCCGCAGCGAGCGCGTCACGGAGTCGTCGTTCGCGCGGCTCCGAAACCAGCCGGTGTGCTTGTTGAAGTAGTTTCCGTTGCTGGCGATGACGCCCTGGTAGAGGCTTGACAGGTAGGCGGGATTGGACGGGGGGAGGAGGTCGTTGTTCAGCCGCGTGGGCGGCGGGGTCACCGCGGCCCAGTCGAGGGGGTAGCGGAAACCGAGGATCCCGACCTCCTTCTGGGTCCGGGGGTTTCGCTTGATGTTCGCCCCGTGCAGGACGTGCTCGCTCTCCCAGAAAACCCAGTCGGTCGTCTCGACGGGCCGGAACCGGATGGGGGCCTCGAGGGGGACCTGCCACTTGACGATCCCGCTCGTCCGTTCGATGGACCAGAGTTTCAGGTTTTTGCGGTCCATCTTGTCCGTCTCGCCCATGAGGCTCCTGCGTCCCATCCACCACTCGTCGATCGTCTCGCCGGGCAGCTCCGATTCCCACAGTTTGATGAAGCCGAGCCGCTCGTAGACGGACGGGTCGGTGAACGGCACGTCCTTGGGTGCGGGGACGGGGAGGTAGTCCTCCCGCGTGTCGGGGGTGGATTCCTGGGCTTGCGCCGTTTGTCCGGGGAGGGCGCCCCAACACGCCACGCAAAGGGCGAACGCGGCGAAAAAGACGGTCCGTCGGGTGCGGCTCACGCCTCCTTGTCCTTCCGTGCCTTCCCCTGCTCGACCGGCGTCTGACCGAGTTCCCGGAGATTGACGCTGTTCTTCTTCTCGTAGTCGCGCAGCCGCGAGATCCGGTCGATGTCCTCCTCGATCCGGTTCACGAGCTTGAAGATGTAGGGCTTTCCCTTGAGCCGATCCTTCAAGTCCTCGATCATCGTGTCCCAGGATCCGGCGTAGAGCTCGTCCCGGAGGGTCAGGAGCATCGACTCTTCGGGCGCTAAAGAGTCGTAAAACTTTTGGTGGCGTGCGGCTCTGCTCACCGGTTGAACCTCTCGGCGTAGTTCCCGATTATAGGCCGAAAATCGCAAGTTGATCAAGGCGGGTCCGTCGGGTTTGTTGCCGGGGGCGCTTTCGGGGGGGCGGGTTCCTGGAGTCCCCGGAGGAAGCGAAGGGAGGAGAAAACTCCTCGCCGGGCGGGCTTCGGGACGGTCCGAAGGGTCCTCCGGAACTCGGCAGGGGCATAGCGGAGCAGGACGAGGAAGCCCTCCAGGCTGTTCTGGCTGTTGCGGTGGATCTCCTCGAGCGCCCGGGAGATTCGGTCCACGTCCCCGAGGTCCGCCAGGGCCATCTGGAGCACGCCCCGGGAGGCGAAGTCGTGCTCCGCCGTCGCGCGCGCGAAGGCCTGGCGGAGGATCGGGAGAGAAGAAAGGATCCGGAGCCGGCCGCACAGCGTCCAAGCCGCGCGGCGGACGAGGGGCTCGCCGGGCTTCATGGCGATGGACGAGATCGCCTGATCGAGCCGCCGCCGGGCCTCTCCCGAGAGGCGCTCCGCGTAGGTCTCGACATCCCGGATGCACTCGTTCTGGTTCAGGGGGGGGCGGACGAGGTGCTCCCCCCGGAGCGCCGCGGTGACGATCTTCTCGAACTGGAAGCCGTAGCGGGTGACCAGGCTCTCGACGTCCATGTCACCTTGCCTGTTTCCAGATTCGGCGCATGACTTCTTCGCGGCTCGGGGCGCCGGCCTTGCCGGGCTTGGTGGCGCCGCTCCGAAGGACGCTGCGGTCGATCTCCTCGATGTCCTTGAGCAGGACCGTCGCCGAGGGGTAGCGATCCTTGGGCTCGCGTTCGAGAAGGGCCGCGGCCATCCGGCCGACGTCCGGGTGGAGGTCCGGCCGCAACTCCCGGAGGGGGACGGGGCGGTCCTCCGGGGTGGGGCGCAGCAGGTCCGTTGCGGAGCCTCCCGACGTGGGGGGGCGGCCCGCGATCATGTGGTAGAAGGTCGCGCCCAGGGCGAAGAGGTCGGCCCGGTGGTCGACCGGCTCTCCCCGGGCCTGCTCGGGGGCCGTGTAGTAGGGAGTTCCGAAGACCCCTTCCGTCTGATGGGCGAACCCGGACGAGTCCGCCCACTTCGCGATTCCGAGGTCGCCTATCTTCGTGGCGCCTTCGTGGTTTCGCAGGAGGTTGTCCGGCTTGATGTCGCGGTGGACGATCCCCGATTTTTCCGCGTATTCGAGGCCGCGGGCGGCGTCCCGCAGGATCGAAAGGGCGAGTTCGAGGGGAATCTTCCCCTGCTCGCGCAGCAGGTCCGCGACGGAACCGGCGTCCATGAATTCCATCGAGATGAAGTGGTGGGGGCCGGACTGGCCGACATCGTGGACCTGGATGATGTGGTAGTGGTTCAGACGGGCCGAGGCGCGGGCTTCCTGGAGGAACCGCTCCACGAACGTCCGGTTCGCCGTGAGGTTTGAGTGAAGGACCTTCAGGGCGACGGGCCTCGCGAGCGACAGCTGGGTCGCCCGGTAGACCGTTCCCATGCCGCCGCGCCCGATCAGGCGCTCGATGCGATGACCGGCGATGACCTGGCCGACGAAGGGGTCGTCGCTCGCCTCGGGGGCGACGTCATAGTAGGTGAGGACCGTCTCGCCGATCTGGATCCGGTCGGCGGGGCGCAGGAGCGCCTCGATGACCTTGCGTCCGTTCAGGAGCGTTCCGTTGCGGCTCCCGAGATCCTTGATCCGGATCCCGCCCGTCCCCCGCACGACATGGATGTGGCGGCGGGAGATGAGATGGTCCGTCAGGCTCGTGCCCGGCCCCGTCTCCCGGCCGATGACGATCGGCTGGTCCGGATGGATTTCGATCCGGATTCCCTTGTCCGGGCCCTTTTCCACGACGAGATGAGCCATGTTCAGGTTCTCCCGAGTTCCCTCGCGCGGGCCTCCGCCCGCCGGACCGCCTCCGAGATCGAGATCTTCACGCCGGCCGCGTCCAGGTGCTTCGTCGCGGCCTCCGTCGTCCCGCCGGGGGACGTGACGCGAAGCCGAAGCGCCTCCGGCGAATCCTGCGTCCGTTCCAGCATCCTTCCCGCCCCCGAGAGGACGAGCGCGATCATCTCGCGCGCGGTCCCGGCGGGAATCCCCATCCCGGCGGCCGCATCGGCCAATCCCTCGGCGAGGTAGAAGGCGTAGGCGGGGCCGCTGCCCGAGAGCGCCGTCACGGCGTCGAGGGACGCCTCCTCGAAGCGAAACACCCTGGCGCTGCCCTCGAAGAGGGCGGCCGCGGCGTCGAGGTCGGAGGCCGACGCGCAGGCGCCCGCGCAGATTCCGGCGACGCCGGCCCCGACGAGGACGGGAGTGTTGGGCATCGTCCGCACGACTCGCGCGCCCGGCGGGAGGCGCGACTCGATCCGGCGGGTCGTCGCCCCCGCGACGATCGAGACGACGAGGGCCGCCGGGCCGAGCCGCGCTCCGACGTCCGCGAGGACCGCATCGAGGGCCTGGGGTTTCACCGCGAGGACGACGGTCTCGCAGCCGTCCGCGACCTCGGCGTTCGAGGCCGTCGTTTGCACCCCGGTCGCGCGCGCGAAGGCGGCGGCACGCTCGGGGTTCGGCTCGCTCGCGAGGATCCGACCGGCCGCAATACGCCCGGCGGCCAGGATCCCGGACGTCAAAGCCTCCGCCATGTTTCCGGCTCCGATGAATCCGACGGCGAACGGGCGCATGGGGGTCGTCATTGTGGCGCGGGGAGGTCCGTCGCGCCAGCGAAGAGCGCACTCCCGATCCGGACGACGTCCGCGCCCTCGAGGATCGCGGCCTCGAAGTCGCCGCTCATCCCCATCGACAGGAGCGGCCGTCCGCCCTCGAAGGGGGGGCGCCCCGCGAGGGACTCGGAGAGCCTCCGGAGGGCCGAGAAGACGGGCCGCGCGGCCTCGGGGTCTTCGGCGTAGGGCGCCATCGTCATGAGGCCGGCGGGGCGGAGGCGTCCGAACCGGGCCAGCGCTCCGAGCAGGGACGAAATTTCCGCCGGCGGGACGCCCCCCTTGCTCGCTTCCCCGCTTACGTTCACCTCGACGAACACGGGCAGGCTCCGGTCCGCCTCCCCGAGCGAAACGTCCAGGGCCTCGGCGATCCGGATCGAATCGAGGGCGTGGAACGAGTCGAAGAGCCGGGCGGCTCGGCGCGCCTTGTTCCGCTGGAGGCGGCCGACGAGGTGCAGGGAAAGCCCCGCGGCGCTCGCCGCCCCGGCCTTGCGCTCCGCCTCCTGGACGCGGTTCTCGCCGATCTCGCGGACCCCCGCCGCCGCGAGATGCGCGAGCGCCTCGGGCCCCGCGGACTTCGTGATCGCGAGAAGCCGGACCGCGGCGGGGTCCCGTCCCGCCCGCTCCGCTGCCTTCCGGATGCGCGCCCGGACGGCCTCCACGTTCCCGCGGATCCGTTCGGCCGGCGTCATCGGCGGGATTCTATGGATTTCCGGGGTTTTGGACTTGGACTCTGGTTCTTTCGATCTTTTGCGTTTTGGATATCAACCGGGCACGGGCTCGGGGCGGGGGCTCGGCTGGCGCTCCCGGTCTCCACGCGGTCCACGGAAGGTAGACGAATTCATGGCGTTGGACCGCATTCCGACAGGTCGCTTCCATCCGAGCCCCCGCCCCTCGCCCTCCTTGTTGTTCGTTTCAAGAAATACACGAATCGGCGCCGCCATGCCGCACTCGGGAAATTGGGCGCAAAAGTTCGATTCCTTGGCCTTGCCGCTGGCGTCCTTTCCCGTCTAGGATGCCCGCTTCAGATGGAAGAACCGCGTTCCCCGCTCTTCAAGACCCCGGCGCCGGCGGCTCCGACGCCCTGGGTCGCGCCCATCCGGGGCTTTCCGAAGCACCTTGTGGCCATCCCGATGGTCTGCTCGCAGTGCAAGGTCGAGCAGTTCATCCCCGTGCCGAACAAGGAAGAGTACCTCAAGTGCTTCGTCTGCGATCACACGGTCCCGATGCCGGTGCCGGAGTTCGCGCACTTCGTCGAGTCGGAGCGCTACCGCCTGCGCTACCGGAGCGTCTTCGCGGTCGCGCTCGTCCTGCTCGGGATCGGGCTGACGTGGGTCTGGATCGGCTTTCACGACGAGATCATCACGAAGATCGTGAACCGCTCCGACGAATACAGGGGCGCCGATCCCGGCGAGTTCAAGGAGCGCGTCCCCTGGTACGAGGGCGGCACCATCGAGGTCCGCGAGGACAAGTCCAAGCCCCCGCGGCAGTACTTCCACGTCGAGGGCGGAAAGCTCACCGTCAAGATCATGCCGGTCCGCCAGCGGCCCGACGACTTTCTCTACAACGAGGAGTTGAAGGCCTACATGCGGATGGGGTTCCTGAAGGGAACCCAGCAGGAAAACATGATCCCGAACTTCGACCTTCTCGAGGAGGGCGAGGACGGGGAGCAGGTCAACAAGGAGACGAAGAAGAACGTCACTGCGGAGCGGAAGTACCCCGAGGACAAGGAGAACAGCGAGGAGAAGCCGCCGCCCGGGCCGGAGCGCGACTGGCGAAAAACCAACATCGCCCGCTACCGGGGCTTCATCGCCGACAACTGGCTCCGGCAGGCCCGCTGGAACAATCGGCCCGGCCCGGGGACGCCGGGATCGCCCGAGACCCGCTTCGAGCCGGTGACCGATTTTAAGGACGAGACCCTCCAGGACCTCTACTACGCGCTCTCCTACGTCCCCCAGAAGGGGCTCGTGCCCCCCTCGGAACTGCGCCGGCGGCTCAAGGCCCAGATCCTTACGCTTCTTCCGGACGAGGAGGGCGAGCCCAAGGGCCTCAACCGGGACGCTCGGGAGGCGCAGCTCCTCGATAGCGACTTCGCGAACTTCGAGAATCTTTGGAAGCGCCTCCAGGCGCTCGGCGCCGCGGCCGGGCGGCCCATGCTCGAGAAGACCTACAAGGAACTGCAGGTCTACTACCGAAACCTGATGGAGCAGCTGATGGTCCTCTACCGCCTGCCGCTCCTACGGAACGAGCACTACCTGATTCGCGAGGTCCGGGCCGTTGCCGTGATCCCGTTCAGGCTTTGCCTGACCGTCGGGCTTTTCCTCGCGATCCTCGCGATCGCGCCTGCGGTCCACCGCTGGAAGCACAAGCGCGGGCACTTCTCCCTCATCTTCGCGAGCGCCGCCGTGCCGATCCTCTGCATCGGGATCGCCTTCGAGATCCGCGCGGCCCGCGAGGTGCCGGTGCTGCGGCTCCAGAGCGGCATGAAGATCCGGAACGACCAGACGTCCCGCCCGATCCGGCGGGCCGGCCTCGAGGAGGCGCCGATGATCGGCCTCGAGATCGTTGGCGCCAAGACGGCGGACGGCATCAACCACTGGGTGGCCGGCGAGCCGGTCCCGGTCAACAAGCCCATCACGATCGCCGAGCTCTTCGCCCTCCGGCGCGACTTCTACGAATACGGCAAGGGCCTTCCGATCGCGCTGGCCGCCGTCCTCGGTCTCGCCCTCATCGTCCATCGGCGCATCCGGGACTTCAACCTGATCTGGCCCCTTATCGCCCTCGCGGTCGCGGTCAACCTTTCGCTCGGGTCCATCGAGAAGTTCTACGGGTTCGGAAAGCCCGGCGCCGGCGAGGGCACCGCGACGGCCTCCGAAGGGGGCGGCGAGCCCGGCCCCGCTCCGCCCGCGGACCTCGAAACCTGGGGCCGCCGGCCCAACAAGGAGATGCGCGAGCTCGTGGACGAGTTCCACGTGAACTCCGCCAAGGCCATCGGCATCGCCGTCATCCTCGGCGCTCTCTACGCGATCTGGGCGGAGATGTGGCGGCGGCGATACATGTTCTGATGGCGGGCCGGGGCGTTCGCGCAGGAGCGGGGGTGCGACCGTCAATCGGCGCCTGACGAGTCCTTCGGCGGCTTCGTCCCGATCGGCGGCCGGAGCGGCGGCTCGGCGCCGGGCGCCGGCGGGAGGCCCAGGAACGAGAGCGCCGTGGCCGCGGCGGCCTCGAGGCGGCGTGGGATATTGCTTCGCGCGCCTGCGGGAAAGCCGGGGCCGATCGCGAGGGCCCAGACGCGCCGACAGCCCTCGTCGGCGCCGGTGTCGGCGTAGAAGTCGCTGTGGTGGATGAAGCCATGCCCGTCGGGCTTTTCCAGTTCGCGGCCGTGGTCGGGGAGGACCAGGAAGAGGGTCTTGCCGCGGTAATCTGGGTGTGCCTCGGCGGCGGAGAAGAGGCGCGCCGTGAGGTCGTCCGTCCGGCGGATGGCGTCGGTGTAGCGCGACCACGAGCCGTAGTGGGCGCAGTCGATCTCCCCGAAGGCGGCCATGAGGACGTCGGGGAAGAAGCGCTTCATGCACTCGACGGCGCGCTCGGAGAGGAAGAGGTCGTGGCTCGTGGAGCCGTCCGCCTTCCTCCAGGCGGCGTAGGCCTCCCCGACGAACGCTTTCGCCCCGGGCGACTTCAGGCCGGCAAGATCGATGCGGCTTTCGGTCCGCGCGAGCCGCGCGGCGGCGCCCGCGGCCTCGATCTCCTTCTCCGCGATCCCGCTCGCCGCGGCGTGGCGCAGCAGCCGGTCCATCTCCTCCGCCGCCTTGCGAGGGATGGTCGGCGGGACGACGACGTTGGCGCCGAAGGCCGGCCCGAATCCGCCCGCCGAGGAGGCGCCGATCCCGGAAAGGATCGAGGCGTAGGCGAAGAGCCAGGCCGACGTGTCCGGGGCGCCCCGGGCCTTTCGGTGGATCTCGAAGATCGAGGGGTGCTCCACGGGCCTCGACCAGTCGAGGTGCCCGTACTCCCGGAATCCCGTGGCGATGGAGGCCGTCTGGTTCGGATGGACGACGGGACCCTCGACGCGGACGTTCGAGAAGAGCGTCCCGTTTGGGGCGAGCTCGTTGGCGAGCCACCGGATGAACCG
>CAYHQZ010000015.1:0-22126 GCA_964358555.1 uncultured Planctomycetia bacterium
GGTCTGGATCAGCCGCGCGTCGGGCGTGACCTGACGGATCGCGGCCATCGACAGCCTGACACCGTCGATCTGGTTCAGAAGCGCGACCCAGAAGGTCTTTTCGTCGGCCGCATGCGGGTGCCAATGGCCGTAGAGGGCGCTGAACCGCGCCGTGGTGAGCGGTTCGTTGACCGGCGTCCAATCGCGGACATGCGGATACCGTTCAGCCGCCGCGCGCGCGAAATCCGCGTAGCGGGGCGCGACGCCCGCCAGCGGGGACGCCCGGCCCGTCCGGAACGCCGGATAGATCTCCGAGGCCTCCCGCAGGAACACGTCCTCGGACGTCACGTCGAAGGCGATGTGATGGATCGCAAGCAGGAGGATGTGGTCCTCCGTCCCGAGCCTTGCCAGAACGGGGCGGAACGGGATCTCGGCCGAAAGTTCGAAGGGCCGCAAGAGCTCCGTTTCCGCAAGCCGTTCCGCCGCGGCAAGGCGCTCCCCCGCCGGAAGACACGAGAGATCCGCCGCCGCCAGCCGCACGGACGCCTCCGCGCGGACGGCCGGCACGATCCGATCCCCCTCCAAAAGATAGACCGTGCGGAGGATGTCATGGCGCCGGAGGATTTCCCCGAGCGTGCGCTCGAGAGCGGAAACGTCGAGGGCGCCGTGCAGCCGGAAAGCCCAGGCGCGGTTGTCCGCCGCGGTCCCGGGCTGCAGCCGATCCAGGAACAGCAGGCGCTCCTGCGCGTAGGAAAGGACGTCGGGCCCGCCGCCTTTCGCCGGTGCGGCCCTTCCGGGGGGCGCCGGAACGTCCGCGACGTTCCGCAGGCGGGCCTCAAGCCGCTCCCGGACGGACGCGGGAAGGGCCGACCACCGGGCGGCGGGATCGTCGGTGTCGGTCATGGGTCAGGCCGGCCCGCGCTCCTTCGACAGCAGGGCCTCCTCCACCCGCCGCGCCTGCTCGGCGACGGTCGGCGCCCCGAAAAAGGCCCACAGGGGAATCGAAACGTCCAGGGCCTCGCGGACCCGGGCAAGGAGCGTGCCTGCGAGCAGGGAATCGCCGCCAAGGTCGAGGAACCGATCGTGGACGCCCACCCGCTCCACCCGGAGGACCCGGCGCCACAGCGCCGCGAGGGCCTCCTCGACGGGCGTGCGCGCTTCGACGAACGCGCGGGCCTCCGCGACTCTCTGCGGCCCCGCCCCGGCGAGCCCGAGAACCGACGCGAGGCCCACCCGCCTCGGCTTTCCGGTCGGTCCCTTCGGGATCTCCTCCACGAACAGGATCCGCTGGGGCACCTTGAAATCGGCCAGGCGCGCGGCGACGTGGGCCTGCAGCTCGAACTCCGTCGCCGACGCTCCCGGCCGCAGGACCACGGCCGCCGCGACCTCCTCGCCGAGCCGCTCGTCCGGCATCGCAAACGCGACCGCCTGGGCGACGGCCGGGTGCAACAGCAACGATTCGTCCACCTCCCGCGGCGCGATCTTCTCCCCGCCGCGGTTGATCAACTCCTTCAGCCTTCCCGTAAGGAAGAGATAGCCCTCCCCGTCGAGCCGCCCCTGATCGCCCGTCCGGAACCATCCGTCCGCGAACGACGCCGCGTTCGCCTCGGGCTGGTTGAGATAGCCCGGCGTGACCCCGGGCCCGCGGATGACGATCTCCCCCGTCCGGTTCGCCCCCAAAAACTCCCCGCCCTCCCCCCGGATCGCGATCTCGGCCCCCGCGGCCACGCCCACGGAGCCGGCTTTCCTGGGGCGCGGCGGCAGCGGGTTCGAGGCCATCTGGTGGGCCGCCTCCGTCATCCCGTAGGCCTCCAGGACCGGCACCCCGAAGGCCCGCTCGAGCCCGGCCCCCACGGTGGGCGGCAGCGCCGCCGAACAGGATCGGATGAACCGCAGACGCCCGCGGGGAAAAGCGCCTCCGGAGGCCTCCAGACGCGCGAGGATCGCCTGATGCATCGCCGGGACCGCCGAAAACCAGGTCGGATCCGCCTCCGCGAGCCACTCGAAAAACTCCCCCGCCCGGAATCCCGTCGAGCAAACGATGCCCCCGCCGCCTCCGAGCGAGCCCAATAGGGCCGCCACGAGCCCGTGAACGTGGAACAGCGGCATCACGTTCAGGCAGCGATCATCGGGCCCGAGCGAAAGCGACGCCGCGACGGCTTCGGCGGAGGCCGCCAGGTTCGCCTGCGTCAGCGGCACGCGTTTCGGCCGCGCCGTCGTCCCCGACGTGTGCAGGACGAGGGCGAGATCGTCGGGGCGGCATTCGCGGGCGGCCGCCGGTCCGGCCAACCGCGCGCCCGCAAGGACGAACCGCCCCGCCTCCGCCCCGTCGGGGCGGAGTTCGTGGATCCGAATCCCCTGATCCTTCGCGGCCCGGCGAGCCGGCGACTCCGCGCCCTCGAGGACGACAAGCGCCCGGGCCGAGAGGTCCTCGAGATAGAAGCGGAACTCCGCCTCGCGATAGTCCGGATTCAGCGGCGCGCACGGGGCGGCCGACGAAATCGCGAGAAACGCGGCCGCCATCTCGGGCCCGTTCGGCAGGACCGCCGCGACGGGGTCCCTCGGGCCGATGCCGAACCCCGCAAGCGCCCGGCCCTCCCGCGCGACGAGATCCCGAAGGGCGCGCCAGGCGAGGGGCGGGCGGCCGACGGCGAGGAGCGCCGGCGCCCCGGGCGTCCGCGCGGCCCCGGCTTCGAGGATCTCCGGAATCGTCCTCAACCCTTGGTCCTCCCGAAGAAGAGGCGCTTCACGGCCACGTACGGCCGGCGCAGGAACGTCCCGTGAAGGCGCGCCCAGAGCGTCCCGCGGGTGAGCGCGGCCGTCGGTTCGGGGATGGGGTTCGAGGGAAAATGCCGCCGGTGGTGCTTGTAGACGTGGTGGATGTCGCCCCGCTGAAGCATCCGGAGAAACCACCCGAACAGGAACGCCCCGAGACCGCCGGGCCGCAGGTAGGCCGAGGCCTGGAAATCGATGAGGGCGGGCAACCCGTCCGTGGTCACCAGGAGATTCTCGCGCTTGGAAAGATCGATGCAGGCGACGCCCCGACGGTGGATTTCCTCCAGAGAGGCCACCAGGGCCGGGAAATATCCCGCCGGAACCGTTTCGACGTCCCGGAGGCGGACCCCATCGACGTGCCCGCGGATGAACGTCCGCCCGTCCACGCTCGCAAGAACCCGAGGCACGCCGCTCACGCCTTCCAGCACGCGCAGGATCCGCTGTTCCCTTGAAGCAAGGAGCCTCGGAAGAAGTCCAAGCGTCAGCCATCGGCCAGGCCCCAGGTTCGATCGCTTCAGGATCGCCTTTCCCTCCGGACCCTCCAGGACCCAGACTTCGGAAACGATGTCGCGCTTCAGGGCGCGAGCGGGCGCGAATCCGAGGGCCCGGACGGCCTGCTCCAGGCCGGCGGACATCTGCGGGACGCTGCTGGATTCGCTCACGGGCGGCGATTGTCGGGCACGCCAGCCGAAAAAATCAAAAAAAATGCCGAAATCCGGGAAACAGACAAACCGAAAGGCGAGTCCAATCGTATATACACGCAAGGAGATGAGGCAATGCACCCCGGTGTCCCAAAAAAGGTCACTCCGGATGGGAAGCGCAAAAGTAGCGTTTTCTGTAACTCCTTTCTAGCGAATAAGTTAGAATTCTTTCTACTTCCGTACGCTTTTTGCGTATTCATGAGATACAATTCCAAATGAACTGCAAAGCAGAGTTCAACCTCGTGGGGGGAGTCTCCGGCATCTGCCCGCCGGGGCTCAATCGTAAAGGAGGTGGGGCATGACGCAGCGAAGCGCGCAGGTCCGTCTGATCCAGGCAAGGCTCGAGGAGAAGCGCCGGCAGGTTCTGGAGGATCTCCACCAGGAGATGGACTCGGGGTTGGCCCACCACGAGCGGGAAACCTCGGATCCCTGCGACGCCGCCTCCACGTGCACCGAGGACACCGTGATTGCGGAGGCCGTGGACATCGAATCCCGATCGCTCCAGAAGATCGAGACGGCCCTCGACAAGATCCGGCGAAGGGTCTACGGGCTGTGCGAGGAGTGCGGCAAGCGGATCAAGTTCTCCCGCCTCAAGGCCCTGCCCTTCACGCCCTGCTGCCTCGTATGCCAATCCCGCCTGGAGCGGGAAGGCGGCGGAGAGGCCGAGGAAGGCGCCGAGGTCTGGGAGTCCGTCCAGGAGCCGGAAGGCTAAATCCGTCCCGGATCACGGCTCCGGCTCGGTGTCCTGTTCCTCCTCGCCCTTGTAGCGGAAGTATTCCCGGCCGGAGCGGACGTCGTAGACGAGGTCCTTTTCCCGGGCCTCAATCCATTCCTTCCACTTCTGGACGGCCGCCCGCCGTTCCCGCTCCTCGCCGTGGGGGTCGTATCCGAACTTCTCCGTCCGCTCCCAGTCCGTCGCGCACATGAGCGTCCGGTAGGCGGCCTGCCGCAGGATCGGATCGGTGTCCTCGAGAAGCGCGATCAGGGGCTTGAGATACTCGCGATCCTGGAAATAGAAAAGCGGCATGACGGCCCAGGGGTTGCTCTTCTTCGAGAACACGAAGGAGTCCTGGTTCGCTGCGTTCTTTCTCGGATCCCACCACGCCTTGATCCGCGCGATCGCATCGCCCCGAAGGTTGGCGGCGTCCTCGGGCAGGTAGCCCCAGGGGCTCAATTCCGCCGGCCGCACGTCCATCTCGCGGATCTCCTTGAGCGACTGGATTGCCTCCCGCCGGACGACCACTTCCGAATCGGTAAGCGCGCCGATCAGGAGATCGACCGAGTCCCGTTCCTTGAAGAGCGACAGCGACCAGGCCGCGTTCGCCCGGACGTCCTTGTCCGGGTCGTGGAGGGCCTTCTGCAGCGTCGGGAGGGATTTCGGGTCCTGCAGCAGCCCGATCATGCAGACGGCGATCCGCCGGATCAGGGGCTCCTTTTCCTTGTCCTTGTCGGCGGCCTTCCCCAGATTCTCCAGGGCCTTGCGCCCCTGAAGCTCGCCGAGCGCGATGACGGCGTTCTTGCGGACGTGGAACTCGGCGTCCTTCGCCGCCGCCCCGCCAAGGGCATCGACTCCGTCAAGACCTCCGATCCGGTGCAGCGCGTAGACGGAATGCAGCCGCACCCATGGGCTTTCATCGTCGCGCACCCGCTTGGCGAGGGGCCGCACCGCCTCCTGGGCATCCTTTCCGAGCCGCCCGAGCGCGTAGGCCGCGCGCCAGCGAATCTCCCAGGACGCAGGGTCCTGGAGGACCTTGGCCAGGGCGGCGACCGCCTGCGGGGAAGCGAACGTCGCGAGGGCCGACGTGGACGTCAGCTTGACCGGCTCGCTCTCGTCCTCGAGGCCGATCATCAGGGCGGGGACCGCGGTCTTCGCGGGGTCCTTGAGGGCCTCCAGGGCCCAGACGGAGAGGATCCGGACGTCCGTATCCGGATCCTTCGCGCGGGTTCCTTCACCCGCGAGGACCCCCATGAGGAACCGGATGGCCTGGGGATCGGCGATCCGCCGCAACGTCACGACGATGTTCTTCCGGAGGATCGGCTCCTCGCTTCTTGCGCCGAGTTCCTCGATGAGCTTGCCGAGGGCGGGGATGGCCTGCCGCGCGGCGGGCTCCGGGGGCGCGCCCGCCGGATCGCCCCCCCGACCGAGCCGGCCGAGCATCCGGACGGCGGTCAGGCGGGCGTTCGGATGCCGCGTCCCGTCCTGGGCGATCGCGACGAGGGCCGAGACGACCGGCTGGCCGCGCTCGCGCATCAGGATCTTCATCGCCTCCCGCTTGATCCGCTCGGGGAACGCGTCGGCGGGGTTCGGGTTGTCGATCTTCGAGGCGATCCGGGGGATCCGGTCGGGGATTTCCTTGCGCTGCTCGACGTAGCGCAGGCAGTCCCACTGGATCCGGTGGTCGGAGTCCTTCAATCCGTCGAGCAGGAGCCCGACGACCTTCTTGGCGGGGCTTTCCTCGAAGGTGGGTTTCATGTCCCAGAACACTTTCAGCATCCGCCTCCGCATGTCCGACGGGGCGCCCTTCCGGCCGTATTCCTCCAGCAGGCGCGGCAGGCACGCCTCCCCCATCTCGCGCAGGCCCTGGACGCCGGCCTTCCCGAAGAAGAGGAATCCCCCCGGCGGGGCGGTGTCCCAGGCGTCGGGCTTCCAGTGGCCGAGGCGGGCGAACAGGTAGTTAAACTCGTGCTTCCGATAGCCCCCCGTCGCCAGATATATCCCTCCCGCGACGATCAGGAGCAGGAAGATCCGGAGAATCCACTTGAAGACGCGCATCGGGGGAAAGTGTAAACGATCAGCGCGATTGCGCGCACCCCCGGGTGTAGACCTGAGGGCATCCCGTATCTATCGAACTCTTACGTTGGGAGGATAAACCGGGCACGGGCTCGGGGTGGGGGCTCGTCTCGCGCTCCCGGTCTCCGCACGGTCCACGGCCGGTAGACGAATTCATGGCGTTGGACCGTGCTCCGACAGGTCGCCACGATCCGAGCCCCCACCCCTCCCCCTTCTTGTTATTCGTTTCCAGGAATACAGATGTCGGCGCCGCCATGCCGCAATCGAGCATTCCGCAGTTGAGGGATGCCCCGGGGCTTCCTATAATCGCGGTCGCTGGGGCTGTAGCTCAATTGGAAGAGCGCCTGGTTCGCAATCAGGAGGTCGTGGGTTCGACTCCCATCAGCTCCACGCGTTCTCTCGCCTCGATCGTTCGCGCGGAGGGCGCATCGCCATGCGCCCCTACGATCCTTTCCGGCCTTTCCGGGCGACCTCCAGGATTTCCTCCGCCGCCCTCCCCGCCGCGCCGGGCGGCCCCAGTTCCCCGCGGACCCGCTCGAAGCCCTGGCGCTGGGCCTCCCGCGCCGCCGGATCGGACAAAAGCCGCAGCGCCGCCTGCGCGACCGCCTCGGCCGAGATCCGCCAGGAGACGAACTCGGGAACGATCCCGTCCCCGGCGAGGATGTTCGGCAGCGAGATCCGGTCCAGCCGGACGAACGCCGGCTGCATGACCCAGTCGAACGCCGCGAGGCCGTAGACCACGACGGTCGGCCGGTCGAACAGCGCAGCCTCCAGCGCCCCCGTCCCCGACGAAACGAGGGCCAGACGGCAGGCGGCGAGCGCGTCGAAGGAACGGCCGAGGAAGGTCCGGTGGCGGACGCCCTCGGCGGACAGGACCGCATCCGCGGCCGCCTGGAGCTCTTCATCGGGGGCCGGCACGAGAAAGCAGGCATCGGGAAGCGACCGCTGGATCCGCGCCGCGGCCCGCGCCATCACGGGAAGGTTCTTCGCGAGAACCCGGATCCGGCTGCCGGGAAAGAGCGCGACGGGCAGCGTCCCCTGCGCGCCGACACTCTCGAGAAAGCCCGGGTCCGGCCGGAACGCTTCGATCCGGTCGACCAGCGGGTGGCCCACGAAAGCGTGCGGAACGTCGCCCCGCCGCAGGACCTCGCCTTCAAACTTGAAAAGCGTGAGCATCCGATCGACGCGGTTCCGGATCTTGTGGACCCGCCAGGCCCCCCAGGCCCATATCTGCGGGCAGACATAGTAGGCCACCGGCACCCCCGCCCGCGTTGCCGATCGCGCCAAAACCAGGTGGATCCCCGGCGAGTCGATGGGCACGAACACGTCCGGCGGCGAGGCCCTAAATTCCCGCGCCGTCTCGCGCCAGAGCCGGATGAACGCCGGGATCCGGTCCACGAAGTCCGCCAGCATCACCGCGAACTTAAGCATGTTCCGCCGGCACTCCAGCCCCTCCCGGATCATCGCCGGCCCCCCAAGCCCCACGATCCGGGCGGAGGGCGAGCGCGCCCGAATCGCCCGGATCAGATCCGCCCCATGCAGATCCGCCGACACCTCCGTCGCCGAGAGAAAGATCGTGGGGCCGGGCATCGGGGGCATTGTATCTGGTGCGACCTTCCTTCGACTCTTTCGTTCTCGCCCTTCGAGCCGGGCCGCAATCGCCAGACGAGAAAGGACGATTCGAGCACCCGAAGCTAGGAGCCGATCTCGACATCGAACAGGACGACCCATGCGCCGTTGCGTTTCACGATCACGGCGTCGCGACATCGGCGATTCTCGCCGCGACTCTCGTAGAGCGTGACGAAACCTCGGCCGAGGGATTCGTCGCATTCCAAAGGAGGCATCCATCCGTTCGGCCAGCCCATGGTTTGCCGCCAATTCTCCACGGTTTCCTGGAACGTCCGCCCCGGGGGAACCTTCGGCCTCATCCGGCCGGGAGGGCCGGGCTTTGCCATCCGCATTCTCACGGCGATCTTGTCATTCCACCATTGTTGAACGATCTCGTCGTCCCGTTCGTCGCCGCAATATGCGATAAGGGTTTGAAGGATGTTGGCGGCAGCCCCGGCGCTCGTCCCTATCTTGGCCTTCGTCAGCGGCTCTTCGTCCAGCATCGCGAGCAGATGCGGCCGGATGGCGCCCAGATGCGGATAGATGGTTCGAGCCAAGTCATGGGTTTGGCGGGCTTGGTTCAGAATCTTCAGGACAAGCGCTCTGGCTTTCTCCGGATCCCGCTCGACGGCGAGCTGCCGGACGGTGATGACGACGAGCATCGTGTTGAGCATCAAGCGAAGGTGCTGGAGATCCTCCGCTTTCTCATCTATCCAACGGGAACTGCCGTCAAAGCCCTGGCGTCGCGCACACAATTCAAGCCTTCTTCCCGTAGGCGGCGAAGGATCGCGGCGGAGTTTGAACCGGCCATCCGATCCCGTCCATCCCTGACATATCAAGGTGTCATCCGATTCCCCCGACACGACCGATACCGTCCTCAGAGTCACCCGATAGAAGGAAACCTCGGCGCCCGGAATGGGCGCGCCCGTCTCATCGGTCACGATCCCCTTGAAAAACCTTGTCTGGTAGGCGGAATGCATAATCCAAGCCAGCGCACCGGCGAGAATCACCAAGGCCAGAACCCCCTCGAGGAGCGTAAAATGCCCCCTCGGCACAGAGGCGGAATCGAGAGGGTGCAACGGCGATTTGCCGGGCTGGGGATCCTTCGTGGGAAAAGGCGCTTCGCCGGCCATGACCGCCTTTCATCCTATCGTCTATCCCTTGAGCCGTTTGATGGCAGGAGCTGACGTGAGCACTTGCATCTGACGGATGGAGATTTCGTTGAGGCGCTTGAGGCGTTCGCCTTGCGGAAGCCCCATGTGAATGAGTTCGGCGTTCATTCCCTCGATATTGGCCAGCACGAGCAATTGTTCGACGGTGGCGTAATCGCGCACGTTGCCTTCCAGAGCGGCGTTGGCAACCCGCCATTGTTTGGCGGTTTGACCAAAGAGAGCCACGTTGAGCACGTCCGCTTCGTTGGCGTACGTGATGGCGGCCTGCGCGGGCGTGACCGCGGCCGGAATCAGGTGCGATTTGATGGCATCGGTGTGGATATGGTAGTTGAGCTTGGACAGGGTTCGGTTCAGGTTCCAGGCGAGCGACAGGCGGCTGTTCTCGTCCTCCTTGAGCCGCTGGAACTCCTTGATGAGGTAGAGCTTGAACTCGACGGAGATCCAGGAGGCGAACTCGAAGGCGATGTCCTTGTGAGCGAAGGTGCCGCCGTAGCGGCCCGGCTTGGATACGAGCCCGATGGCCCCGGTCCTCTCCCCCCATTGCTTGGCCGTCAGGATAAAACTGTTCAACCCTGCGAGTTTTCTAATCCCATCGAATTCGATGGGATTAAAACGGGGATTGTTCAGAGCCTCCCAGATGCCGAGGAATTCGACGGTATTGCGGTTTCGCAACCAGTTCGAGATCAGATAATCCGTCCGTTCAGCATCCTTGTGACGCGCGATATCCGTGAGGGAAATATAGTCCTGCTCCTGATGAACCAGCACGGTGATTTCGGTTCCCTTGACGGTAACGGTGGCTTTGCGGGGTAGGTTCTTAGGCGATCCTCCACGCGGCAAACTGACACGGGCTGCGGCTTCTTTGTCGGCCATACGGTTTCCGGATATTACGGCAGTTCCACCCCCACCACATTGTTCTCATTCGTGATCTCGTAGTCTCCCGGGGCGCAAACGACGGTCACGCGGACGGGGCGGCCGGCGGGGACGTTCGGGAACACGACGGCGGCGGTCTTGGGGACGAAATCCAGGGGGGCGTCGAGGGGGGCGGACGCGCGCTCGGCCAGCAGGCGCCCCGCGGCGTCGTGGAGCTGCACGCGGAACGGGGAGGCCTTGGCGGTGCCAATGTTATGGACGAGGACGGAGAGCCGGCCGCTCGCGGGGTCGAAGCGGACGTCGCGGGGCGCGATGGCGAGAGCGAGGCGCGGCAGGAGCGCGGGGCCCTTGCGGATTTGGCGGATCTCGAGGATCCAGGGCTGGCGGGGCGGGATCCGCAGCGGGATCCGCGACGCGCGGCGCAGCGAGAGGCGCCGGACGGACGCGGGGCGATCGAGCAAATCGTCGCCGTTCGAGTCGGGGCCGGAGACGACCTCGTATTCCCCGGGCTCGAGCGACCAGACGCGCGCCGCGGCGTCGGCGGGGGCGTCCCGGAAGCTATAGAGCAATACCTTCGTCCCCGCGGCGCCTCCGTCCAGGACGAGGGCGGCCACGTCGGTTCCGAGGCCCTCCCAGGAGACGTCGAGCCACGGGAAGTGATCGCGATCCACCCCCCACCCGCCCAGCGCCGTGAGCGAAAGCATCTCGCGACCGGAGGCGTAGATCCGGTCCGTCGGGGGGTAGGCCTCGGTGTAGACAAACCGGGTCCGCACGCACTCGTAGAGTTCGCGCCGGAATCCCGCTTCGAGCCATCGCTTGTCGCGGGTCGAAAGCCACGCCTGGTACGCGGGGTTCTCGAAATCGCGCGGGGCGGAGGGGTCGCCGGCGGCGTCGAGCAGGACGTTGCGGTCCTCCTTGCGGTAGAGCGCATCGTCGCGGCCCGTGAGGCGCCGCAGGAGCGGGCAGACCCGTAGGCCTGGATCCACGGCGATCTCCTCGTAGGGCTTGAGATACATCGGATCGCGCGTCATCTGCCAGCAGGCGAGAAGGAAATGCCAGACGTTCGCGGCCCCGCCGGAGCCGTAGGCCTTGGCGGTCTTCCAGGTCCCGGAATAGGGCCCGATCGAGCAGTCCCGGGGCCCAATCTCGCGCGGGACCGCCCACTTCGGCTTCGGATCGCCCGAAGGCTCGCCCGATTTCGCCATGTCCTCGACCCAGGCCCGGCCGATCTCGGCCATGAGCCGCCGCGATTCCGGCTGGCCGTTCCACCAGACGAGGGCGTGCGAGGGGGGCAGCGTGTAGACGTTGTAGGGCAGGTCGACGTCGAAGGGCGGCGTCTCGTCCACGGCCTTCGCCTGGAAATGGAACGACTTGAAGTGGCGGTGGCCGTTCTTGTTCACGCGCGTCCAGCCGGCGAGCAGCCCCGCCGTCTGCAGGCATCGCTCCACGTAGCGCGGATCCCCGTAGTCGAGCAGGAGCATCGGCGGCTGGGAGCAGGTCGTATCCTCGCAAGCGTGCTCCACGTCCCAGGTGGCGCGGCAGTAGCCGTCCTTGATCCGGCCCGAGTCCCAGATGCCGTCGGCGATTTTCCGCATCGAGCCGCGGACTTTTTCGTCGCCCGCGATGAGCCAGAGATACGGCCACTGGTAGGACGCCTCGACGTCGTCGTTCCAGCCGCCGCCCATCTGCCCGTCCTCCATCTGGAGGTTGTCGATATACCAATGAACGGTCTTCTGCGACTCGCGAAGCATCGCGATCTGCCAGCGCGCCCAGCCCGGAGCGGTCGCAGGCAGAGGCAGGTACGGCGATGCGTCGAACGAGGCCGGCGGGCCCGGATCGGCGGCCCGGCGCTTGCCGGGAGTCTTCTTCGCGGCCAGCGCCCGCTGCTCGTCGATGCGATCGAGGTAGGCCCGCGCCGCGCGATGGTTCGGCTCGTTCTCGAGAATCTCGACGAATCGCGCGCGCAGGTCGTCGTTCCAGGTCCACATCTCGGCCAAGTGCGAGAAGCGCAGCGCCGCGTAGCGCAGGATCGCGCGGTCGTGCTCGACGGCCGCCTCGCGGGCCGGCCGCGTCCGTAGCCGCACGCGGGCCTCCGCGACGGGCGGCGCGCCGGAGGGCGAGGCGATCTTCAGGACGAGCGGACGGCTCGCGGAGGCGAGGAAGTCCTCGATGTCGAGCTCGAACGAGACCCAGGGCGACGCCGCCGCGGTCCCGACGGAAACGTCCGCCGCGAAATGCTCGCGCGGATGGACCTCGGCGTTGCCCTGCCGGACGATCCGGCAGGCGTGCGCCGGGTCCTCGATGGAGACGCGCAGGTCCCCCCGGAAGGGCCTCTCCATCCGCAGCGCCAGCGAGACCGAATCGATCCCGAGATCCGAGGGCGGGAACGGAAGGACCGCGCCGAGGCCGGAGGCGTCCTTCGAGAGCGTAAGAACGTTGCCGCCGTCCGGCGCCCCGGGAACGCCCGGCTCGATCCGCAGGAACCGGACCTCGGAGAGCCGAAACCGCGGGTTGCGCTTGTTCTCGCCGAAGACCCGCAATTCCGCGACGGACCCGCGCAGGGGCCGAACGGACCCGAGCCGCGCTACCTCCGCCTCTCCGATCGAGCCTCCGGCCGCGAGCCGGCGATACTCCGGATCGCAGGCGAACACGTCCGCACGGGCGGGGAGCGACTTCCCTTCCCACTGGACCGCGTTCCAGGACTCCTCGCGGGGGAACCGGAAGTAGAGCGGCAGGCCGTCACCCGCGCCGCCGAGGCCCTCCTCCTCGCCAGCGACATCCTGCAGCCCCTCGTCGCCGCCCACGAACAGCTGGTAGGTCAGCGTCCCCGGCCGCCAGTCCGTGAACCGCACGCCGTCGACGACGTGCAGGATCCGCACCTTCCGCGCGAACGCGGTCTCGACGGGCAGCTGCCGGATCGAGAGCCCCCCCTCGAACGGGGCGCTCGCGCCCGGGCAAAGAGCCGCCGTCCCCGCGCGCTCGGGCGCCGTGCAGGACGCGGGCCCGAACATCGCGCATCCGATCGCCATCGCCGCCGCCAGCCGACGTCCTCGCGTTCGCATGTCGTTCCTTTCGTTCCGAACGGTTCCGCGGATGGGACTAGCCGCCCCCCCCGCCGCCCTTCCGGCGGCCGAGGTTGCGGGCAATCTCCCGATTCGCCTCCTTGCTCCGCAACGTCTCGCGCTTGTCGTGGATCTTTTTCGTCCTCGCAATCGCGATCTCGGCCTTCGCGAAGCCGCGCTCGTTGAAGTAGAGCGTGACCGGCACCAGCGTCGTGCCGCGCTGCTTCAGTTCGGCGGCGATCTTTCCGATTTCCGCCTTCTTGAGCAGAAGCTTTCGCTCCCGGAGCGCCTCGGGGGCGAGGGCGCCCGCGTGGGAATACGGATTCATGTGGCAGTTCACGAGGAAAATCTCGCCGTTGCGGTATTTCGCGAACGCCTCGTCGAGGGTCGCCTGGCGGTCCCGCAGGGTCTTCACCTCGGAGCCGTAAAGCGCGATCCCGGCCTCGTAGCGATCCCCCAGGAAATACTTGTGCGAGGCCTTCCGGTTCGTGGCGACGACGATGCGGGGCATTACGGCGCCGCGACACCGGCCTTCTTGAGGGCCTCCTCGTTGTGGGAGACGAGTTCGTCGACGGTCTTGAACTTGTTCCACTCGAGGAAGCGCTCGTGGCCGTAGAAGTCGGCGGCCTTCTCGGACTTGCCGGCGGCGTGGAGGGCCTTGTTCTGCTCGAGCCACTTCTTGAAGTTCTGCTTCGGCGCGGCGGCCCCTTCCGGCGGGGATTCGAGGCCCTCGGCGAGGACTCGCCCCACGTTCTCGGTCGGCGCGGGAATCCCGAGCAGGTGGCAGACCGTCGGGGCGATGTCGATGAGCTCGGCATACGGATGCTCGCCCGGCTTGACGCCGGGGCCGGCGATGATCAGGGGCACGCGCCAGCACTTCGGGTTCACCGGCGGGTGCGGGTCGTCCGCATCGTCGCCGGTAGTCACATAGCCGTGGTCGCTCGTGACCACGACGATCGTGTCGGCGAGCTCGCCGGAATCCTTGAGGGCCGCCAGGAACTTCCCGATCCGGGCGTCCGTGGCGAGGAGGTTCTTGATGTGCGCGGACGTGGGCGAGGTGAGATCGTCGCGGCCGCCCTCGCCCGGGTCCTGGGGATGGATCACGCTGATCGAGGGCTTCGTGACCTTGTAGAGCGCGAGCGACGTGTCGAAGAAGGCCTGGGCCTTGCCCGCCTTCGTGTTCGACTTGGAGAAGCCCGTCAGGCAGTTGTAGGAGGGAAACGCCGCGAGGTTGATCGTGGGGCCCAGCTTCTTGCCGGCGTCGCCCAGGGTGCTGAAGGGCTTTCCCTTCGTCCAGAAGACCGTCCCCGTCACGATCGCGAGGTTCGTCACGACCGTTCCGAAGACCTTGTCCCCGCGGGTCCGGGTGGGCGGGCAGATGTAGCAGTCCTTGAAATGGGCGCCCTGCTTGGCGAGGTCGTTCATCGTCTTCAGTCCGGGGACGCCCGCGATCTCGTCCGCGTTCACGGACTCGACGACGAAAATCACGGCGCGCTTCGCCTTCCCGGCCGCAGGGGGAGCCGCCCCGTCCGCGGGGGCGCCGGCCGAGACCGGCATGGCCGACAGGGCCGCCGCCAGGGAAACCGCGATCCCGCCCGCCCACGCCGTTCGCCCCTACGTCATCTTGGGTTCTCCTTCCGTTGCCGGAGGTGGTCTCGCGAAACGCGTGCCAATCCTACCCCCTGGCCGTCCCCCTTCGCAACCGTCCCTGCGCCGCTACACTTTGTCCCGCCATGCCAAAACCCCTCGTCGTCATCACCGACCACGGCTACCCCTCCGACAAGCCCGAACGCGACGCGCTTGCGGCCTCCGGCGCAAAGATCGTCGTCCGCGCCTGCAAGATGCCGGGCGAGGTCCTGGAGGCCTGCCAGGACGCCGACGGCGTCATCGTCCGGATGGCCCCCTGCGACCGCGCCGCCATCGAGGCGATGAAGCGCTGCCGCGTGATTTCCCGCTACGGGATCGGCGTGGACAACGTGGACGTCAGGGCCGCCACCGAGCGGGGCATCTGGGTCGCGAACGTCCCCGACTACTGCTACGACGAGGTGAGCGAGCAGGCCCTCGCGCTGATCATGGCCTGCGCCCGGCGCGTCGTGGAGAGCGACCGGCTCGCCCGCGCGGGCAAGGGCCCGGAGGCCGAGAACCTTCCCGTCCGCCGGATCCGCGGATCCGTCCTGGGGCTCCTGGCCCTCGGCGGAATCGCCCGGACGCTCGTGAAGAAGGCCTCGGGTCTCGGCTTCGCCCGGGTCCTCGCGACGGACCCCGTCGTGAAGCCCGAGCAGGCGAAGTCCCTCGGGGTCGAACTCGTGAACATCGACACGCTGCTCAAGGAATCCGACTACTTGAGCATTCACGCGCCGCTCCTTCCCTCGACCCGGCACATCATCAACCGCGAGAACCTCGCCAAGATGAAGAAGGGCGCGGTCATCGTGAACACGTCGCGCGGCCCCATCGTGGACGGCGCCGCCCTCCTCGAGGCTTTAAAGAGCGGCCACATCGCCGCCGCCGGCCTCGACGTCTTTGAACACGAGCCCATCCGCGCCGACGACCCGCTGCTCTCCATGCCGAACGTCGTCGCGACCGCGCACCTCGGCTGGTATTCCCTCGAGGCCCGCGACGAGCTCCAGCGCCGCGCCGCCGAGGCCGTCGCCAAGGTCCTCTCCGGCGGAAAGCCCGACTTCGTCGTCAATCCGGACGTGAAGCCGAGGAAGGTGTAGGCGCGGGCGGCGGGGCGGCGTCGGCGGCTTTTTCGCGGGCGGCGCGGCGCCGGTCCGCGGGGGATTGGAAGCGGTCCTTCTCCCTCTCCCACCACGCCCGCCACCCCTCTTCGAGGTTCTCGCGGGGGGCGGCCTTCGCCGGATCGCGGCCCGTCACCTTCACGAGGGCCTTGCGGGCGACCCGGCGGATGTCGGGGTCCGGGTCCATCAAAAGATCGAAGAGCAGCGGGACTTCCTCGGATCGCATCGTGTGGGCGAGGGCCTCGCCGACGCACTCCTTGAGCAGGGTCTTGCCCTCGAGAAGCGTGTCGCCAGGCGCAGGCGGGCGCTCGCGCCGCAGGAGCGCCAGGAGATAGGACGCGTAGCTCTCCGGCGGCCCCGGCGCATCGCGCTCCTGGGAAGGTCCCGACAGGGCGACCGCCGCCACGCCCCGAACCTCCTTATGGAAGTCGCGAAGCCGGCGCAGCAGGAGGGCGTCGTCGCGGGAATCGTCGAGCAAAAGCAGCAGCAGGACGCAGTGGCGCCGGACGACGGGGTTCGAGGACTCCAGGCCCGAAAGAAGCGATTCGCGCGCCGCGCCATGGCGCCGGACGAGTTGCGCACGGGCCTTCTCGGCCGTGCCGGGCTCGTCCGATCCGAGATCGGCGACGAGGTCGGCCTGCTCGGCGGACTCGGCCTCCGCGAGGAACCGGCGCGCCGCGAGGACGTCGGGGTCGTCCGGCTCCGGCGCCCGGACCGCGGGGGGCGGCGGAAGCGGCGGCTCGGGGGGCGCCGGAATCAACCGGTCGGCGACGCCGGGGCCGGGGCCTTCCGGATCCACGGGGGCCGCCTGCGGCTCGCAGCCGGCGAGCGCCAGCACGAACGCCAGGGCCGGAAGAAGGCGGGCGGCCGGAATCATGGGGGCAGTTTACAGTCGCTGACAGCGGGATGACAGGCGCGGCCCTACAATCAGGGCCGGTGGACGAAAACCGCAGGGACGCCCGGGGATTCACGCTGGTGGAGGTCCTGATCGTGTGCGGGATCCTCCTCCTGCTGCTCTCGCTCTCCCTGCCCGCGTTCTCCTCGATGATCCGGGGTCACCGGATGACCGGCGGCACCCGTTCGATCGAGGGGGCCTTCCTCCAGGCGCGCGGCGCGGCGATCTCGGGGCGCGGGAACTGGAAAATCGACGTGGACCTCGCAGCGAACGAGATCCGATTCTTTGCCGCGGGCGCGCCTTCCGACGTCCGCACGATCCGTTTCGACTCCCCCCTCCGGCTCTCCCGGACGACGGCCCCGCAGGCCGCCCTTCTTTCCTACCTGGCCTACCCCGACGGGACGATCGAGTGCGCCAGCCCTCCCGACATCCCCTCCTCGGCATTCGACGCGAGCCCCGGAACGAGCCACGACTTTCTTCTCCTCCAGGAGGGAGGCTCCCGGATGGCCTTCGACGTCGTCCCCGTGACGGGCCGCGTCCGGGGAAGGAGGGTCGAATGAGCGCGGCGCGCCGAACCCGCCACCCGGCCGGTTTCACCCTGCTCGAGGTCCTGATCGCGCTGTCCATCCTCCTCATCGGCCTCGTCGGGATCCTGATCCTCATCCCGCAGGCCCTCGACACGGGCATGCGGGCGCAATCGCAGGCGGCGTCGGCCGTCCTGCTGACGAACGTGGACGCGTCGCTCTCGCTCGGTTTCTCGCGCTCCGACCCGGCCGCCTCGCCCCGGCGCGTCCGGTTCTTCGTCGAAGACGCCCTCGACGCGATCACGCTGCCCGATTCCGGCGAGCGGAAATTCCCGCGCGATGACGACGACGCGGACGACGCCGACGAATGGGTCCCCTCCGCCCGCGCGGGAACCGACGTCTATCCGGCCCGCATCGCCGCCTCCGCCGGCGTCTCCGAGGCCTCCGACGCATCAGGGCTTCTTTCCTTCGACCTCGCGGTTTCCCCGCTGACGGCGCCGGAACGGGGCCTGCCGGCCGACGCCGACGGCCGCCCCCGCGCCTACGTCGCGAAGGTCCGTATCTACCGGGCGTTCCAGCAAGGCCGCGCCAACGAACCCATCGCCACGGGAGAGTTCCTCTATGAATACCCGCGATAGGACCGCCTTCACAATCATCGAGATGCTGACGGCGACGGCGATCGCCGTCCTCGTAATCGGCGCGGCGGCCCTGCTCCTCTCCCACACGGTCCGCGGGACGCGCGCCATCGAGGAATCCCTCGACCTGGTCGTGCGCGGGCGCGCCGCGATGGACTGGATCGCGCGGGATCTCGCGACGGCGCGCGCAGGCCTTCTGGTGCTCGACGAGCCCGCCGGCCCCTCGAGCCAGAGCCTGCGGTGGGCGGGCCTGCGGACGAACGCGGGAACGATCGCCGCGGCGGAAATCTCCTACGCCTACGTCCCCGGCTCCCCCTCCCGGCTGGTCCGGACGGTGGACGGCGGGGCCGAGGAGGAGATCCTCTCGAACGTCCGGCGATTCCGGGTCGAGGACTTCGAGGCGGGCACGGGCCGCTTCCGCGAAATCCACGCCCAGACGATTTGGACCGAGCCGCCCTCCGCCGTCCGGATCACGCTCACGATCGCCGACGCCCTCGGCCGCCGGGAGCGGACGGTGCGGAGGGTGGTCTTCCTGGGGAAACGGAGGAACCCGTGATCAGGCCCGCTGAACGAAGGTCTAAGGTCCAAGGTCTAAAGTCTAAAGTCCTCCGAAACGAACAACATCCGGCAAGGCGCGGAACGCTCCGCGGTAGGCACTCGACCTTAGACCTTAGACTTTCGACTTTAGACCCGCGGCAGGGATCGGCGCTGTTGCTGGTCCTCGGCGTGATTGCGCTGTTGGCCACGGTGACGATCCTTTCGTTCTCCTACTTCCGGATGGAACTGGAGTCGGAGACCTACGCCCGCGACAAGGAGGCCGCTCGCCGGGCCGCCCGATCGGGACTGCGCCAGGCGACGGCGGCGCTGCGCGCCTATGCGTCCGACCGGGCGGTCTTCGCCCCCGATTGGTGGCCGGCCGGGGGGGCCTCCTACCCCTCTGGGTCTACCTACGAGGGCGGCACGGACGCCTGTGTCCTCCAGGCCGTCGACGCCGCCAGCCGCGTCTACGCGAACGGCGTCCGAACGGCCTCGGGCCGGCGGCTCGTCGCCAACCTCGCCGAGATCGTCTCGCTCGATGCCGCCAAGGGCGACGCCGCGGCGACGGCCCTCGTTTCGGGACCCGCCGCGAAGGCCTTCTACGCCACGGAGGACGAACTCCGGACCGCCCTCAAGGCCGCGGACGCTTCCGTGGTTCTCGCCGACGATCAGATCGATTCCTTCATCGCGAACGCCTCGCTGGTCGCCTGGCACGACCCCAATGCACTTCCCTTCGCGGACGAGGCTGCCTACAAGGACCTCGCGACCACGCTGGACCCGTCGCTCACCCCCCTCTTCCCGGGCCTCTCCACGTTCCCCACGATCGCCGCGCTTCGCGCCGGAATCCTGCCGGGCCGCGCCGCTCCGGCCGACTGGCGCGGCACCCCGCGCGAGGCGCGAGCGCCGGTGAACGTGAACCTCGCCTCCAAGGAGGTCCTCCAGGCGCTCCTGATGGGGCTCTCCGCGTGCGTCTTCCACCGGGGCGTCGGAAACGCCGCGACAGGGCCCGCCCAGGCGACGTTCGACGATCTCCCCGAGGTGACGGCCCCGATCCCGCGCGACCTCGCCGGCCGGATCGCCAACGAGATCATCTCCCGACGGGCCTCCTCCCCCTTCCGGGACTTCGCGGATTTCGAATCGTTCCTCGGCGGCCTCGTCGGAAATCCCTCCGTGGGCCTTTCCGCCATCGGCGCCGAGACGATCGCGGCGGCGCTCGACCCCTCGCCCATCCCCGACAAATGGAATCCCGACGCAGACGTCGCGCGGGTCGTGGACAAATCGGACGTCATCTCGGGCACCACCGATTCCTGCTTCGGCCCGCCCGGCGTCTTCCGGATCGAGTCCCGCGGAACGATCCTGGACGCCTCGGCCGGCCTCCACGCGAGCGCCGCCCTCGTCGCCTACGTCCGCGCCTTTGAAACCTACCACCTCTCGACCCAGCGCGACCTGAAGGCCGGCGCGACGTTCGCGAAGACCGCCTCGTTCCCGGAGGCAGGCTTCGAGACGGACGCGAGCCTCGGCTCGACGGTCGCCGGGGGCGTCGGACTCGCCGCCCGCGAGGTCGCCGGCGCCTCCCGGCTCGCGACGCACGCCGACGACGCCACGGCCGGCGGGACGGCCCCGTCGGGAACGCCCGCCGACGCCCTCTCGATCCCCGCCCGGATCGGAACCGACGCCTGGTTCGGCGAGCCGAAGAAGCTGACATACGCCGTCGGGGGCGGCTCGCAGACGATCCTTCAGGGCCGAACCGCCGGCGCGGGAACTGACAGCCTGCGCGACGGACTCTTCCTCAACGACGCGATCGCAGGCAACGGGGCCTCGGGCCCCCACCTCGGAACCTTCGCCGCCTGGCCGGCCCTGCCCGACTCGGGAACGCTCGAGTTCTGGTGGAAGCCCGCCTGGCCGAACCCGCCGACCCGCGATCGCGTGATCCTGGAGTCCCGGTTCTGCCGGATCCGGACGACCGCCGCGGGGGCGTGGGAGATCGACACCTCGTGGGAGGAGGACGCCGCGACCCCGCCGCCGAAGCCGCAGGGCGACTCGACCGCCGCGATCCCGGCGCTCTCCGGGGCCGCCGGCGAGTGGCAGCACGCCGCCATCGCCTGGGAATCCGGCGCCCCGAGCCGGAAGCTCATGCTCTACGCGAACGGCGGCCTCGTCGGAACGTTCCCGCCGGAAGCCAACCGCTATCTCATCGCGCTGCGGACGGCCGGCACGGGCATCACGGTTTTCGGGGGCCGGCAGAACGCAGGCGGCGCCGTCGGGCGCGCCCGCGAGGAAAACATCGGGGCCACCGTGGATCGCGTCCGGCTCACACCGGGGCTGCTCTCCTTCGGCGCGGCGCCCGAGCGCTATGAAGCGTCCGGGACCTGGACGCGCGCGTGCGCCGAGGCGAAAGCGGGCGTCCGGGTCGGAACCGTCCACGCGGACGTTCGCGGGGCCGGCGGAACGGTCCTCGTCGAGGCCAGTCCCGACGGAACGGCCTGGACCGTGGTCCGGCCCGCCGACGGAAGCGACCCGCCCGCGCCCCAGGACTTCGCGCCGGCCGCCGCCGACGGCGCCTTCCGCGTCCGCGCGACGCTCGCCGCCCCCGCGGGCGCGATCCGCACGCCGTTCCTGCGCGCCGTCCGCCTCACGGTACTCTCGCCGGCGGAGACGATCCTGTGCTGGGAGGCGCCGTGACCGGGGTCCGCCCCCTCGACGCTCCGGGGTTCTTTTCGTAGAGTTCTCCCCCATGCCGGCCCAGAGAACCTTCCTACAGACGCTCCGGAAAAACCAGAAAAAGACCCTGGTCGTCCTTGCCGCCGTCCTCGGCTTCTTTTTCTGCCTCCCCGTCGGCATCGGAAACCTGCTCGAACCCGGGGGCAAGCCCGCGGGCACGGTCGGCGAGGGAGCCTCCAGGATCTCGATCTCGCTGAGGGAATACGACTCGATCTCGCGCCGCTGGTACGGCGTTCTCGCGAGCGACCGGACGTGGGTCCGCCGGTACACCGCCATCCAGAAGATGGACCTTTTTTCCGTCGGCATCCCGCCCTACGCCTGGCCGGGCCTGCTCGACCAGACGAGCCCGCTGGCCCAGGAAGTCGCCTTCTCCCTGGAGGAAACCCTGAAGAAGGATCCCGCGCGGGCCGAGGGGAAGGCCTCCGACAAAGAGGATTCCGTCAAGGGCATCCCGCCCGATGACGTCCTCCGGTTCGCCGCCCTCCTGGCGGAGGCCAAACGCATGGGCCTGCGGCCGCCGCAGTCCACCGTGAACCGGATCCTCGATTCCTACGGCGGGGCCGGCGTTTCGGAGGAGCTCCAGAAGACCGCCGAGGAAGCCGCCCTGATCGAGCGGCTCTGGCGCACGCTCTACGTGCTCGAGCCCCAGCCCCGAAGCGCCCTCGAAAGCGCCTGGCTCGATCGAAACGAGCAGGCGGACCTCGAAGTCGTCGCCGTCCTCGCCGAGGACGCCGAACCCGAAGTCTCGGTTTCCGACGACGAGGCGAAGGCCTTCTTCGAGCGCGAGAAGGACAAGCGCTACCGCCGCCCCGACCAGGTCCGGCTGGAATACGTCGCCCTGATCCCCGCCGACATCGAGAAGCGGATCCGTGTCGAAATCACGGACAAGGACATCCAAGAGTACTACGACGATCACGAGGGCGACTTCAAGAAGGAGCCCGCCCCGGCAAAGGCGCCGGAGAAAGCCTCGGAGAAGGCGCCCGCGAAGAAGGACGCCCCCGCACCGGCGAAAGACGCTGACAAAGCGGACGCGAAGGCGGCGGACGCCAAGGCGGCCGCCCCGCCCCCCCCCCCCCCCCCGGGGGTTAAGGGGCGCACGGGGGGAAAAGGGGGGGGGG
>CAYHQZ010000015.1:22136-26691 GCA_964358555.1 uncultured Planctomycetia bacterium
ACCCCGCTGAAAATGGGGACGGAACGGGGGGGTACCCAACGGGGGCCCCCCCGCCGCCCCCCCCGCCCGAGGAGTTTAAGCCTCTCTCGGAGGTAAAGGAGGAGGTCCGGGCCATCCTCGTCCGCGAGCGCAAGCCCGAGAAAGTCGCAGAGGAAATCGATCGGATCGCGAATGCGATCCAATCCAGCGTGAAAGACGGAGACCTCGCGGACGCGGCCCGGCGCGCCGGCGTGTCCGCCCTTTCCACAGCCCTCCTCGACGAGGCGGGCGTGACGGCCATGCTTCGCAGGGCACCCCTCTCCGCCCCGGAGCTTCCGGCCCTCCTGCTCGCGGGCGAGGCCGGACCGTCCGTCCAGCGCCACGACCCGGAGCCCCCGAGCTTCCGGGGAATGCCGGTCCCCGGGACCTCCCGGCCGGCCTTCCTGTGGCGCGTCATCGAGAAGATCCCTGCCGGCCCGGCGGAGTCGACACCGGCGGCCATCGCCCGGGCCCGGACCGACCTGCGCAAGGAGAAGGCGACCGAGAGGGCCGCCGCCATCGCGGACGAACTGCGCAAGGCCGCAGCGGGCAAGCCCCTGGCGGACGCCGCGAAAACGCTGCGCGAGCGCCTCCTGGCCGAACCCTCCCGAAAGGCCATCGACCCCAAGAAGCGCGACGCCCTCCTGGTTGCCCGCCTCGTCCCGGGGATCCTCCCCGAGCCCGGGCCGGCCGAACCCACGGAGGCCTGGGCTTCCCTCCCCGCCCTCGATCCGGACGACCAGAAGGCCGTCCGCGAGGCCGCTTTCAAGACCCCGGCCGGCGGGATTTCCGAGGTCGTCCGGCGGCCCGGCGCCGCCCTCGTCGTGCGCGTCGTCAAGCGCGTCCGCCCCGCCGCCGAGGACATCCTGAAGGCGCGCCTGGATCGGGACGCCCGCATCGAGCTCCTCGACGTCGAGTTCGCGTCCTCGAAATTCGAGGAGAAGTCGAAGGCGACCGACGAGGAGGCCAAGGCCTACCACGCGGCGCACCCCGACGAATTCAAGGACAGCGGCCGGACGGAGATCGCCCTGCTGCGCCTGCCCTTCGCGGCAACCTCCGCGAACATCCAGGCCACCGAGGCCGAGGCCCGGAAGATCTTCGAATCGGAGGCCGGCTTGAGCCTCGACCCGAGCGAGCGCGAAGCGGATTTCCAGGCCCGAAAGGCCGATCTCCTCCGGCGGGTCCGGGACGCCAAGGCCGAGGGGGCGTTCAGCCAGAGGCTCGCCGCGGTCGAGGCGGCCCTGGGGGCCTCCAATGCCGTAGCGCTCGAAGCCGCCGTGCGCGAAAAGCTCGCGATCGACAAAGGGGCGCTCATGGACAACGAGGCCCTCCAGAAATGGGCTGCCGAGACCCTCAAGGGGACGGAAGCCGCCGACGCCCTCGTCGCGGCCGTCCGCGACACGGCGGTCGGCAAGGCGACGAAATCGTCGGTCCGCGGCCCCGACGGCGCCGCGTGGGCCATCGTGATGGAGCGAAAGCCCCCCGCCGTCCGGGAATTCGACAAGGTGAAGGCCGAGGCCGTCCGGAAGGCGACGGAGAAGAAGGCCGCGGAAGCGGCGAAGGCCGCCGCGGCGGCCTTCGCGGCGCGCGTCGACAAAAAGGACCAATCCGCCTGGGAGACCGCCCTCAAGGAACTCAAGCTCGAAGCGAAGACCTTCGAAATCGACCGCCGGGGCTTCCGGCTGCCGGCCAAGGACGCCGCCGCCCGAGAGGCCGCCGCGAAACAGGCCTTCGACGCCAAGGAGAAGGACGTTCTCGCCCCCATGGAGGATCCGTTCGGCTCCGCGTGGCACGTCTTCCGCCGCGGCCGGACGATCCCGCCCGACCGCGTCGCCGTGGAAACCGCCCGGGACACCGACCTGCGGCAGATCGCCTACGAAAACGCCCGGGCCTTCTCGAAGCGATGGTGGAACGGATTCGTCCGCCGCGTGCCCGTGAAAACGAGCCAGGATTTGCAAAAGGAGATCAGCCCATGACCCGACCCGCCGCCATCCTCTTCCCCCTTCTTCTCTTTGCCGGTTGCGCGGCCTTCCAGGCCACGCCGAACGCGATCTATCTCAACGATCGCCTGATCACCATCGAGCGCCTCGATCGGCTGGAGGTCCCCCCGACCCTGGCCGTCACCTACGAGAACCGCGCCTTCTCCATCCGGGGCGACGGGCGAATCAAGATCAACGGCAAACTCGTCTGGGTCGAGGGCGAGTCCGTCCACGTCGAGGGCTCTCGATTCGACGTCGGGCGCGGGCGCTCGCTGCGCATCGACGCCTACGGGCGCGTCTCCCTCGACCAGCCGGCCGCGCCGTAGGCGCTACCGGGCGTCGGTCCGGCTGTCGGTGTAGACGTTGCCGACCCGGTCGATCTTGACCTTCTTAAAGGTCGACGCGTCGAACTGGCTCGCCCCGATCGTGATCGTGTTCCCCCGCACGCCGACCGCCTTGTCGCGGATGGTGATCATGTCGGCGCCGGTGATCGTGATCTGGCCCTTCTCGATTTTCACCTTGTTCCCCTCGGGAATGTCGATCGGGTTGTCGGGGTGGATGTAGAGGGCCTGGCCGTTGAGGACGACCTTGAGCTCGCGCTTCGCGAAAAACGCATCCGGCGTGTCGCAGGCGGACAGCGAAAGCGCGAGGAACGCGGCCGCGGGTGTCCAACGCATGGGTGGAATCTTACACTTCCGGCCATGCCCTTCAACGTCTACGTCACGCGCCGGATTCCGGAAGCGGGCCTCGACGTCCTTCGAGCGGGCGTCGGGCGGATGGACGTGAACCCCGACGATCGGGTCCTCGGGCGCGAGGCGCTGCTGCGCGCCGTGAAGGGGCGGGACGGCGTGCTGTGCCTGCTGACGGACCGGATCGACGCCGGGGTCTTCGAGGCAGCGAAGGGCGCAAAAATCTTCTCGAACTACGCCGTCGGCTTCGACAACGTCGACCTCGCGGCGGCGAGCAAGCGCGGAATCCTGGTGACGAACACGCCCGGCATCCTCACCGAAACGACCGCCGACATGGCCTGGGCGTTGATCTTCGCGACCGCCCGACGGATCGCCGAGGGCGATCGGTTCGTGCGGGCGGGAAAGTTCTCGGGCTGGGGCCCGATGATGCTCCTCGGGGGCGACGTCCACGGAAAAACCCTCGGGATCGTCGGTTTCGGAAGGATCGGGGCCGCCGTGGCCCGGCGCGCGGCCGGCTTCGGAATGCGCGTCCTCTACGCGGAGGCGGGCGACGGCCGGGCCGAGGGCGACTCGGCCGCCGGGGCGAAGCGCGCGGACCTAGACGCGCTGCTGCGCGAATCCGACTTCGTCTCCCTCCACGTCCCCCTGATCCCCGGGCCGCCGCCGAAGGGAACCCGCCACCTGATCTCCGCCCGCTCCCTCGCCCTCATGAAGCCGACGGCCTGCCTCGTGAACACCTCGCGCGGCCCCGTCGTGGACGAAGCCGCCCTCGCCGACGCCCTGAAGGCCGGCCGGATTTTCGCCGCCGGCCTCGACGTCTACGAGCAGGAGCCCGAAGTGCACCCGGCGCTGCTTGCGTGCGAAAACGCGGTCCTCCTGCCCCACCTCGGCTCGGCCACCGTGGAAACCCGCGCCCGGATGGCCGTCGTCGCCGCCGAGAACCTCCTCGCCGGCCTGCAGGGGAAGCGTCCGCCGAACCTACTCAATCCGGAGGCGTGGATACGGCAGTCCAAAGTCCTAAGTCCAAAGTCCTAAGTCAGCGGAAGAAGATCGCGGCCGCGATCGCGGCGGCCATCCCGGCGAACGCGGTCACGGCGGCGACGATCATGCTGGCGCAGCCGAAGCAGCCTTCCTTGCGCTGGACGATCTTGAACTTCGGCCGCTTCTTGTCCTTGATCAGCGGCGGAATCGGGAAGACCTCCTCGGGAATCCCGACCATGGGGATCTCCATCGAGGCCCCGCAGTCCCGGCAGACCGCGACCTTTCCGCCCTGGCCGTCGCGGGCCCAGAGCTCCGCGTTGCACTTCTCGCAGCGGAAATGGATGGGCATGGGATTCCTGAAGGGAGATTCTAAAAGTCCAAGGTCCAAGGTCCAAGGTCCAAAGTCCAAAGTCAGGCCGCGTTCTATACTTCCCCCATGCCTTCCCCCTTCGACGCCGCCGTCTACGCCATCGTCCGCCGAATCCCGCGCGGGCGCGTCACCACCTACGGCGACATCGCGAAAGCCCTGGGCCGCCGGGGCCATACCGCCCGGGCTGTCGGATCGGCGCTGCGGCGAAATCCCGATCCCGACAGCCCGAAGACCCGCCGCCGCGGCGGGCCGTCCGCCGTCACCCCCTGCCACCGCGTCGTCCGAGCCAACGGCGCCATCGGCGGCTACGGCGGCGGCTTCGAAGGCGGCATCGCCCGCAAGATCGCCCTCCTCGCCCGCGAGGACATCCGGGTCCGCGCCGACCGCGTCGAGCGGTTCAAAAGCGTCCGCTGGCAGCCCGCGCACCCCTCCACTCGCCGCCAACGAGAGGATTCGCTATAATTCCTTCGCGGATCGGAGGCGTAGCTCAATTGGCTAGAGCATCGGACTGTCGATCC
>CAYHQZ010000016.1:0-26362 GCA_964358555.1 uncultured Planctomycetia bacterium
TGTCCATCGTGGCCATCGCCAGGCCCGCGCCGTTCACCAGGCAGCCGATGTCGCCGTCGAGGCCGACAAAGCTCAAGCCGGCCGCGCGCGCCTCGGCCTCGGCCGGATCCTCCGAATCGGGATCCCGCAAGAGGACATTGGCCGGCTGGCGATAAAGCGCGCTGTCGTCGAGGAGGATTTTCGCATCGAGGGCGAGGAGCCCCCCCGCGGCCGTCTCGACCAGCGGGTTCAACTCGATGAGCGAGCAGTCGCGCGCCCGGTAGAGCCTCGCGAGGTTCATCATGAGCCGCGAGGCCTCGGCGGCGAGGGCGGGCGAAGGGAACAATGCGTTCGCAAGCGGCGCGAGCATTTCCGGCGACAGCCCCGCCGGGTCCGCCGGAACCGGCAGACGGATAATCGAGCCGGGGGATTTCCTCGCCGTCTCCTCGATCTCCACGCCGCCGGCCGCGCAGCCGAGGAACGTAAGCCTCGACGAGGCGCGATCGAGCAGGAGCGAGAGGTAGACCTCGCGGACGAAGGAGGCCGCAGGCACGACGTAGACCTTGCGGACAGGAAGGTTCTGGATCCGGAGCGCAAGGATGGCGCGCGCGGCCGCCTCGGCCTCGGCGGGATTCGCCGTCCGCCGGATCCCCCCCGCCTTCCCCCGGCCGCCGCTGTGGACCTGGGCCTTGAGAACGCAGGCTCCTCCGATTTTCTTCGCGGCCGCGGCGGCCTCCGCCGGCGTGGACGCCAGGATCCCTTCCGGCGCGGGCACGCCAAACTCGCGCAGCATCGCCTGGGCCTGGTATTCGTGGATCTTCACGAGGCGGATTCCTCGGCGCGGTCCGCCGGGGCGAAGAGCGAGGCGAGGAGGAAGTGGCGGTTCCAGCGGGCGATGTTGCCGAGCGGGATCTCCTTCGGGCAGGCGGCCTCGCATTCGCCGTGGCGCGAGCAGTGGCCGAAGCCGGCTTCGTCCATGGCGGCCGCCATGTCGCGCGCCCGGCGGGCCCACTCGACCCGGCCCTGCGGAAGCGAGGCGAGGTGGGCGATTTTCGCGCTGCCGAACAGCATCGCCGCGGCGTTCGGGCAGGCCGCGACGCAGGCCCCGCACCCGATGCACTGGGCGGCGTCCATCGCGCGGTCCGCGTCCTCCTTCCCGACCAGGACGGCGTGCGCGTCCGGGGCGCTGCCTGCGTTCACGGACACGTAGCCGCCGGCCTTGAGGATCCCCTCGAGGGCGCCGCGGTCCACGGCCAGATCTCGAATCACGGAAAACGGCCGCGCCCGGAAGGGCTCGAGCGTCAGGGTCTCGCCGTCCGCAAAGCGCCGCATCCGCAGTTCGCAGGTCGTCGAACCCGGCGTGTGGCCGTGGGCCCGGCCGTTCACCATGATCCCGCAGGCCCCGCAGATCCCCTCGCGGCAGTCGGAATCGAACGCCACGGGCTCGAGGCCGCGCGCGACGAGATCCTCGTTGACCCGGTCGAGCATCTCCGGAAAGGACATGTCGGGCGAGACGTCGGAAGCCTCGAGCGTCTCGAACCGGCCGGGGGAGGCGGCGTCCTTCTGGCGCCAGACGCGGAGCGTGAATCTCACTTGTAGCTCCTCTGCGCGAGCGCCACGGACTCGAAGGCGAGGGGCTCCTTGTGCAGGACGGGCGCCTCGTTGGGCCCCCGGGATTCCCACGCGGCGACGTATTGGAAATTCGCGTCGTCGCGCTTCGCCTCGCCGTCGGGCGTCTGGCTCTCCTCGCGGAAATGCCCGCCGCACGACTCGCGGCGATGCAGGGCGTCGGCGACAAGCAATTCCGCGAACTCGAGGAAATCGGCGACGCGGCCCGCCCGCTCGAGCGCGGGATTCACGCCGGCGGCGGAGCCAGGCACGCTGACGCCCTTCCAGAACGCCTCCCGGATCTCGGGAATCCGCGCGAGGGCCTCCTTCAGGCCGGCCTCCGTCCGGCTCATCCCGCAGCGATCCCACAGAAGCCTTCCCAGCTCACGGTGGAACGCCGGCGCCGGCTTCTTCCCGCGAACGGAGAGCAGCCGCTCCAGCCGCGCGGCCGCCGCCGACTTCGCGTCCGCGAACGCGGCATGCCCCGCGCCGGAAGGGTCCGGCGCGCACCCGGCGAGGTATCCCCCGAGGGTGTAGGGCAGGATGAAGTAGCCGTCGGCGAGGCCCTGCATCAACGCGCTCGCGCCCAGGCGGTTGGCGCCGTGGTCGGAGAAATTGGCCTCGCCGATCGCAAAGAGGCCCGGGATCGTCGTCATGAGGTCGTAGTCCACCCACAGCCCCCCCATCGAATAGTGCGGGGCGGGATAAATCCGCATGGGCGCGAGGTACCCGTCCTCGCCCGTGATCTTCTCGTAGAGATCGAAGAGGTTGCCGTAGAGCTCGCGCAACGCCGCGCGGCCGCGGGCCGCCAGGGCCTTGTCGAAATCCAGATAGACCGCAATGCCCGTGGGGCCGACGCCAAGGCCCTGATCGATCACGGCCTTCGCGTTGCGGCTGGCCACGTCGCGGGGGACGAGGTTCCCGAACCGTGGATAGCGCTCCTCCAGGAAATAGAAGCGCTCGGACTCCGGAATCTCCGCGGGCGGCCGCGGGTCCTTGGGCTTCTTCGGAACCCAGACGCGGCCGTCGTTGCGGAGGCTTTCGCTCATGAGGACGAGCTTGGCCTGGTGCTCGCCTGCGAGCGGGATGCAGGTCGGGTGGATCTGGGTGAAGGCGGGATTCGCGAAGAAGGCGCCGCGCCGGAACGCCCGCCAGGCGGCCGAGACGTTGCCGCTGACGCCGTTCGTCGAGAGATAGAAGACGTTCGCGTAGCCGCCCGTCGCGAGGACGACGGCGGAGCCTTCGTGCGTCTCGAGCGCGCCCGTCACGAGGTTTCGGACGACGAGCCCGCGCGCGCGGCCGTCCGCGACGACGACGTCTTGTACCTCGCGTCGGGGAAAGATCCGCACGCGCCCGGCGCGGGCCTGGCGCAAGAGCGATACGTAGGCGCCGAGCAGAAGCTGCTGGCCCGTCTGGCCGCGGGCGTAGAAGGTGCGCGAGACCTGCGCCCCGCCGAAGGACCGGGTGGACAAGAGGCCGCCGTATTCGCGGGCGAACGGGACGCCCTGCGCGACGCACTGATCGATGATGGCGCCGCTCACCTGCGCGAGCCGGAAAACGTTCGCCTCGCGGGAGCGGTAGTCGCCGCCCTTCACCGTGTCGTGGAAGAGCCTTCGCGCGCTGTCGCCGTCGTTCGCGTAGTTCTTCGCCGCGTTGATGCCGCCCTGCGCCGCGATGCTGTGCGCCCGCCGGGGGCTATCCTGCAGGCAGAAGACATCCACGCGGTAGCCCAGTTCCGCAAGCGATGCGGCGGCCGACGCCCCGGCCAGCCCCGTCCCGACCACGAGGACCCGGTATTTGGGCTTGTTGGCGGGGCTCACCAGCGCCAGGCGATCGCGATGGCGATCCCATTTCTCCGGCAGCGGCCCGTCCGGAACCTTCGCGTCGAGCGTCATCCGGCGACCCCTTTCCCGAGAACGAACCAGAGCGCGACGCCCGCGAAGCCGACGGACAAAATGATTGCAAGCAGGCGGCCGGCGAGGCGCATCCAGGCGTCGTGGCGGGAATGGAAGACGCCGAGCGAGAGGATCGCGCTGACGAGGCCGTGGCCGAGGTGCAGCCCAAGCGCCGCGAAGCCGAACAGGTAGAACGCGGCGGTGCCGGGAACGCCGAGCGCCGCCTGCACGCGCGCGAAGGTGGAGGCGCTGCGATCGGGGGCGAGCGCCATCGCCCAGACGTGGAAGAGGAGGAAGACGAGGACGGCGAGCCCCGAGAAGATCATCGTCCGGGAGAGGACCGTCTCGGCCCGCGCCGGCCGGTACATCCCGTAGCCGATCGGCCGCGCCCGCCAGTTCATGAGGGTCACGACGAGGCCCAGGCCCGCGTGCGCGAGGAGGAGGAGCGCCAGCCCCGCCTGGAGCAGGATCAGGCCGGGAATGCCGTGCAGGCGACTCGCGTAGCCGTCCAGGGCAGCGGCGCCGCCGAACGCGAAGGCGTTGCCGGCGAGATGGGCGGCGAGGAACCCGACGGCCCCGAGGCCGGTGAGCGACGCGACGGTCTTCCGCCCGATGGAGGTGCAGAAGCAGAGGCGCAGGACGTCCGAGAGCGCGCGCACGGCGCCCGTCTCCGGCCCCCCGGGGCGGATCGCGCCCCCGTCGGGAAGCGCGGCGGATCGGCCGGAGGATTCCATGGAGCGGAAAGTCTATCGGGAAAGGCGCAGGTCGCTGAAGTCCGGCAGCAGGGCGCGCTTCTTTTCCGACATGCGGGCCAGAATCTCGGAGGCCTCGGCGAATCCCGCATCCAGCACCTTCAGGTTGCCCTCGAGATGGGCCGGCGGCAGCCGATCCTTCAGCGCGGCCTTGAGGGCATCGCGGGTGACGATCTTCGTGACGGCGGCGAGGACGGCGAGCGCCGCCACGTTCGCGGCCATCGGCGTGCCGGCCACCTGCCGGGAGAGCGCCGTCATGGGCGCCTCGAGGGCCCGCGTCGTGGGAACGACTTTTACGTTGTCGCTGTCCGTGATCAGCAGGCCGTTGGGCGTCAGATCCTGATAGAAGGCGTCGCAGGAGGCCTGGTTCAGGCAGACGAGGACGTCCGTGACGGACGGGTGGAGATCGTCGATTTCACCGCGCCCCAGCACCACGTCGGAACGGCTCGCCCCGCCGCGGGCCTCCGGGCCGTAGGAATTCGTCTGGACCACGTCCAGACCGTCGTGCAGGGCGGCGGCCTCCGCGAGCAATCGCCCCGCGAGGATCAGGCCCTGGCCGCCGCTGCCGCTCAAGCGGACGTTCACCGTCGGCTCCGGCGGCGGGGCCTGGGCCTTCTTCCTACGGCCTGCCATGGCTCTTCCCCCCCATCGACGGCCGCTGGACCTTCTCCTCGTACTGCGCCACGTACTCCGGGCGGCTCGTATCGTCGAGGAACACGCCGGTCACGATGTCCTTGCCCGCGGCCTTCGACTTCGCAAGATCGAGATCCGGCGCATGGACCACGGCCCGCTCCCGCATCTGCTTGAGCATGTCGAGGTGCGTGCCCTTCTTGTTCAACCGGCCGTAATAGGTATGGCAGTTGGAGACGATTTCGAGAACGCTGAATCCGTCGTGGCGCATCGCCTGGGCCATCAGCTTCTCCATCTGGGCCAGGTGGAAGACCGTCGTGCGCGCGACGAACGTCGCCCCGGCGCTCCTCGCCAGATCGCAGGTGTCAAAGGGCTGCTCGATGTTGCCGAGCGGCGCCGTCGTCGCCCGCGCGCCCGTGGGCGTCGTGGGTGCCGTCTGCCCGCCGGTCATGCCGTAGATGGCGTTGTTGACGACGATGGCCGTGAGGCCGATGTTCCGCCGGCAGGCGTGGATGAAGTGATTGCCCCCGATGGCGAGCGCGTCGCCGTCGCCCATGAAGACGACGACCTTGAGGTTAGGCTTCGCGAGCTTGACGCCGGTCGCGAACGTCAGCGCCCGGCCGTGGGTCGTGTGGAGCGTGTTGCAGTCGAGGTAGACGGGGATCCTTCCTGTGCACCCGATCCCCGACACCACGACCACGTCGTTCTTGTCGTATTCGAGCGACACGAGCGAGCGCGTGAAGGTCTGGAGGATCGTGCCCAGCCCGCAGCCCGGGCACCAGAGGTGCGGGAACTTCTTCTTCACCCGAAGCCAGTCGTACAGCCCGGGGCGCTTGCCGAGGAAGCCGGCGGTTTCAGGCATGGGCCCGCCCTCCCGTCCGCCTTCGCTCCGGCCGGATCACGGCGGACAGCGCGGACTCGACGATCTGCGCCGTCGTGATCATCCGGGAATTCAGGATGTTCAGGCCCCGAACGACGGTGCCCGGTTCCTTCGAGAAGCGCTCCACCGACTGGCGCAGCTGGCCTACGTTCATCTCGGGCACCAGCACCGTGTGGACCTGCTCCAGCATCTCCTCCACCGCCGCCTTCGGGAACGGCCAGACGATCTGGGGCCGCAGGAGGCCGGCTTTCACGTTGTGCCGGCGCAGCAGCCGCACCGCCTGGCGGGCGGGCCGCGAGACGGAACCGACGCAGAAGAGGCAGACGTCCGCGTCGTCCATCATGTAGCGCTCCACCATCGTCATGTCCTTCGGATTCCGGATCTCCTTGTTTTTCAGCTTCTCCTGCATCTGCTCGATCTCGTCGGAGCGCTCGGTGGGAAATCCGCTCGTGTCGTGGGTGAGCCCCGTGACGTGGAAGCGATAGCCCTCGCCGAAACTCGCCATCGGGGAGATCCCCGTCGAGGTGTTGGGATAGTGCTGATACCAGTCCGGCGGCACGGTCGGTGCCAGGCGGTTTTGCACCTCGATTTCGCCCGGCGCCGGCAGGACGACCTTCTCGCGCATGTGCCCGATGACCTCGTCGGACAGCAGGATCACCGGCATCCGGAACTTCTCGGAGAGGTTGAAGGATAGGATGGCGAACCGGTAGCACTCGAGAACCGAGTTCGGCATCAGGACCAGCGACGGATAGTCCCCGTGGGAGCCGTACTTCGCCTGCATGATGTCCGCCTGGGATGTCTTCGTGGGCAGGCCCGTGGATGGCCCGCCGCGCATCACGTCCACGATCACGCACGGCACCTCCGCGATGGCGGCGAAGCCGACGTGCTCCTGCATCAGCGAGAAGCCCGGACCGCTCGTGGCCGTGAAGGCCTTCGCGCCGGCCAGCGACGCCCCGATGACCGCGCCGAGGCTCGCGATCTCGTCCTCCATCTGGATGAACGTTCCTCCGACCTTCGGAAGCTCCTGCGACATCATCTCGGCAATCTCGGTGGACGGCGTGATCGGATAGCCGGCGAAAAACCGCGCGCCCGCGGCGAGCGCGCCGAGGGACACGGCCTCGTTGCCGGACAATAGCTGCGGCTTCGGCGCAGCCGGCGGCAAGGCGGCGGGCTCGCTCACGATTTCCCTCCCGACTCCGGCTTCTTCTCGGAAACCTCCACACAGAAGTCCGGGCAGCGGTGCATGCACTGAAGGCAGCCGATGCACTTCGATTCGTTCGCAACGGAGGGCTGGCCCAGCGCGTCGTTCACCAGGGCCTTCGTCGGGCAGAAGGCCCCGCAGATGCCGCAGCGCTTGCACCAGGCGAGGTAGATGCTGATCTCGAAGCGGCGCTTCGGCCTAGGCCCCCCCTGGCTCTCCTTGACCGCCGCGAGCAGCGTGGGCGAGGCCGACGGGACGGGCGGCGTTTCTACGGAGCTGCCGGAAGATTTCGCCGGGCGCTCCGCGCGTTCGCGAGGCTGCACACGGGTGAAAATACCCGCTTCCGAGGGTTTTTCAATGATCCCCCGGCCCGCGGCCGCGGAGCGCCTACCTCGTGCGCTCGACGATCATCCGGACGAATCCCTCGAAAAGATCGAGCCGCGACGGGCGCAGGCGCGCCAGCCTCGAAAGCCCCCGGGCGGCGAGCGTTCGGGCGCTGCGTTCGGCGAACGCCATCGCGCCGGTCCGCTCGAAGGCGGCCGCCGCCCAGCGGACGTCGGAAGGGCCCGTCTCCTCCCGGGGCTTCGCGAGGATCGCGCGCAGCCTCGCGCGCGATCCGGCGGGCAGGCGGGAAAGGGCGAAGGCGGCGAGGATCGAGGGCTTGCCTTCGCGGATGTCGCCGCCCACTTCCCCGCCCCTGCCCTTCCCGGGCGACAGATCGAGCCAATCGTCCTTCGCCTGGAACGCAATCCCCAGATCCCGGCCGGCGGCGCGCGCTTCCTCGACGGCGGCTGGGGATTTCCCCGCGAGGATCGCCGGCCCCGTGAGGGCGAGGGCAAGGTAGTCGCCGGTCTTGCATCCCACGATCCGCCGCCACAGGCTCATCGAAAGCCGGCGCGCGCCCCGATGCTCGATGTCGAGCCCCTGGCCGAGAATCGTCCGGCGCAGGACGAAAAGGAACTCGCGAAGGAGCCGAAACCGGATCGCGTCCGGCGCGGGAACGGAGAGGACGCGCTCGACGGCGAGGGCGAGGAGATGGTCGCCGGCGTTGACGCCGTGGGCGAGGCCGAAACGCGCCCACAGCGCGGGCCGATCGCGCCGGACGACGTCCCCATCCTCGATGTCGTCGTGGACCAAAAAGAAGTTGTGCAAAAACTCGCAGGCGGCCGCGAAGGGAAGAACGCGCGCAGGCGCCGCCCCGAAGCCGACGCCCGCGAGAAGTGCCAGCGCCGGCCGCATCCGCTTTCCGCCGCTCGCCATCTGATAGCGGGCGAACGGTTTGAGAAACCCCTCCGGGATCGCGCGCACGATCCGCTGCAGTTCCGCCTCGATGGCGGGCTGGGCAGCCTCGATGAAGGCCTCGAACGAGGGCGCACGCGCGAGGCGGGAGAGGGATGCGGACATCGCAGGGCGGATCATACCGCCGCGCGGACCCGGCGGGCCGGGCGCGTTGCGGAAAGGGACCGGCGCCGGTATCGTTCCGGCCAAGGTCCCGGAATGATCGCAGCGCCCGCCAGGAAGGAACGGTTCGCGGCGCTCGCCGCCTCGCTCCTTCTCGCCGTCTCCGTAGGGTTCGGCTGCCGGTCCGGGGAGACAAAGGAGGGCAAGCACGAGGCCTTCAACGCCTGGTTCATCGCCTCGGCCGACACCTACGACAACCCGCCCGGCCACGATGTCCGCGCCGTCTTCTACGCCTTCCGCGACTACCGGCGGGGCGGCGAGGTGAATTCGCGATTCTTCCCTTTCTTCTTCCACTCGAGCGACGAACAGGGGGCAGGATCGACCTGGGTTCTTCCGGTCTTCGGCCACCGGAATGACGGCGCCGAACGGGGCCGGTGGTGGACGTGGGTCGCGCCGCTGAATTTCTTCGGCGCCGAGCCGGCCGAAAAGAAGACCTACGCCTACGCGGTCCCGTTCTGGTGGAGCGAGCAGACCCCCGAGCGGGACTTAAAGCACCTCTGGCCCGTCTACGGCGTGAACCGCAAGGGCCCCGAGAAGGCCCGGACGAGCGAGCATTTCCTTCTCTCCTCGCTCGTCCGTTGGGAATTCGACGCGCAGGAAACGCTCCGGCGGGCCTGGGCGATCCCCTTCTTCGGCTTCGAGCGCAACGGCACCCACTCACGCTTCGCCGCGCTCGGGCTGGACGGCCTGGCTGCCGCCGTCTCCCGGCGCGAGGACTTGGACTATGCGGCCGCCGATCTTTTCTTCCTCGGCCGGGATCGGGAGCAGCCGGAGGACATGGCGTTCTTCTCGGCCGCCTCGGGGCGCTGGGGAAGCGAATCGGGCGAATTCGCGGCGCTCCAGGCCTTCGAGGGGACGCTCTCCGCCTTTCACCGGACGTGGGGCCCGAACCGCGGGAGCGCGGACCTGCTTTCGATCGGATGGGAGGACGAACGGCTCGCCCTCGCGGGCTACGCGACCGCGGAGGGCGGCCTGAAACGCGCGGGCGTCGCCCCGCTCTTCCAGTGGCGCAGGACCGGGGGGGGCTCGCGCCTCGCGATCGGCGGGATGGACCCGCTGCTGTCGCTCGCCTCCCTGGAACGAACCGATTCGTCCTCCAAGCTCCGGATCCTCCAGGCCGTCGGGATCCCCTTCTTCGAAAGCGCCCGCGACGGGACGGACGCCTGGGTCGGCGTCCTCTCCCTCGACGCCCGCACGGGGGCGTCTCTCTTCTCCTGGCGCCGCCGCGAGCGGAAGGCCGCGGAGGGCGAGCCCCCGGCCGTCTCCACCCATTGGCACTTCTTCCCCTTCGTCTTCGGCGGACGCGAGAAGGACCTCGCCTACGACGTCGTCGTGCCCCTCCTCTTCCGCCGCTCGACGCCGGAGGAATCCGTCTGGATCACCCCCCTGGGCGGGCACCTGCGCTCGGGCGAGACGCGATCCGTCTCGTGGATCCTGCCGGCCCTCGCAACCTACGAGACCGATCCCGCGAAGGACTTCCTCTCCTGGAGCTTCCCCTGGCCGCTGTGGTACTACGAGCGCAACGGCCAGGAGAAGGCCTCGACCTTCTCGCTGCTGCCCTTCTACTGGCAGCAAATCGCCCCGGGCTCCGCGCGCCGCGTCGCGCTCGCGCCGATCTTCTGGCAGGCCTCGTCGAAGGACGCCTCCTCGTTCGCGGCCTTCCCGCTCTACTTCCGCGGCCGCGAGAAGGATCTCGCCTACGACCTCCTCGTCCCCCTCTTCCTCCGGCGCGAGACGCCGGACCTTTCCTACTGGTGCATCCCCTTCGCCGGCCACGTCCGCAAGGGCGCGGACCGGACCTACGACTGGCTTCTCCCGCCGCTCTTCTGGCGCCAGGCCGACGCGAAAGAAGGCACCGTCCAGTCCTTCTTCCCCTGGCCCGTCTGGGGATTCGAGCGCAAGGTCGAGGCCGGCGAGCCGGAGGAGACGCTCTCGTTCTTCCCCTTCTATTTCCAGCAGATCCGGAAGGACAAGCACCACTACGAGGCCGTCATCCCCATCCTCGCCGTCTACTCCCACGACTGGACGCCGGACGCCACCCGCACCACCGTGCTGCCCGTCTTCTTCCACGGCCGCTCCAAGGACCTCTCCTACGATCTCCTCCTGCCGGTGTTCCTGCGCCGCGAGGCGCCGGGCCTTTCCTACTGGTTCACGCCCGTCGCCGGCCACGTCCGCAAGGGCGAAACGGACGCCACGACCTGGGTCCTGCCGCCGCTGTTCTACCACGAGTCGGATTCCGCCCGGGGCCTTTCCGCCTGGGGATTCCCCTGGCCGCTCTGGACGTTCGACCGGCGGACCGAGGGCGAGGGCTCGACGGAGACGCTGAGCCTCCTGCCCTTCTACTGGCAGCGCCTCTCGCCGGACGAGCGCCGGCGGGCCGCGCTCGCGCCGCTCTTCTGGAGCGGCTCGGGGCCCGGATACGACTACCTCTACGCCCTGCCGTTCTTCGGCCTCGCCCGGGAAGGCGACGGGAAGGCCTCCCGCTGGTTCGTCCTCGGCCCGCTGCTCGTCTCCTCGCGCGACGATCGGGCAGGCGAGCGCTGCACCGACGTGCTCTTCCCCCTCGCGCGCTTCTCGCGCTCGGACGGGGGCCGGCGCTCGCACGCCCGCGTGGCCCCCTTCTTCTTCCGCTGGACCGACGGGGATCGCGAAACGGACATCGCCATGCTCCTCGGGGGCCGGCGGCGGGAGGGCGAAAGCCTGCGCGAGTGGCTCCTGCCGTTCTATTTCCGCGCCAATGACGCGGAGGGGTCCGACACGTTCGGGACGATCTTCTACCGCCGGACGCGGAAGGATTCCTCCAGCCTCTGGGTCTTCCCCACCGCCTACTTCTCGTCCTCGCCCGACGAGGCCCGCGCCCACATCTGGCCGTTCTACGGCTACGACCGGGAGGGGGATTTCGAGCGCCGATCGGTTCTCGCGCCGCTCTTCTTCCACGGATCCGACGGCAAGGATCGAAGCGAAACGGGCGTCCTCTTCCCCCTCGCCGGGGCCCGCCGGGAGGGCGATCGCTCCACGGCCTGGGCGGCCCCGGTCTTCTTCCGCGCCGTGGACAAGGAGGGCTCCGACACGTTCGGGACCGTCTTCTTCCGCCGGACGCGGAAGGATGCCTCCAGCCTCTGGGTCTTCCCCACCGCCTACTTCTCGTCCTCGACCGACGAGGCCCACGCCCACGTCTGGCCGTTCTACGGCTACGACCGGGAGGGGGATTTCGAGCGCCGATCGGTTCTCGCGCCGCTCTTCTTCCACGGATCCGACGGCAAGGATCGAAGCGAAACGGGCGTCCTCTTCCCCCTCGCCGGGGCCCGCCGGGAGGGCGATCGCTCCACGGCCTGGGCGGCCCCGGTCTTCTTCCGCGCCGTGGACAAGGAGGGCTCCGACACGTTCGGGACCGTCTTCTTCCGCCGGACGCGGAAGGATGCCTCCAGCCTCTGGGTCTTCCCCACCGCCTACTTCTCGTCCTCGCCCGCCGAGTCCTACGCCCACGTCTGGCCCTTCTTCGGCTACGACCGGGAGAGGGATTTCGAGCGCTGGTCCGCCCTCTCCTACCTCTTCTTCCACGGCGGCGACGGCAAGGGCCGCAGCGAGACGGGGTTCTTCTTCCCCCTGGGCGGCTCGTTCGCCGACGAGCGCGAGGCCACCACCTGGTTTTTCCCGCCCGCCTTCTGGCGGCACCGCGAGGGGGGCGACGTCCACTGGTTCTCCTTCTGGCCCCTGCTCGACGTCGAGACGCGCGCCGACGGCTACCGGAAGGTCTCCTCGTTCTGGTATCTCTACCGCCGCGAGCGAACCCCCGAGCAGACGACCTTCGAGCACCACGTCCTCTTCGGCCTCTACCACTCCATCGAGGACACGAAGGCCGGCACCGGCAGCGCCTCGGTCGCCCTGCTGTTCCGCCTCGAGCGGACGAAGGAGGGCCGGACGTTCTACCTCTTCACGCTGCCGTTCCTCGGGATCCGGTTCTAGGGGGCCGGATGCATTCCCCACTTGAAGAAACGGGAGGGGGCGGGGCGCGGACCGTAGCGACCTGTCGGAGCACGGTCCAACGCCATGAATTCGTCTACATGCCGTGGACCGTGCGGAGACCGGGAGCCTAGGGCCGTGCCCCGCCCCCGACCCACGCTCCATCGACTGGGGAATGCACCCTAGGGGCCGCTGGCGCGCGGCGTGGGGGCCGGATACCATCGAATGGGAATTCGGGGGCCATCCGGAGGGAGATCCATGGAACGGAATTGCGGGAAACGGGACCCGGGCGCGATGTCGAGGCGGTCGTTTCTGCACGCGGCGGGGATCGCGGGCGTCGCGGGCGCGGCGGGCCTCGCGGGCCTGCCGTCGGATCTCCTCGCGGCCGCGGGCGGGAAGGGCAAGAAGAAGCCCAAGGCACCGGCCCCGCCGGCGGCGGCCGCCACCGTGCCCGCGAAGGGATTCAAGGATCCGAACGCGCTCGAGAAGAAGCTCGCGGTCGTTCGCGGGGGCGATCCCGCCGCCGCGACCCGCAAGGCCATCGAGCTCCTGGGCGGGATGGACAAGCTCGTCGCAAAGGGCGACAAGGTCGTCGTGAAGCCGAACATCGGCTGGGACAAGCCGCCGGAGGACGCCGCGAACACGAATCCCGCGATCGTCGCCGCCGTCGTCGAGATGTGCGTCGAGGCCGGCGCCGCCGAGGTGACCGTCTTCGACAACCCCGTGAACGCGGCCGCCAAGACCTACGTCGCCAGCGGGATCAAGGCGGCCGTCGAGGCCGTGAAGGCGAAGGTCGGGGACAAGGCGAAGATCTCGGTCCCCTTCATCGACGCCAGCCTCTTCCGCTCCTACGACATCCCGGGCGGATCGGCCTTCCAGAAATACAACTTCTACTCCCCCGCCGTGGAGTGCAACGTCCTCATCAACCTCCCCTGCTGCAAGAACCACGGCGGCGCGGGCGTCACGTTCGGCCTCAAGAACCTGATGGGCCTCATCGACGATCGCGGCCGCCTGCACGGCAAGATGCAGCCCGGGATCGTGGACCTAAGCCGGCTCGTGAAGGTGGACCTCACGGTCCTCGACGCCTGGAAGATCATGCTCACGGGCGGGCCGGCGGGCGGGGGCTCCGAGTACAAGGACGCGAAAACCATCGTCGCCGGCATCGACCGCGTCGCCCTCGACGCCTACGCCCTTGAGCTCATGGGCCGCAAGGCCGGCTCCATCGAGCACATCCAGTCCGCCGACGGCGCCCTCGAGATCCCCGGGGGCGAGAAGGGCAGCGTGGACTGGAAGGCGAAGGGCCTCCTCGAGGCCACGCTGTAAGGAATGATCCTCGACCCGATCTGCGAGAGCACCCGCCGCGAGGTCGCGCGGCTGCGGGCCCGGACCCCGATCGAGGCGCTCCGGGCGCGCGCCCGGTCCGCCCCGCCGCCCCGCGACTTCGCCCGGGCCCTCGCCGGGCCGCCGCTCCGTCTCATCGCCGAAATCAAGAAGGCCTCGCCCTCCGCGGGGCTGCTGCGGCCGCGCCTTTCGCCCGAGCGAATCGCGCGCGCCTACCGGGACGCGGGCGCCGCCGCAATCTCAGTCGTCACGGAGCGCCGCTTCTTCGCGGGCGATCCGCGCTGGATCCCGATCGTCCGGAAGGCCTCGAACCTCCCCGTCCTCATGAAGGACTTCTTCCTCGACCCCTGGCAGATCGTCCGCGCCCGGACCCTGGGCGCCGACGCGATCCTGCTCATCGCGCGGATCCTCGCGCCAAGCGATCTGAAGGCGATGCTCGCGCTTTCGCGCGATCTCGGGATGGAGCCCCTCGTCGAGTGCCACACGGCCTCCGAGGTCTGCGCGGCGGCGAAGGCGGGCGCCCGGATCGTCGGCGTGAACTGCCGCGACCTCGACACCCTGGAGGTGGACCTCGGGCGAACGTTGCGGATGGCGAGGCTTCTGCCCGCGAAGGCCGTGCGCGTCGCCGAGAGCGGCGTGAAGACCCGCGCCGACGCGCTCGCCCTCGAGCGGGCGGACTTCGACGCGATCCTGGTGGGCGAGGCGCTGATGCGCTCGAAGGACCCCGGCGCGGCAATTCGGGCACTATTGGGAGGGAAAGCGGAACGTCAGGATCGCGCGGTCCGGCGGTAGGACTCGGCCAAAAGCGCCGCGGAGCGCCCCCAGGTCAGGCTCTCCGCCAGCGCCCGGCCCCCGGCGGCGAGGGCGGCCAGCGCCGAGGGATTTCGCAGGTGCGCCGCGATCGCGTCCGCCCAGGCCTCGGGCTCGCTCGGCGGAACGAAGCCGGCGTGCGACGGATAGACCTCGCGGTGCGCCGGGATGTCGGACAAAAGAACGGGCGTCCCTGCCGCCAGGGCCTCCAGCGGGGGAATCCCGAAGCCCTCGTAGAGCGAGGCGCTGACGAACAGCGAAGCGCCCGCGTAGGCGACCGCGAGGTCGGCATCCGGCAGGAAGCCCGCGAACCGGACGGCGTCCCCGAGCCCGAGATCGTCCACGAGCGCGAACGTCGGCTCCGATTTCCAGCCCCTCGGACCTACGACGACGAGCGGGGGACAGGGCGCCTGGCGGTCCCGGAGGATCCGGAGGGCCCGCAGGAGGGTGTCGAGATTCTTGCGCGGCTCCACGGTTCCCACGGCGAAGAGATACGCCGGGGGAAGGCCGAGCGCCCGGATCCTTTGCTCGAGGTCCGCGGGCCTCGCCGAGAGGAACGCCGGATCGCAGGCCGGGCGGATCACGTCGATGCGCTGCTGCGAAATTCCCAGGTGCTCCGTCATCTCGCGCCGGACTGATTCCGAGATCGTCACGAAGCGGGCCGCGGACGTGGCGGCGGCCCGGACGCGCCGGGACATCAGCCGGACCCGGTCCTCGGGATGCGTCTCCGGCCGGAGCAAAAACGACAGATCGTAGATCGTGCAAAGAACCGGGCCTTGGAACGGGAACGGGGCGTAGTTCGTCTCGTGGTAGAGATCGAAGCGCCCGCGAGGCGCAAGCCAACGGAAGGCCATCCCGCGGATCCGGTGGGCGAGGATCCGGCCGGAGACGCTCCGCGCGCCGGGCAGCCGTGAGAGCCGGCGAATCCAGTTCCGCGGCCGGGTCGAGTCCTCGATGCCCCCAAGCCGGAAGCCGTAGAAGAACGACGCCCGGATCGAGGGCACAAGCCGACCCATGGTTTCGGCATTCGCGTGGACGAACCGGCCGATCCCCGTCCGGGGCGGGATCATGGGAATCCCGTTGACAATCACGCGAAGCGGTTCGGCGTCGGGATTCAAGACGGATATTCTAGGCTCCCCGGCGCCCGCGCGCGCCCATCCATGCCCCGACGCGACCCCACCACACTTTCGGTCGCGACCCCCGCGAAGGAGGCCGCGGCCTTCCTCCCCGACTGCATCGCGAGCGTCCGCGACGGCGCGGAGCACTGGGTCGTCGATGCGGCCTCGACGGACGGCACCCTCGACATCCTGCGCGCCGCCCGGGGCGTCCGCTGGGTCTCCGAGCCGGATCGCGGCCAGGCCGACGGCGTGAACAAGGGCTGGCGGCTCTCCTCCGGCGACATCCTCGGGTGGGTGAACGCCGACGACGCCCTCGAGGACGGGGCCGTCCCGGCCGTCCGGTCCTTCTTCGCGGAGCACCCGGAGGCGGACGCCGTCTACGGGGACGCCGTCTTCGTCGACGAGTCGAACCGGACCGTCGCGCCCTATCCCGCGGAGAAGTGGCGCCCATCCCGCCTGCGGCGGATCTGCTTCATCCCCCAGCCCGCCATGTTCCTCCGGCGGCGCGTCCCGGAGCGCTTCGGATTCCTCGACGAGGGGTTGCACCACGCGATGGACTACGACTACTGGCTGCGGCTTGCGGGGCATGCGGACGTCCGATATCTGCCACAGGTGCTGGCGCGCTTCCGGCTCCATCCGGGAATGAAGACGATCGCGCGGAGGCGCGAGGCACACGAGGAGATCGTGAACGTCCTCGAGACGCGGACGGGCCGGGTGGACGCCGGATGGATCCTGGGGCTCGCGAGCGCCCGCGCCGACGAGGAGGTGGAGCGCGGCGCGCTGGAGGGAACGCCTTGCCCCTACCTCGAGCGGGTCCTCTCGGAGGTCCGCCGGGAATCGATGCGCCGAAGCGTCCGGCGGCGGTGGTGGCTGCGGGCCGGAACGCTCATCTGGCGCCGGCGGGCCCGGCGCGGGGAGTGGCCATTCCGTCCCCGGTTCCCCTACCCCGCGGCGCTGGCCGGCCGGGTCTTCTGGGGACGAAGGATGTGACGGGCGCGACCGACCGTCACTTGTGCGACATCGTCATCCAGAGCCGTCGTCCCTCCTTCTTCGCCTCGCTCTCGAGCTTGCCGATGTCGGCAAGGCTCTCGGCGAAGGCGGCAAGGATCTGCCGGCCGAGTTCCGCCCGGGACTCCTCGCGCCCGCGAAAGACCATGTTCACGAGAATCTTGTGGCGCTTCTCAAGAAACTCCCTCGCGTGGGTGGCCTTGATCGCGATGTCGTTCGCCCCCGTCTTCAAGTGAAGCCGGATCTCCTTCAACTGGACCGTGTGGCTGCGCGACTGATGGCTCTTCTTCTTCTGCTGGTATCGGAACTTCCCGTAGTCCATGATCCGGCACACCGGCGGCGTCGAGTCCGGCGACACCTCGACCAAGTCCAATTCCTTCGACCGCGCCATGAAGATGGCCTGATCGATCGGGACGATCCCGACCTGGCCCCCCACCTCGTCGATGACGCGCACCTCCCGCACCCGAATCTGGCCGTTCGACCGAAGATCGTGAATGGCGTCTACCCTCCCTTTGATGGCGGCGGGAGCGACCCCCCGGCCGCGTTTTCAGCCCCCGGCGCGGACCCCTCGAGGGAGCGGAGACGTTCCACGAACGCCCCCAGCGCCGACGGCTCGGACTTGCCTGTCTTGCGATCCCGGACCGACACCGTCCCGTCCTTTGCCTCCCGCGCGCCGACCACAAGGAAGAACGGGATCTTCGCGAGAGTCGCATCTCGGACCTTCGCGCCCATCTTCTCGCCGCGCACGTCGAGGTCGACCCGGACGCCGGCGGCCCGCAGGGCCGCGAACACCTCCCGGGTCCGCGCCTCCTCCTTCTCCGTAAGCGAGGCGACGCGGGCCTGGAGCGGGGCGAGCCAGAGCGGGAGATCGCCCCCCGTGTGCTCGACGAGGATCCCGATGAAGCGCTCGAGGCTTCCCAGGATCGCCCGATGGATCATGACCGGCCGCGGCCGCAATCCCTCGGCCGGCACGTACTCGAGATCGAAGCGTTCCGGCAGGGCGAAGTCGAGCTGGACCGTCCCGCACTGCCAGGAGCGCCCGAGTGCGTCCTTCACGTGGAAGTCGATCTTCGGGCCGTAGAAGGCCCCGCCGCCGGGCTGGATCCCGAAGGGCATCCCCGATGCCGAGAGCGCGGAGCGCAGCGCCGCCTCCGCGCGCGCCCAGAGCGCGTCTTCGCCGATGGACTTGTCGGGCTTCGTGGACAGTTCGATCCGGACCTCGTGGAATCCGAAACGGGCGTAGACCTTCCGGAGCAGCACGAGGAAGGCGGAAATCTCGGCTTCGACCTGCTCGGGGGCGCAGAAGATGTGGGCGTCGTCCTGCGTGAAGGCGCGCACCCGGAAGAGGCCGTGGAGGACGCCGGAGAGCTCGGAGCGATGGCAGTGCCCGAACTCCGCGAGGCGGAGCGGCAGTTCGCGGTAGGAACGCACCTTCGACTGGTAGAGCAGGATGGCCCCGGGGCAGTTCATGGGCTTCACCGCGTAGGTGCGCGGCTCGCCGAGGAAACGCTTGGCGGCTTCCGGATCGAGGCGCAGGCAATAGCCCCGGGCGTCCGTTTCGACCGCGCGGCGATCGGAGAGCAGTATCTCGCTGCCCCCGGCGGCCGTGAAGAACATGTTCTCCCGGTAGTTGTCCAGATGTCCGCTCCGGGCCCAGAGGGTGTCGTCGAGAATCGTGGGGGTCCGGACCTCCTGATAGCCGGCCTCGTCGAGGACGCCCCGCAGGTAGTCGACCATCCGGTTGTAGACGAACGTCCCCTTCGGATGCCAGAACGCGCACCCGGGGGACTCTTCCTTGAACGAGAAGAGGTCCAGCTCGACCCCGACTCGCCGGTGGTCCCGCTTCTCGGCCTCCACGAGCAGCGCGAGGTGCCGGTCCAACTCGTCCTTCGAGTAGAACGACGTCCCGTAGATCCGCTGCAGCGGCTTGCCGCGCGCGTCGCCCTTCCAGTAGGCGCCCGACACCCGCTGCAGCTTGAAGGCGGCGAGCCGCCCGGTGTGGGGCAGGTGCGGCCCCCGGCAGAGATCCGTGAAGCCGCCCTGGCCGTAGAGGGACACGGACGGATCCGGGATCCCGGAGATGAGCTCGATCTTGAACGTCTGCCCCTTGGCCTCCATCCGGCGGACGGCCTCCGCCTTCAGAACCTCCTCGCGGACGAACGGCCGGCGGGCCTCGACGATCCGCCGCATCTCCTCCTCGATCTTCGGAAGGTCCTCAGGGGTCAGCGCGCGCGGCAGATCGAAATCGTAATAGAAGCCGTTCTCGATCGCAGGGCCGACGCCGGTGCGGGCGCCGGGGAAGAGCCGAATCACCGCCTCGGCCATGATGTGCGAAGACGAGTGGCGCAGGATCTCGAGGCCGTCTGGCTCGGAGGGCAGGACAAACGAGACCTCGGCGCCGTCCGGAAGCGTCTCGAAGAGATCGACGAGCCGGCCTCCGGCGCGGGCCGCGACGGGCTCGGAGGGAAGCGCCGCGCGGAGATCGGACGCCACGGCCGAAAGCGATCGCCCCGCCGGCACCGTCCGGCGCTCCCCTCCCGGCAGAAGGACGTTCAGCATGAAAGCAGTCGTCCGAAACCGGAAGCGAAGCCTGCGAGTTTCCCCATCACCTCAATGACTCATCAAAGGGAACGCGCGGCGGACGGCGCGGCGGGGGAATATTGAGCCTGCAACAAATGCCTCTGACAAGAGCCTACCCCGGGGAATCCGGGCGGTCCAGGGGGGGCGCATGGGCGATATTGGACTCGAACCAATGACCTCTTGCGTGTCGAGCAAGCGCTCTAGCCAACTGAGCTAATCGCCCTTGGGCGGGCATCTTACAGGGGGAACGGAGCGGGGTTCAACCCCGAGGGCCGCCGCGGGTTCATCTCTCCACTGCGACACGAGGGGGCGGGACGAGGCAGGAGAACGCGAGTTCCATCGGAAGCCCGCGCGCGAAGACGGCCGCCTCCGCCTTCGTTCGGCGCGCGAACGGCGCCAGGATCCGCACCCGCCGGCCCGTCGCGAGAATGAGCGCGGCGCTGTCGTAGCCCCCGGAAACGAGAACCGCGATCCGCCGCGCGCGGGGCATCAGGATTTCGGGCCCGCCGGCCAGCCGCCGCGATCCGGACCGCCGGAACCGGACGGCGGAGGCGGAAGCGTCGCCCTCGCCGGCGGGGTCTTCCGGAAGCCGAACACGAGATCGGCGAGCTCCTCGATTTCCGCCGGCTTAAACGAATTTCCCCAGGAGGGCATGACGGGATTTCCGGAGAACTGGCGGGCCCCGTCGCGGATGATGTCCCGCATCGTGTTGCGGTCCCGGGCCGACAGGACCAGGCTCTTCTTGATCACTTTCCCGATGGAGCCCTCGGCCCCGCCGTTCGGCCCCGTGCCCTGGGCGTCCACGCCGTGGCACTGGGCGCAGAACCGCCAGAACCGCTGCTGGACGGGGCTGCCGTCGGCGGGAATCTCGTTGGCCGTCGGATCGATAGCCCCCCTCGGCATCTTCCCCGGGACCGTCTCGTCGCCCGCCGGGAACGCCGCCACCGTCCGAACGATGTCGTCGAGATCGCTGTCCTTCTGGGTCTTCATTTCGGGATCGGCGCGGTAGCGGTGCGAGAGGTTCGGCATCCGTCCGAGGGGCTCGAACCGACGGGGGTCCTGGAAAAACGCCTTGATCCACTCCGGCGTCACGCGCTTGCCTACCCCGGCGAGAACCGGCCCCGAGAAGCCCCCGACCCAGCCGTCTTGGTTGGTCCAGATCTGGTGGCACGCAACGCAACTGCAGCGCTCCTGGGTCAGCGTCGTCTGGACTTCCGCCGCCGGCGGCTCCTTCGCGGCAACGGCCGGCGGCGGTTGCGGGTCCTTCAGCGCCAGGAGGAAAGCGACCATCCGCTTCGCCTCCGCCTCGTTCAACTTCGGGTGCTCCTTGTCCCCCTTCTCCGGAACGGGCGGCCGCAGCGTCCCGTACTGCAGGGTGCGAATCGGCTCGACCGTCTGGAGCCATTTCTCCAGGAACTCGGCGCGGTACTTCGTCCCCGAAAACCAGAGCGGCGAGCCCTTCGGATTCGTCTCCTTCTGCGCAAGAAGGTGGCACTCCAGGCACGTCTTCTCGCGGTAGAAGGCGTGCTCCGGCGTCTCCTTCTCTGCGGGCGCCGGCTCCTTCGCATCCAGAGGCGAGGGCGCCGCGGGGGGATCCGCAGGCTTCGGCGTCTCCGGCGCGGGAGCCAGCTCCCCGGCGAGCGCGAGCCCCGCGCCGAGAAGGACCGAGGCGAGGAGGAATTGCCTCATGCTCGTATTCTAGCCAGCCGCCCCCTGGGAGAGGGGCCGGGGGTGAGGGAGCCGCGCGGCCTGCGACGGAAATCAAGCCGAGAGGTAGCCCAGCGCGCGCAGCTTCGCGAGGATCTTCTCGACGCAGGCCTCTTCGCTTTCCTGATCCGTGCGGACGCGGACCTCGGGGTTCTCGGGGGCCTCGTAGGGATCGTCGACTCCCGTGAAGTTCTTGATTTCGCCCGCGAAGGCCTTCTTGTACATCCCCTTCACGTCGCGCGTCGCGCAGACTTTCACGGGGCAATCCGCGAAGACCTCGATGAAGTTCCCGATCTCGGCGCGCGCCGCGGCGCGCAGCGCCTTGTAGGGCGAAATCGCGCAGGCGATCGCGGCCCCGCCGGTCTTCGTGACCTCGCGGGCGACGAAGGAAATCCGGCGGATATTCTCGTCGCGGCCCTCCTTGGAAAAGCCGAGCCCCTTGCAGATCCGCTCCCGGACCTCGTCGCCGTCGAGGACGGAGGAAACCCGCCCCTTCTCGAGGAGCGCCTTCTCGAGCCGCCGCGCGAGCGTGGTCTTCCCCGAGCAGGGAAGTCCCGTGAACCAGACGGTGAATCCTTTCATGAGGGGGGCGATGATAGGGGCTCGGGTTCGGACGTCAACGAGGAGGAGAGAGCCGCCCCGTTGGGCCCGGCCGAAACCCGGCGCTTTGCAACGATCCCGGCCGCGGCTACCATGCCCCCCGCCGGGCAGCGTCCGGCAGGAGACAACGAATGGGATCCGTCCTCAAGAAGCGGCGTCACAAGGGCCGGCGCAAGATCGGTCGGAGGAAGCGCCGGGCGATGAAGCGCCGCAAGTTCGACCGCAAGAAGTACCGCTAGGACGAACGCGGCCGGTGCGCCCGGGCATGGCGGGCCATTCCGCGCGCGCGCGTGGCCGCCTCCAGCAGATCCCGCACGACGGCGGGCCCATGCGGCCGCCGGCCTGATCGATCCAGCAACAGCGCCCGGATCCCGAGGGCCGCCGCCCCGCGCAGGTCCTCGGTTTCCGAGTCCCCGATGTGCAGCGCTTCCGACGGGGCAAGGCCCCCGAAGCGCCGGAGGGCCTCCTCGAAGATCCTCCGGTGGGGCTTTTTAAACCCGACCCGCGCCGAGAAGATCACGGCGTCCACGCGAGAGCGGATCCCCAGGCCGTCGAGGATGGGCACGATCCGGGAGTCCCAGTTCGAGACGATCCCGACCGCGAGGCCCATCTCCCGGAACCGATCGATCGCGGGGAAGGCGTCCGGATAGACCCGCCAGGCCCCGGGACGCCCGAAATCGGCGAAGAGATCGGCGAACCAGGGCTCGAACGGCACATCGAGGCCGGGGACGCGGCCGATGAGCGACCGCGTCAGGTATTTCCACATCGCGTAATCCTCGGCATCCGAGGTTGCCAGGCGATCGGGGCGGCCCGCGGCCTCCGCGACGCGCGAGCGGAACGCCTCGTCGAGAACCCGATCGATTGCGGCCGGATCCACGCGCGCGCCGAACCGCTCGGCGGCCCGGGCATAGACAACGCCGACGCTCGGCTCCGGCCGGATCAGGGTGTGTCCAACGTCAAGAAAGACGGCGCGAAGGCGGGCCACGGATGCGACCTAGGGAGCGGAGGCGGCGGGCGCGTCGAGCGCCTTGCCCGTCGCCAGATCGAAGCGCAGGAGCCGGCCGCCGGAGAAGCGCAGGAACAGCATGCCGGCCGCGATCGCGGCGCCGTCGGGCGCGTCCGTCTCGGGCCAGGCCTTCTCCAGGCGCCAGCGCTGCTGCCGGGACGGAATCTCGGTGGCCGATGCGGACTTCCGCTCGATCACGACGAGGACGCCGGGACCGGCCGCAATCCCGATGCTTTCCGGAACGACCATCGTGAAGGCCGCGTCCTTGCCGCCTCCCGCGCCCTCCGGCGACGCGGCGATCTGGTGGATTGTCGAAGCGGCCTGCCCGCCCCGGCGGGAGGACCTCGGAAGCCTCGGGGCCTTTCGATCGGCGAGCTGGAAGCGGAGGCGGTTCAACTCGTCCCGCGCCTCTTTTGAAAGGGTCATCGCCTTCGAAATCGTCCGGGCAAGCGCCTCCGCGGCCTCCGGCGAGAAGCAAGACGCGCGCTCGAGAATCGGATGGCTCGCCATGCCGAACGCCTCGAGGGCGGAGGCGGCCTCCTTGCGCTTCGCAAGATCGGGGCCGGCAAGCGCGGAGGCGAGCGGGGCCATCCGCCCGAGGAGATCGGCCGGCAGGTTCCACTCGTCGATCAGCGCCTGCGCGCGGCTCCGGATCTCGGGGTCCGCCGCCCCCTTGGCGGCCGCCATCACGGCCGACAGGGCCTCCACGAGACCGGCCCGGAGGGCGAGGCTTGCCTTCTCCCGCTCTCCCCAATCGTCGTGGCCGAGCGCGGCGACGAGACGCTGCACGTCGGCGGCTGAAAGGGGGGCGTTGGCGAGCGGCGGGACGGCGGGTCCGGGCGCCGGGGGCTTCCCCGCCGCAGGCATCGGTTGTTCCGCCGGCAAAGGCTTCTCCGCAACCGGCTTGGCCGGGTTCGGGGCCGGGGGCGCCTTGTCCGGAGAGGCCGGTTTCTCCGGGGGCGCCGGCCACTTCGCGTCCGGGCCGCCCGCAGGCCCGGGGTCCGCCGCCCCCAGAAAGACCGCGAGCCCGAGGACGATCGCTTGGACCGTTCGGCGCGACATGGGCGCCATTCTACCCAAGCGTCGGTATCCCCGGGCCGCGGAAACCTTATTGCATCGGGGGAGGCATCGGCTCGGGGCCGCCCGGACCGCCGCCCTTGATCGCCATGATGATCGGCATCATCTTCATCCCGATCTGCATCTGGAGGAGCTCGCCAAAGTCCTTGGCGCTGACCTTCCGGACATCGCCGCCCGGGGTGTACTGCAGATCGGCGGCCGCGGGAACCTTGCCGTAGTCGGCATCGAGGTTGAGGCTGCCGTTCATCCGGATCTTCTGGCCCTCTACATCGCCCTCGAACGCAACCGTGGCCTTCGTCGCGGTGAAGCGATTCTTGTCGTCCTTGCCGATCTCGACCTTGAAGACCATGTTCGGGATGTCCTTCTCGATCGGAATCGTCCGTCCCTCGATCTCGACCGGGAAGTCCTTGCCCTTGTAGAGCATCCCGATGCTGAGGAACTTCTGCCCGCCCTTGCTCCCCTCGAGGGCCGCCGGCATGCCGTCGCTCTCCCGCAACGTAAGCCGGGCCTCTTCCTTCCGGGGGTTCTCGCCCGGAGGTCCCATCACGAGAACCTTCGCGGGAACGCCCTCGGGGCTCGCGGTGCCGTCGACGACGATCTTGACGTCCTTGGCCTCGTCCAGGCCCTTCCGGGCCTGCGCGAAAGCCTCCTTGATCTTGATCTGGGCGCCCATCGGATCCTGGGCAGCCGGATCCGTCGCCTCGGGCATCGCGGGGAACTCGTCGCAGAAGGCGTTGGCGCCCTTCAGAAGAACCGAGGGCTTGCCGTCCTTGATGTAGACCTCGGCGTCGATCAGATCGCCGGCGAGGACGATCCGCATGTTCCTCTTGTCGACCACGGAGAGAACGGCCGAGAGCCCCATGTTGATCGGCTGGGAAACCTTGCCCGGAACATCGATCGCGACCTTGAGATCCACCTTGCAGGTTCCGGCGAGCGTGCCGCTCTGCGAGGCCCCGATGATGTCGAGAGCCGTCGTCTCGGCCTTGTCGAGCAACTTCGCCAGCAGGGCCTTGGCCTCCGGGGCGATGTTCGAGGCTGCCGGGACGGCCGGGGGAGCGCCCGCATCCGGCGCCGGCTGGGCGGCCGCGAGGACGGGCAGCGCGAGCAGGGTCAGGACAAGTCCGAGTCGGATGGAGAGGCGGCTCACGGCGGCTCCTTTCGGGATGGTGTTCAAACGAATCGCAACCTCCCGATTATCGACGATCCGGACGCGCGCGTCCATCCTGCCCATCGACCCAGCCCCGGAGGTCCGCCACCGTCACGGGCCCGCGGGGGCCTCGATCCAGATCGGGCACGATGGCACAGGCCCCGGAGAAGTCCTGCCCCACCGTGAATTCGGACGGGGTGACGAGGCAGGCGAGGCCGGCCCCAAGGGCGGAGGCCAGGCCGTGGCGGGTATCCTCGATCGCGATGGCGCCGGCGGGCGGGATCCCGAGGCCCTCGCAGGCCTTCCGGTAGGCTTCCGGGTCGGGCTTCAGGGCCTTCACCTGCATCGAGTCGATGATGGGCGAGAACATCCGGCGCGGGTCCTCCCCGAAGGCGCCCTCAAGTGCGCGCTGGACCGCCTCGGGGGCCGAGGTGCTCGCCACGGCGAGGGAGAGCCCCGCATCCCGGCACTCGCGGACGAGACGCACGATGCCCGGCCGCGGCGGGAGCATCCCGCTTTGCGCGGCCTCGCCCAGCAGGTCGAGATAGATCCTGCGCTTGCGCCCGTAGACCCGCTCGGCGCTTCCCTTCGGGATGAGGCCTTGGGACTCCAGTTCCTGGATCTTGAGCCCGCCAACCTGGTGCAGCTGGAGAACGTAGTCCTCCCTGGACCACTCGATCGGAAGGCCCAGTTCCCGGAAGAGGGCGTTGTAGGCGAGACGATGGAAGTCCTCCGTCTCGGCGACAACCCCGTCCACGTCGAGAACGAGCGCTCGGAGCAAGGCGTCCCCCGGGCCTAGCCCCCGGAGCCCTCCGGCGGATTCCCGCCCGGCAACGGGGCGAACGGCTCGTTCTCGTGGGGCGGCGGCGGGAAGCGCGCCTGGAACCAGTGTTCCAGGCGGTTCAAGGCGGTCAGGACGAAGAGGGCCGCGAGCGACGACACGATGCCGAGGAAATAGAAGCCCATCCCCGCGAGGACCCCGATCGCGGCAACGAACCAGATCGAGGCCGCGGTCGTAAGCCCGTGGACGGAAACGCCCGAGCGGATGATCGCGCCGGCCCCGAGGAAGCCGATCCCGGTGACGATCTGGGCCGTGATCCGGGCGGCCTCGGCGGGCTCTTTCGCCACCCCGAAGGCGGAGAGCAGCGAGGCCATCGTGAAGAGGCAGGCGCCCATGCAGATGAGGACGTTCGTCCGGAGGCCCGCGGGCTTGCGGTGATGCGTCCGCTCGAGGCCGATAATGGCCCCGCAGACGAGCGAAAACCCGAGCCGGATGAAGAACTCCCACATTTCCTTTTCGGACATCGAGGGCGCGGCGATCGGGAGCATGGCCCCGGAAGTATACCTAACTGAACTTTTGCATCCGACTTTTCGATTGCGACATGGCGGCGCCGATCCTTGTATTCCTGGAAACCAAAAACAAGGAGGGCGAGGGGTGGGGGCTCGGATCGCAGCGACCTGTCGGAGCACGGGCCTACGCCATGGAGTCGTCTACCTTCCGTGGCCCGTGCGGAGACCGGGAGCGCGAGCCGAGCCCCCGCCCCGCGCCCGGGCACCTTCCGCCGTGTCCCCCCCCCGGGGCCATTAACCCCCCCCCGC
>CAYHQZ010000017.1:0-25522 GCA_964358555.1 uncultured Planctomycetia bacterium
TGTCGTATTGGCTGCGATGCGCCTCATCGGTCAGGACGATCACGTCGGGCCGGTCACACAGCGTCTCCGGCGTCTGAAACTTGTGTATGAGCGTGAAGACGTAGCGATGATTCCCGCGCAGCAACTCCCGTAGATGCGCGCCGCTTGTGGCATGGCATTGGTCACCCTCGGCTTCGCTCACCGCGCCGGTGGCCTTGAATGTCTTCGCGATCTGGTCGTCAAGCTCCACGCGGTCAGTCACGACCACGAAGGTCCAGTTGCCCGTTACCTTGCGCAGCACCTTCTGCGCGAAGAACACCATAGCGAAACTCTTGCCGCTGCCCTGCGTCTGCCAGAACACGCCGGCGCGACCGTGGCCTCGCTGGCGTGCTTCGAGCATCGAGGCGATGGCGTTGTTCACCCCGAGGAACTGGTGGTTCTCAGGACAACAGTCGTACTATCCGAGCCGAAAACAATACCCTCTGAAGTGAGATAGGCTGCAGCAATCGTCACTGGCGGGGTATGTAACCTAGAGGGCCACAGATGTCAATAGCGGACCGGCGGAGGGAGGAAGGGACAGGAGCGCCACGTTCCTAGTCCTTGGTTGTACCCCCCCCTTGGTCGCCAGGAGGGCCGGGGGACGCCTAGGAGCCAACCCTTGGGGCGTCCACCGCCCCGTCCGTTCATCTTAACACCAGCCTAGCGCCTCGGCTTCCCGCCCAAACTCTTGAGCACCGTCGGTAGTGAGATGCGTCCGGAACGGCTACCGCCTTCACCGTTGCCCGCTCGGTTCGTCTCTCTTCACCCAGCCGCGCAATGGTAACCCATAATCGAGACGGCCGAGAATCCAGATTTTCTATCGGACCGTAGATTGGTCAGTTCGATGGATTGGTTTCGTTTTCGGTCCGATAATAGTCGTTTATGTTGTGGTCCTACGGGAAGCGCTTCTCTTTTATTGTCTTCCCATATCCGACACGGAATACACTCCGGATCACCATTTCGGCTAAACGCCGATATATTCTTTTCGATATTTGCGCCGCGATGTAGTCCTTTATGTTGTCTTCATCCCATCGTGGATGAGCGACTGCGTTTCTGAGTCTGTCCTTAATGATTTCGGCGGTCGAGCCTAATGACGCCACCTCGCGCGGGGACTCCAAGGCAATTGCCTGCCCATAATGCTGAGACAGCCACTTGCGCCGAGGCATATTTTTCCGGAAAGCCAGTTCGATAATTTTGGCATAAGATACTATCCCATGGATCGAAGACGTTGCGGTCCTTCCTTCGCGATATAAGGCAAGCGCCTTCCATGCAACGTCACCAATTACGCCAGGAAGATTGAAGGAACCGTGGATCAGGTTCTTCTGATATACGGCTCGTGCCCTTACACAAAACCTTTTACTTTTGATGGCGATAACTGGAGTGGGAGAAGGATAGCCGCCCCCGATCTCCCAGTAAACGGGAGCATCTAACGACCATGACATCCAACTCATCATGCGCGATGCGCTTCGAAAAGATTTCTCCCTTTCATCCGACGTGTCTCCTGCATGAGTTCGGAGTAGATCGGCGTATTTGTTGGAGTTTCTGACGTATCGAAAGGATCTTCCCTCGAAATCGAAATCGATATATTTCCACGGGAAACGAATGGGCGTTTGAATAGCCCACTCCTCGATGTTTTCCATGACAAAACAATTACGCCTCGTGAAGCGCTTTACATTCGTTAGAGTTCCTTATTCTTTCGAGAATTGCGTTTCTAACCGTTTCCGTATTTCCATAATTCGTCATCATTGCACCCCAGGTCCCAACACAAACAGGATCGAGCGGCGCATCCGATGGCCTTTTCAGCTCCTCGACATATACACGGGATAGCCACTCCATTATTTCGCTCGAATTTATCAAGCTATCCAACTGCGACTTTGAATATATGCCAGCATTAATTAGGTTTCGATAGGCCAACACATAGTCGTTATCCGTATTACTTTTCCGCATCTTAGGCATAGACAGCATGGCCTCGCGCATATCGCGCTCGGTAATCGCAATAACGCAAGGCTTGCCAATCAAAATTCTGTCAATGCTAAATACGATCGGAACGATGCCTGGAGCATCGAATATCGTGCGTTCTTTCCCCCAATAGTAAATATATGCTCTCTGGCCTGATTCCGGGATAATAAAATCCATTCCCGCTCCCTTGCCCGTGTACAAAAACAACCATGACGGAGAAGGCAAGTCGAATTCTGGGAACAAAAAGAAATTGTCCGGAATCGGCGTAACGACATCCTTGTCATTTCGATGCCCCAACAGGATGCCAATTTGCGAAAGATTTATCGGGCTAGATGTTCGCAAGGCAATGCGTTCTTGACCCTGGATGCCTGGAGAAAAAACGCCTACCAAGCTCATCTCGGGGATCGGAGGGTATCTCATCCTTTCGGCCTCTTTTCCAGTTTATACAACGGATAAAAAAATCCAAGCACAAGAAGTAAAGGCCCGACAATTATAAGGCCGATAGGAACGGTGCCTTGCTCTAAGGCGGGACTTCTAAATAACGCTCCAACAAATAATCCGCCCAATGTAATTATGATATTTTTCAGCGTCACAATATACGAGTTGGCAGCTTGAACTGACGCTTTCTCCCTTTCACTGTAGTACAAATCCTTGTAGTGGGACGCTTCTGCGGAAGATGCATCGGCTTTCTGGCGATTATGCTCATTTGAAGATTCTATTTTTTTCAACAGAACCGCCAGCACCTTAATCACTGGAACGCTACGAAGGGCATCTTTCCCTTCTAGCGCAAGCTCATCAAAGAGTTCGGTCCCTCCATAGGCGGAAACAGTAGCAGGAGACTGAAGGCGGGTCTCTGTAGGACTCTTCCTGCGTTGAGGCGGATAAAGCACTTCGCAGGCTTCTTCGTCTTTTCTTTTTTCTTCTTCGCTCATGGAAATGCCTTGCGCCGGAATCCTGCGCATGCCAACTTGGCTTGTCAAGATCGATAACCGAATGGAGTTTGCAGGGACCCTCCTATCGTCGCGACGATCTTGGTCGGGTCGATCACTTTGCCATCCTTTCAGCCGGGCGAGGTTGGCTCTCATTTAGGGGCGATGGGGGACGTAGATTGCATGATTGGATTTCCCGTCGCGCGCCTCGCCACTTTCGTCCGCACCTGAAAGGGTTTGCTGTTTTGGGCGCGTCGTGACGGGCCTGGGGGAGGGGATGCGGAAAGGGGTGGCGGGAGGGGCTTTGGGTTACGGATCGGGGGCGCTGGAGGTGCGATTTTCCGCGCCCGGCCACGCGAGGTGGCCGGGACGCGACGAAACGAATCCGGAAACGCGACGGAACGGAAACAGAACGAAGACGGAACGGTGGAACGACGCGCGCTCCGGTCCGCCGGAGGAAGATCGGCGGGGGCGCTTCCTGTCGAAGATTCGAGCCGATGCCGATTCAGACGAGGGCATCCAGCGCCTCTGCGGCGCCGGCGACGAGGATCTTCGCGTCGCCCGCGGCGTGGATTTTCCAGCCGGGCGCGCGGGTGATCTGGAGGCCCCGCCTGCAGGGGAGGAACGGCATGAATTTCGCCCAGTTCGGAGAGGGCTCCTGCCCGGAGGTTTTCGCCTCCACGGGAAGCCACGGCTTGCCGTCCCGGACAATCAGGAAATCGATCTCCCGCTTCTCCTTGTTCCGCAGGAAGGAGAGCTCGAACAGGCCCTCGCCCGTGTCCGTCCAGTGGTGGCAGGCCTTGAGGAGATGGCTTCCGACGAGGTTCTCGAACCGGGCGGCGTCGTCGCGGACGGCGCCGTAGTCCCAGAGGAAGACCTTCGCCTCGCGCTTGAGCGAACGGGCGATGTTCCGGCTGTAGGGGCGAATCTCGAAGGCGTAGTAGAGGCTCGAAAGGTGGGACATCCAGCGGCGGATCGTGGGGATGGAGGTTTCCAGGTCCCTCGCGGCGGCCGCCTGGCTGAACAGCGATCCGACACGCCCCGGCAGGAGGGCGGCCAGCACCTCGACGCGAGAGAGCTCCGGCAGGCGGGAGAGGTCCCGCAGGTCCTCGCGGATGACCAGGACGTCGTGATTCCGCCGCCAGAGGCGGGCATTCTGCGCGTCCTGCGCGAAGAGGGGCTCGGGGAAGGGGCCATAGGCGAGCAAGGCGTCGAGGCGCTCCCGGGCGGATCGGGAACCGGACGGCGGACAGGCGAAGAGATCCGAGATCGCGTCGTCGGGCGGGCGGACGTCCGGCCGGTCCATCTCTCGGACGGAGAAGGGATGCAGGCGGAACTGGAAATAGCGGCCGAGCATGCTGTCGCCGCCCTTCCTGTACGCGTCGAGCCGCGCGCTGCCGGTGACGAGGATGTCGCAGGGCGACTCCAGCGTGTCGTAGAGACCCTTGAGATCCCGCTTCCAGAGGTGCGCCTTGTGGATCTCGTCGAGGACGAGGAGCGGGATGCCCGCCCCCTCCGGCTTCGGGACGACGGCGGAGGGGCCTTGGGCCCACTCGCGGCGGAACTCCCGCTGATCCCAGTTCCGGTAGGCGCCGACGTCCCTCCGGCCGAGGAGAGCGCGGCCGAGCGTCGTCTTTCCGCACTGGCGGGGGCCCGAAACGAGCGCCATCTTCCGGCCCGCGAAGGCGAAGCGCTCGACAGAGGATTCGACGGAGCGGTGCTTCATCATGTCCAAATTAACGACATGCGTTAATTTGGTCAAGATCCGTCCATTGAATACTTCATTCCAGAAGGAAGACGGCCATCGACCTTTGCGCTCGCAAGGCCGTTCTAACGACACTCGTTACTTTGGTCATGCGGGCGTGGAATCCGGAATGGCCGGCTACTTCTTCGCGGCGCGGACTTCCTTGATAAGCGCCAGCGCTTCCTTCACCTTGGCCGTGATCCCGGCCCAGTCCTTGGCCTTGACCTGCTCCTTCGAGATCAGGTTCGAGCCGATGCCGGCGGCGGTGATGCCTGCGCCGAACCAGGTAGTCAGCGACTCCTTGGTGGGGCTGACGCCGCCGGTGGGCATGATGGACGTCCAGGGGCATGGCGCCTTGACCGATTTCACGAAGTTGGCCCCGCCGACCGAGTCGCCCGGGAAGACCTTGACGATCTCGCAGCCGAGTTCCTCGGCCTGGGAAATCTCCGAGGCCGAGCCGCAGCCCGGCGCGTAGGGGACCTTGCGCCGGTTGCAGGTCTTCGCCACCTCGGCGTTCAGGACCGGGCCGACGACGAAGCTGGCGCCTGAGTTGATGTAGAGGCTGGCCGTGCCCGGATCGACCACCGAGCCGACGCCCAGCATGACCTCGCGCCTCTCCTTCGCGCAGAACTTCTCGAGCTCGACGAAGACGGTCCAGGCCAGGTCGCCGCGGTTCGTGAACTCGACGAGCGGGCATCCCCCGTCCGCCACCGCGGCGATCACCTTCTTCGCCACCTCGGCGTCGGCGTCATAGAACACCGGAACGAGCCCCGTCTCGTAGATCTTGTTCAGGACCGCCATGCGCGTGTGCCGGGCCATCGTTTTCCTCCTTCTTGTGCGTGAAATCCCGTGGAGCGGGAAGTATAGGCTTGGCCGCAACCGGCGGGAATCACTCCCCGGCCTTCCCCGCCGCGCCGATGGCCGCCCCGAGGGCGACCACGAACTGCGGACGGGGAAGCACGGCCACCGGCTGGTCCAGCGCCCGGGCCACCGCCCGCACGAGCGCTTCGTTGCAAGCACCCCCGCCGGCGAAAAAGGCGGGCGGGCGGGCGCCGACGCGGCGGACCTGGGCGGCGATCCGCGAGGCGATGGCGGCGTGCGCCGCGGCGGCGATGTCCGCCAGCGACACGTCGCGCGCGAGCAGGCCCACCACCTCGCTTTCGGCGAAGACGGCGCAGGTGGCGTTCAACTGCAGCGAGGTGGTCGATGTCCCCGCGGCGGCGGCGAACGCCTCGTAGGAGAGCCCCAGCTTCCCGGCCAGCATCTCCAAGAAGCGCCCGGTGCCCGCCGCGCACTTGTCGTTCATGCTGAAATCCTCGATGGCGCCGCCGGCATTCAGGGCGATCACCTTGGTGTCCTGCCCGCCCACGTCGATGAGCGTGCGCGGCGGGCCGCCTTCCGCGCCGGAGGCGAGCGCGCCCACGGCGCAGGCCTTGATCTCGGTCAGCACCAGATCGCCCATCCCGGCGAGGCGCCGGCCGTAGCCGGTCGTGGCGATCCGCGCGACGTCCCGCTCGCTTTTTCCGGCCTCGGCGAGGGCGGCGGCAAACGCCTCGCGGGCGGCGAGCGCGGGCTTGACGCCGCTCGGCCGGAGGCTCGCGGCCAGGATCCGTCCGTCCTCCAGGAGGACGGCCTTCGTCGTGGTCGATCCGATGTCGATGCCGGCGGCGATCATGCGAGCGTCTCCAGGAAGGCCTCGACGCGCACGCGCAGCTGCTCGACGTCCTCGAGGCTGTAGTCCGTGCGCAGGTTCGCGTAGGGAATCCCGCGCGCCTTCAGGACGCGCGCGAGCCGGTAGGTCTCCAGATCGAACAGCGGGCAGAGCCGCAGCCCCGCGCCGAGCACCCCGTCGGCCTTGAATTCGGCGGCGAGATCCAGGACGCGGGCGAGCCGGGTCCCCTGGGAGATGAAGCAGGGGCACGCCGCGCCGAAGATGGATCGGAGCGAGAGCGCCCGGAACATCCCGGAGAGGCTCCATTCGTCGCCCGAGACCGGATCGAACACGCTCTGGGCGCCCGTACAGAGCGTGTCGGCCACGACGTCCGCGCCGCATTCCTCGATCAAGTTGAGCAACTTGAAGTTGGGCCAGACGAGCGGCGCGCCGGTCAGCACGAGGCGCGGCCGGTTCCGGCCCGGCTCGGCCGCGCTCGCCTCGACCTCCGAGAGCACCCGCTCCGCCTCGGCGAGCCATTCGCCGATCTCCACGCCGGTAAACGAGGCCTGGATGACGACGAAGAAGTCCCGGATCGAGAGCGCCCCCGGCTTCTCCCCCCGGAGCGCCTGCAGCCGCCGCGCCAGCGCGGTCCGCCGCCGTCCGGCCTCGATCGCCTTCCGGAGCGCGCCCCGGCGGAGTTTGCACCCCAGGCGCTCGGAAAGGAAATCGGCCAGCCTCCGGAACTCCTCGCCCGCCATCCTTCCGTAGCGGCCCGAATCCTGCTCGTGCGGCAAGTTGAGCGTGAACGTCGGAAGGTAATCGGACAGGAGTTCGCCCAGCTTGCGCTTTGCGTCGCAGCCGGCGGGCACCACCAGGGCGTCGCATCGACTGGCAGCGCTGTCGGCGTCCAGGAACCGGGCGAACGAGGCCTTGGCCAGCGGGCAGACCTCGCCGACGAGGACGTCCTCGCCCGCCTGGGCGAGCGCCGCGTCGCCGCAGTCGAGCCGCACGGCCCTCGCGCCGAGCGCGAGCGCGATCTCCGGCGGGAAGAGGTTGCAGAAATATCCCACCCGCGGCCCGCTGCCCGGCGGCTCGGAGAGCAGGTTCTCGAAGTAGGCGATGTTCGCGGGGCGCTTCGGAATTCGCGACTGGATCTCGCGCTGGCGCTCCGCGTTGCGGCGGCTGCGCTCCCGCCTTCCCGCGTCGGGGGCCCGTTGCGGCTCCAGGCGGTAGCGCTCGTCGAACTGTTCCCGGCTCATCTCGGCGGGCCCTTCCTCATGATGCCTTTCCCCCGGCCGCAAACCGCGATTCGACCACGCGCCCGCCCGCGAACCGCAAGCCCAGGCATCCGTCGCGCGGGCAGTGCTCCACGCACTTCAGGCACAGGACGCAATGGTAACTGGAAACGTTCGAGCCGGTCAGTTCCGCGCGCACCACGTCGATGTCCATCGGGCAGACCTCGGAGCAGACGCCGCAGCGGTTGCACTTCCCCGCCTCCTTCTCCAGCCGGAGGAGGCCGCCTTTGTTGAAGAGGCCCGCGATCATCCCCATCGGGCAGAACCGGCACCAAAGCCTTCGGACGGCGGCGAAACTGAACAGGTAAATCCCCAACAGGACCAGAACGCCGATCCGGAAGAAGCCGAACAGCCACTCCATCCCGGGCAGCGGCGGGAAGGCCTGGGGACCTTGCGAGGCGACGGGGCACAGCGACTGGCCCGGGCAGAGCTTACAGAAGGGATAGACGGGGATCTTGCAGCCGAGCACCCGGCCGCCCGCGTCGAGGCCTGGATAGAGCCGGGCCAGGAGCAGCCCCAGCCCCGCGAGCGAAAGGCCGCCGGCAAGGAATCCCGTCTTCAGGCCCTCGGAGGGCTTCAGGAAATCGAGCCCGAGCCGCCGCCGGACCCAGTCGAGCGCGCCGCCCAGCGTGCTCAAGGGGCATATCCAGCCGCACCACCAGCGCGCCCCGACGAAGCAGAGGAACAGAAAGACCGTGGCGGATGCCAGCGCCAGCGTGAGCACGTTGCGCTCGCCGGGATCGCCCGCCGCGGCCCGGCCGAAATCCACCTGCATGAGCCGCTGCCACAGCTCCAGGTTGCAGCCCTGGACGTAGCCGCCGTCGGCGCTGAACCGACACGGCGCCCCCGGCAGATGCACGACCTGGTTGTCGGCGCGCATCGAAGGCACGGTCTCGCCCAGGACCAGGACCTTCTCCCGGGCGGTCGTCCGCCTTGAGACCATCTCCCGATAGTCGGCGTAGTCCTGCCGGAACATGAACCCCCCGAACATCAGCACCAGAAACGCCGTCCCGCGCACCAGCCGGCGAAACGAACCGAGCGGGAGGAGCGGCTGCGCCAGGACGAGGAGCGCCGTCGCCCCGACGACGAGAAAGGACGGCCGGATGAGCAGCCAATGGAATCCGCCGCCTTCCGGCACCGAGCCGTACGCCCGGAACGCCGCGGCCACGGCCAGCCCCACGCAGGCGGCGGGCGCCAGCAGGAACACCGGATACCAGCGGTTTCGCGGCAAAAACATCGCCGGCAGCGCCAGCCCCAGGAGCGCCGGGAAGAGCGGCGAATCGAGCCGGGCGAGCCACGCGCTCGCGCCGGCGTCCGCGGCCAGCCGGTAGAGCGCCCAGGCGGAGGCGAACGCCGCCGGCAGCACGGACAGGCGAAGCCATCGCGGCTTTTGCGCGTCGGCGGCAATCGACGCGGCCAGCAGGACGGCCAGGCAGAAAAACGGCGAGGTCAGCGGGACGAGCAGCGCCGAAATCGCCTCGACGGGGAAGGTCATGCCGAAACGAACTTTCTCACCGTGAGCAGCGCCAGGAGAAGGCCCATGGGCAGCAGGTACCACAGGTAGGTGTGCTCGGCCCCGCTCTCGGCGACCACCTCGAGGCTGGCGAAGGACTCGTCGCTCGCGCCGCCTTCCGGCCGCGCGAAGCGTTCCCATGTGAAGACCGCCGCCGCCTCGTCGGACAGCCGCTCGACCAGGGTGGTTCGGCCCCGCACGTCGGGGCCCCAGGAGAGCGTCAGCCCCCCGCCGGCCGCTTCCAGCGCGGCGCGCTCGACGGTGAACGAGAGCCGCACCGACACCACCCGCCCAAACTCCTTGACCATGCTGGAGGACTCGATTTCCAGGGGCAGCGCCTTGCCGCCGGCCGCGACTTCCAGCTGGCGGCAGTCGTCCACGGCGAATCGCGGGTGATCGAAGCGGCCGGTGACGCGCAGCGTTCCCGCCGCGCCGGGCGCCGGCGTCTCGGACAGCTCGATCTGCAGCTTCACGCTCTCGGCGGCCGCGGCCCCGCCGGCGGAAAGCGGGCAGAGACAAAGCGCGAGGCCCGCGACAGCCGGCAGGAGAAGCGGGCTATTCCGCATTCCCCGCGGGTTCATTGGGGGCATTGTCCGTGCCCGTCGCGGGCGCAATCCCGGCAACAACGAAGTTCCCGTAGACCATGGGCTGCTCCAGGCACTGCTCGTTGCCCTGCCAGTAGGTGACGACCTTCCGGGGGCCCATCGTGGTGGTGCGGACCAGGTTCATGTAGAAGTTTTTCTTCCCTGCGAGGCCCAGGGCCGAAAGCGGCAATCGGGCCTCCACGGCGGTCCGATCCGCGCTGAACTTGAACTCGGCGCCGGCCGCTCCGGTCACCGTGCCCGCCTTGGCATCGAACGTCACCTTGACCGGAATGGATTCGCAATCCTTCGCAACGTAGAGCACGCACTGGTCGGCGCCCGCCTCGCGCCCGGCCGGCCGGGCGAGCGAAAGCGAGCAGTAGAGGTTCTCGGCATCCTGGAGGAAGCGCGCCCGCGTCTGCACCTCGCTGCTGACGTTGTAGGTGTAATTGTCCTTCTTCTGCCGCTCGTAGAAGGCGGCGCACAGCGCGCCTGCGTCCCACTCGGCCTTGTCCTGCGCGCCGTCGATCGCGATCGGGTTCGCGCGGGCGGGCAGCTCCAGGATCCCCGCCGCTTTCTCCATGTCCAGCGTCTTGTAGACCTTCGTGGAGCGCTTGCCGCCCTCGGTCAGCTTGAGGCCGATGCTGTACTTGCCGTCGGCCAGGCCGGGCTTGCGGGTCAGGGTGACGACGAAATGGACCTTCCGGCCGCCCTTGCTCACCGCGTTGATCGCCGGGTAGCCCTGCCAGTCGGGACCGGGCTTGACCTGGGCGGTGAACGCCTGGCTCTCGATCCGGAGGCCGATGCTGTTCAGCTGGCGATCCATGGTGTTGAGCAGGTAGACGCGGAAAGAAGCCGTCTGGCCGATCCGCAGCTGCCCGTCGCGCACGTCGACCTTGACCGCCAGGTTGTCCTTGGCCTGGACGAAGACGTCGTTGCAGAGGTGCCCGAACGCCGCCACGGGCAACAGCACCGCCAGAGAGGTCATCAGGGCGAAGCGCCAGCCTCGGCCGCGCGGGAGGGGAAAGCTTGGGGCCATGCGTCTTAAGTCCTAAGCGCTAAGTCTAAAGCCTGCATATCGGAAAGTCTAAAGAGGTGGGGCGCCTGCGAAGCCTTCCGCCACCGCCTTTCCTCCTTAAACGACGAGCCGCAAACGCCTTCTTGCATTGAAATGGCGGGGAATAGGCCGAGAATGGGAGCGGCCATTGCCTACGCGTCGGTTTTCGCCGGAACGGGAAAGGATCCATCCGGCATGGATGTCCTGGAGAAAGGAAGAAACGCGATGAGAACGGGAACCCGGCTTCTGGCGGCACTCGGATTGGCTTGCATGCTTTCGCCGAACGCATCCGGCGGGGAGGCCGCGGCCGGCATCGGGACGCCGGGGCCGGTGACGGTGAAGGCCGGCGAGCCGTTCGTCCTGGAGCAGGTCCTCGTCGACGCCGCGCGCGGAGAGAAGAACCGCCGCCACTGGCTCATCGACGGAAAGCCCGGGTCCGCCTGGCCGACGTGCGCCGACACCTCGGGCCTCATCTACGACCCGCTCACCGCGCCGGGCGAGAAGTTCTGGTTCACCCTCGCCCGCCAGCCCTATCACTACTCCTTTTCCTTCTTCGGCGGAGCGCACGAGGTGAACTACTTCACCGTCCTCGGCAAGGACGATTCCTTCGGCAAGGCGAAGTGGGCCCTCTTCGCCGAGGAGGGCGGGAAGCGGGCGGGCGAGCGCCCGGCGGCCGCGGGACCGCTCAACCGGGCCGATGACGCCTCCTATATCACCAGCGGCGGCGTCGCCGGCGCCGGCCGCGGCGCCCGGAAGAAGGGCGGCGGAAAGAAAGGCGCCAAGAAGAAGGGCGGCGGCGCCGAGGAAGGCGGAGGAGGCGAGGACGGCAGCGAGGACGGCGAGGGCAACGAGGACGCCGGGGACGCAGGCGTCAGCGCGATGGCCCCGGCCGCCCCGGTTTCGCCCCTCACGCCGCCGAAGACCTGCAAGTTCATGGCCGCGACGCTCGCCTCGTCCGTCAAGGCGTCCGCGCTCGCCCTGGATTTCGAGAAGCAGGCGGAGCCGAGCATCGCCTGGCTCAACGAGGTCGCCTTCTACAACGCCCGGCCGGGCGAGTTCAAGGGCCGCGGGGGCCAGCAGGAGATCCCCGTGAAGCGCGGCGCCGACGGGGCCTTCACGCTTCCGCCCTTCGTCGCCCAGACGGCGATCGAGGCCATCACCCTCCGGATCCCGGTGACGGGGAAGGAGAAGTTCCTGGCCGGCATCGAAATCCTCGACCCCTTCACGACCGGCCGCGAGGCGAGCCTCAACGGCGCCCCCGACATGGTGCCCTACTTCATCCTGCGCGACCTCGTGAACACGGTCGTCTCCGTCGACCCGGCGGCCGGCGGGGAGCTGATCCTCACGCTCGATTTCCCGGACATCGTCGTGGCCAAGGGCAAGAGCCTGCAAATGTTCCTCCGCGGAAGCGGCATCGGGGCGGAGGCCAAGGCCGTGCTGCACGTCTGCACGGAAAAGGAGGCGGCGCCGGAATGGATCGCGCTCTTAAACGCGCTCGCCTTCGAGGAATACAGCGTCCATGCCGAGCCCCGGAACTGGGGCCGCAGCGTCCCGCGCCCGGGAATGATGTGGCTGCACTACGGCGAGGTCCTGCGGCTGGATCCGAAGAACGCCGAGGCCCACGCCGGCAGCGACTTCAACACCAAGCGCTACCTCGCCCAGCGCTTCACCCTGGACGCGCCCGCGGGCGCCCCGGACTGGGCGGTCTACCAGCGCGAGATCGCCAAGGTCGGCCAGCAGGTCGTCGACTACTGGGTCAAGGAGAAGCAAAACCCCAACGGGGAGTTCGGCACGGGCATCAACGACGACGCCAAAATCCCCGGCTGGCTGACGACCACCGCGCTGCTCTCCGACGACGGCTCGCATACGGCGGCCCTCGGCTGCGCGCGGCTCGGCGACTGCAACTGGATCTCCGGGCGCTGGGGCGCGGACGGCTTCCCGGCCGCCTTTAGAAACGACCTCCTGCACGCCTCCGACGAGACAAGCGAGCTCTACCCGCCGAACATGGTGATGAACTACGGCTCGCCCCGGATGGCCGAGGCTTGCATGATGTGTTTCAAGACGTTTTTCACCGACAACACCAAGGAGTTCCCGAACGGCTGCCGCTACTTCACGAACCCGCGCTACACCGCGAGCTCCAACTGGAAGACCGGCCGGCGGATGCGGGCGGCGAACCCCGGCGCCTACGCCATGTGGTACGCCGGCTACGAGACGGCCACGAAATGGGCGACCCAGTACTACAACGGCATGCTCGACAAGCCCCAAGGCGGCGGGACGGTGGTCAACGAACTGCGCGCCAACGGCGGCAACTGGGACGGCGAATGGTGTCTCGGGCTCTTCCTCACGACCGGCAACGAAAAGTACCTGAAGGGCGCCGGCCGGGACACCTCGATGCCGAACTCGCTCTGGCGGATCAATAACTGGTACGGCAAGGAGAACCCGACCGTGCCGCTCGGAAAGAACGGGAAGGTTTCCGACGCCCGGGCGGACGGCATCAAGTCCACGCGCGAAGGCGACAAGGTGTTCCTCGACATCCCCCGAAACTGCGCGTTCAGCACCGCGCAGGGCACCCTGGACAGCGGGGAGCAGAAGGCGGCAAGCGCCTTCTTCGGCTCGGGCGACAAGGGCGCGCTCGCCGAGGCCTACCGCACCCTCGCCGTCGCCGCGCGCCTGCGGCTCCACCACATGACCACCGCGGAAATCTCGGCCGATCGCGTCTACCCGCACGGCCGCTACCTCCTCGCGCACACGGCGCTGGGCGGGCAATCCTCGGTCCGCGCGACCTACCCGATGTTCGCCGCCTCCTACGAGGGCTTCGGGACCGATTTCGCCGCGCTCGTCCTCGGATCGAACCCGCGGTCCTTCACCGCCCTGCTCTACAACTTCAAGCAGGAGCCCCTGAAGGGGAAGGTCTGCTTCTGGGAGCTCGACCATGGGAAATACGAGGTTTCCTTCGGCCCGGATGCGAACGGCGACGACAAGATGGATTCCGTCACCGAGAAGAAGGCCGTCGAGCTCTACCGCGCCGAGCCGTTCGAACTGACGCTGCCGCCACGGACGATGATCGTGGTGGAGGCAAGGCAGATCGAGAAACTCGACCCGATCCGGATGCGCGCCGACGCCGGGATCGATGCGAAGGACGTCACGCGCGCCGGCGACGCGGTCAAGGTTGTCGTCCACAACATCGGCGCCAAGGACATCCAGGGCCTCTCCGTCTGCGTAAAAGACGCCGCCGGAAAGACCTGGGGGGAATCGACGCTCGCTTCGCTCGCCGCCCCGAACGACCTCGTCCCGAAGAAGGCCGACGTCGAGGTGAAGCTCGCCGCCGGCGCGCCTTCGAGCGGGCTTGTCGTCGTCCTCGATCCGGACGATAAGATCCCGGAGATCACGAACCGGAACAACACCCAGCCGGTGCCCTAGGAGAACGCCCGACATGAAGCGCACGCCGCTTGCCGCCTTCGCCGCCCTCTCCGCCTTCGCGGCGTTCCTCTGCACGGCCGCGCCGCCCGCCCGGGGCGAGGACGCCGCCGCCGCCGCCGCCGCGCGAAAGGCGCTGGATCACTACGCCTCGATCATGCGAAAAGGCGAGTGGGGCAAGGGCGGCGGGTGGAACTGGACGATGTCGCCGGACGGCAAGCTCGGCACCGGCGAGGCCGTCTACCCCGTCCCCGAGGACGTGATCCTGGTCCAGCCCCCGGGAACGGCCAACGTGGCCGTCGTCTTCCTGCGCGCCTACACCGTCTTCAAAAACCCGAAGGACCTCGAGGTCGCCAAGCTCGCCGCCGAGGCACTGATCGCAGGCTCCCCGCCCGACGGCGGCTGGAACTGCGAGCTCTGGCTCGGCGCGGAAGGCCCCAAGGGCGTGCATCTCTATCCCGGCCAGCCGGACTGGACGAAGAAGCCGCCCAACCCCTCCAGCCACGGCGTCCTCGACGACAACACCTCGTTCGCCCCCATCGAGTTTCTCTATGACATCTGGCAGGTCACCGGCGACGAGCGCTACCACAAGGAATGGCTGCACCAGATGGACTTCCTGCTCAAGTGCCAGCTCCCGGGCGGCGGCTTCTGCCAGGTCCACGGCGGCGGCGGCTACCACGGCGCGGCGACGTTCAACGACGGCGTGATGCGCGGCGCGTTCAACATGGTCCTCCAGGCCTACCAGCGGACCGGCGATCCGAAGTTCATCGCGTCGGTGAAGAAGTGCGGCGACTTCATGATCAAGGCCCAGCAGCCCTGCGGCGGCTACGGCGCCCAGCACGCCGACAGCGGCGCCCTTTCCTCCGCGCGCAAGTTCGAGCCGCCGGGCGTCACCCCGGACGGGACCTCGGACGCGATCGGGATCCTCGCCACCTGCTACGACTGGGCCGGCGATCCGAAGTACCTGGCGCCCCTGCAGAAGGCCGTCTCCTTCCTGGAGAAGTCGCAAATCGGCGGCGGGAAGTGGGCGCGCTACTACCATCCCAACGGAGGGCCGTGGTACCGCTCGATCGACGGCAAGGATGTGAGCTCCGCCTCCCAGGCCAAGCCCGGCTACACGTGGCAGGGCGAGTGGGGCCGCGCCGGGATCAGCAAGGGCAAGGCCTACGCGGGCCGGAGCGGCTCCCATCCGCCTCACACCGTCGCCCCGCCGGGAAATCCGAAGTTCGGTTTCAACCTCCGCAGCGGCGGGATCGACGGGGCCAGCCCCGGCAAGTATCCCCAGGACGTCGCCGCGATGATCTCCGCCCAGAGCCCGGAGGGCTATTGGCTGGCCACCCCCGGCGGAAAGGCCCCCGCGAAGGGCAAGGCCAAGGGCGGAAAGGGCGGGGCCGGCAACTACCGGGCGCTGAACACGATCCAGTGGCTCACCTACGTGGACAAGCTGCTGGACGTCTGCGCGGGAACCACGACGCCTTTGCCCACGGACGAGGAGACCGAGGAGCCGGCGGAAGAGACGCCTCCGGCGACGACTCCGCCCCCGACACCAACTCCAGCGAAGACCCCGGCGCCGCCTCCGGTCTGGGCGCCGCCGCCGATCCCCGCGCCGACGCCGGCCCCGGAACCGGCTGAGGAACCGGCCGAGGAATAGGATCCGGGACCCGGAAAGAAAGGAGCCACCGAGATGGCCACGCGGCGATGCTGGACAGGCGCCGGCCTCCTGGCGATGACGGTCGCGCTCTTCGCCGCCGCCCCGCCCGCAACCCCGCCCGCCGGCTCGCCCCTCCCCGCCGCCTGGAAAAACGGGCCGTGGAAGACGGAAGCGGACTTCCCCATCGCCGTCTGGCTCCAGAGCCCGCGGAACGCGAAGCGCTACCAGGCGGCCGGGATCAACCTCTTCGTCGGCCTGTGGGAGGGGCCGACCGAGGCGCAGCTCGCCGAGCTGAAGAAATGCGGCATGCGCGTCATCTGCGATCAGAACAAGGTGGGCCTCGCCCACAAGAACGATCCGATCATCGCCGGCTGGATGCACGGCGACGAGCCGGACAACGCCCAGTCGCTCCCCGGCGGCAAGGGCTACGGCCCGCCGATCCCGCCGGCGAAAATCGTCGCCGGATACAAGAAGATTCGCGCCGCCGATCCCACGCGCCCGGTCCTCTTGAACCTCGGCCAGGGCGTCGCCTGGGACGGCTGGTACGGCCGAGGCGTGCGCACGAACCACCCGGAGGACTATCCGGAATACGTGAAGGGCTGCGACATCGCCTCCTTCGACATCTACCCCGTCGCCCACGACGCCGAGAACCCCAGGGACCGCGAGGTGAAGGGGAATCTCGACTTCGTGGCGAAAGGCGTGGAAAGGCTGGTGAAATGGACCCGGGAGGCCCCTCCGTCCGGCTCGCCAAGGCTCGCCTGGAACTGCATCGAGTGCACCTGCATCTCATCCGCCGAGAAGGCGACGCCGAAGCAGGTGAAGGCCGAGGTCTGGATGTCGATCATCCGCGGCAGCCGGGGGATCGTCTACTTCGTCCACCAGTTCAAGCCGAAGTTCGTCGAGCCCGCCCTCCTCGAGGACCCGGAGATGCTCGAGGCGGTGACGGCGATCAACAAGCAGATCCAATCGCTCGCGGCCGTCCTGAACGGCCCGGCCGTCGAGGGTATTGCGACGGTTTCGTCGGACAACACGAAGGTCCCGATCGCGCTTGCGGCCAGGCGCAGCGGGGACGCGATCTATCTCTTTGCCGTCCCCCTGAAGGCGGGCTCGACGAAGGCGACGTTCGCCCTCTCCGGCCCCGCCGCCGGGGCGGCCCCGGCCGCGACGACCGTCGAAGTCCTCGGCGAGAACCGCAAGATCCCCATGCGGGCGGGCCAGTTCCAGGATTCCTTCCGCGACTGGGACGTGCACCTCTACCGGATCGGCCCAGCGCCCCGCTGAAAAAAGCGGGCGGCCTACCGGCGCTTCCGGGCGAGCATGTAGGCCTCGCCCTTCCCGGCCACGTAGCCGGGTCGGATGGTTGACACCCCCGCTTCGTCCCCTATCGTCCCGAAGGGAAAAGATCCCATGCCTCGCATCCCCCTCGCCGAGCTGACGGCCCTCGCCTCGCGGGCGCTCGTCCGCGCCGGGGCGTCGAAGGCCGCGGCCGATGCGACCGCGGACGCGCTCGTGCGCGCCGACGCGCAGGGGCTTTCCTCGCACGGCATTGTGCGCGTTCCCCAGTACGCCGCGCACATCCGCCTCGGTCGGGTGGAGGGAAAGGCCGTCCCGAAGGTCGCGAAGTCGAAGGGCGGCGCCGTCCTCGTGGACGCCCGATGCGGGCTCGCCTTCCCCGCCTGCGCGCTGGCCGTGCGGGAGGCGATCGAGCGAGCGAAAGCCCACGGCGTCTCGTTCGCGGGGGTCGCGAACAGCCACCACTTCGGCGTCGCCGCCCTGCATCTCGAGCCCGTGGGCCGAGCCGGGCTCGTGGGCCTCGCGTTCTCGAACTCCCCCGCCGCGATGCCCGCCTGGGGCGGGACGCGCGCCATCTTCGGCACCAACCCCGTCGCCGCGGTCTTCCCGCGTGCCGCCCGGCCGCCGCTCGTCATCGATCTGTCGCTCTCCGCCGTCGCCCGCGGAAGGCTCATGGGCGCCGCGCGCGAGGGAAAATCCATCCCGCCCGACTGGGCCACGGACCGCGACGGCAACCCCACCACCGATCCGAAGAAGGGCCTCGACGGCCTGATGCTGCCCGCGGGCGGCGCGAAGGGCGCGATGCTGGCGCTCGTCGTGGAGCTCCTCTGCTGCGCGCTGACCGGCGCGCGCTTCGGCTTCGAGGCCGACTCCTTCTTTCGCGACGAGGGCAACCGCCCGCGAATCGGCCAGGCCTTCCTCGCCGTCGACCCCGGGGCGCTCGCGGGCCGGGACGTATTCGACGAGCGCATCGAGACCCTCGTCGCCGAGATGGAAAAGGACGCCGGCGTCCGCCTCCCCGGCGAGCGCCGCCGGGCGCTCGCCGAAAAGGCCGAATCGGAAGGCCTCGAAATCCCCGCCGACCTCCTCGACCAGATTCGAACACTGGCGGGTTCGTAAGGCGGTTTCACCGGATCGGGCGATTTCGATCTTGACGAAATCCATTTAAATTCATACAGTATCGCTAATCGCGATACGCGATATGCGTTTGAACTTACGCCGCAATAGCGATGAACCTGAAACCCCAAGACATACTCCTTGTCCTGAAGCTGGCGGCCCTTGAGGGCAAGCCCTGGACCCAGGCAGGACTCGCCATGGACCTTGGTTTCAGCCAAGGGGAGGTCAGCAGCGGCCTGAAGCGTGCCCGCGCGGCACGCCTTCTGGTAAAGGCGCAGGGCGGAATCCGCCCCTCCCGCGAGGCCCTCATCGACTTCCTTCTTCACGGCCTTCCGTTCGTCTTCGTCCCCGAACGCGGCGCCCTCACCCGCGGCATCCCGACCGCCGAAGCCGCGCCCGTTCTCGCGAGCCGTCTGGCGCCCGCGGACCAGCCGCCCCCCGTTTGGCCCGATCCCGATGGCGAGACACGGGGCGAGGCGTTCTCCCCTCTCTACCGATCCGCCCCCCGCGCGGCCTTGCGGGACGAAAAACTCTACGCCCTCCTCGCGCTCGTGGACGCCGTGCGGGGCGGCCGGGCGCGCGCCCGTTCCCTCGCGCAAGAGGAACTCCGGCGAAGGCTTCGCGCCCCATGAGCCGCCCGCTTCCCCCTTCGGTCGAACCCCTGGTCCGGGTCGCCGAAGCGCTCGGCCCGCTGCTCCCGGAAGTGGCCTTCCTGGGCGGAGCCGTCCTGCCTCTTCTTCTCACCGATCCGGCGGCCTCGCCGGCCCGCCCCACACTCGACGTGGACGCGGTCGTGCAACCGCGATCGAGAGCGGCCTACCATGAATTCGAAGCCAAACTCCGGGGCCTCGGATTCCGGAACGACACCTCCGAGGGAGCGCCCCTTTGCCGATGGATTATCCGAGGCGTCATTGCCGACATCATCCCCGCGGACCCGTCGATTCTCGGATTCTCCAATCCCTGGCACGAGGAAGCCATGAAGAGCGCACACTCCATGGAAATCAAGCCGGGCCTCACGATCCGGGTGGTCACGCCGCCCGTTTTCCTGGCCGCCAAGCATGCGGCCTTCCGGGACCCCGCGAGGGGGCGCGGGGATTATCTCGCGAGCCGGGACATCGAGGACATCATCGCCCTGGCGGACGGCCGCCCGGAACTGGACGCGGAAATCCGAGGCGCCGGGCCGGAAATCCGGGCGCACCTCCGGGACATGTTCTCCGCTCTTCTGAATGAACCCCGCTTCCTCGACGCCCTCCCCGGCCACCTGCCGCCGGATCCCGGATCGCAAGCCCGATTGCCGCGTCTCGAGCGCCTCCTCCGGGCGTGGGCGGCAATGTAGGGCATCCGCTCGATCGCTCGCCACTTGCCGCATGATGCCCCTACACTTCCCCCATGCCCACCGTCGCCGTCATCGGGGCGTCGAGCGACCGGCGGCGGTTCGGCAACAAGGCGGTGCGCGCATTCCAGTCGTTGGGCTGGACGGTGTACCCGGTGCATCCGCGGGAGGCGATCGTCGAGGGGATTCCGGCGTTCCGCTCGATCCGCGACGTGCCCCGCCCCCTGGACTGCGTCACGCTCTACGTCCCCCCCGGGGCGGGAATCTTGCTCCTCGAGAACATCGCGGCGGCGAAACCCGGGCGGCTCTACGCAAACCCGGGCGCGGAAAGCCCCGAGCTCGTCGAGCGGGCGAAAGCCCTCGGCCTCGAGCCCATTCTGGAGTGCTCCATCCGCGCGAGCGGGGCGGACCCGAACGACTTCTAGCCGCCGGCGCCGGAACGGTCCCCCCCTCTCGCCCCGACGCTACGACGTCGGGGGCGCCGCGAGGTCCTCGTGCCCCGGCGCGGCGGCGGCCTGTTCGCCGCCGGCCGTTTCGCCGCCCGCCGCCTCCCGCTCGGCGATCATCCGCAAGGCCTCGCGGCGGAACGCCGGCAGGTAGAAAGCGAAGCACGCCGCACCGACGACGCACGTCCCGCCGCCGATCGCCACGGCGGCCGGGGCGCCCAGATGGTCCGCGAGCACGCCCGCGAGCAGCGCGCCGAACGGCCCCATGCCGATGAACATCATCGAATAGATCGCCATCACGCGGCCGCGCAGGGCGTCCGGAATCAGCGTCTGGATCCGGGTGTTGGTCATCGCCATCGTGATGATCATGCAAAAGCCCACCGGCAGGAGCAGGCCCGCCGAGAGCCAGAACGAACGCGACAGCGAGAACGCCGCAAGGCTCAAGCCGAATCCCGCCGCCGACAGGGCAATCCAGGAGCCGAGCCCCCGGGAATCCTTCCGCGCGGCCAGCGTGAGCGCGCCCGCGAGCGCCCCGATTCCCGTCGAGCCCATCAGGAGGCCCAGCCCACCCGCTCCCCCATGCAGGATTTGGTCGGCGAAAATCGGCATGAGCACGGCGTAGGGCATCCCCAGGAGGCTCACGAGGCCCAGCAGGAGCAGCAGGGAGCGGACCGGGCGGGCGCGCCAGACGTAGCCGAATCCCTCGCGGATGCTCCGGAGGGCCGAAACGCGCGGCGACGGGATCCGCTGCGGGACCTCCATCATCCAGAGGCCGGCGAGCACGGCGAGGAAGCTCACCGCGTTCGCAAAAAAGCACCACCCGATGCCCACCGTCACGACCATGACGCCCGCGAGGCTCGGGCCTACGATGCGCGCGCCGTTGATCATCGAGGAATTCAGCGCGATGGCGTTGATGAGATCCTCCCGGCCGACCATGTCCACCACGAAGGCCTGCCGCGTCGGGATGTCGAACGCGTTGACGGTCCCGAGCGCCGCGGCGAGCGCGTAGACGTGCCACGGCTGCACCCAGCGGGAGAGCGTCAGGGCGGCGAGCACGAACGCCAGCGCCATCGCGATCGCCTGCGTCACGAGCAGGACGCGGCGGCGATCGCAGCGATCCCCGACAACCCCGCCGAAGGGCGCGAACAGAAGGACCGGGATCTGCCGCGCGAAGCCGACGAACCCGAGCGCGACCGCCGAGCCGGTCAGTTCGTAGACGAGCCACGACTGCGCCATCAGCTGCATCCACGTGCCGGTGAGAGAGACCAGCTGCCCGCCGAAGAAAAGACGGTAGTTCCGGTGCTGAAACGCGCGCAGCGCAAACTGGATCCGCGAAGGCGCGGGCGGCTCGGGCGCGTCGCTCATGGGTTCCGGTTGCGGGATGGACGCATGGCCGGAGGGATTCTATCCGCGACGCCCCCCGGCTTGCGCCGGGTCAGGCCGCGACGGGCGAGGGCGCGATCCAGTCCTCGACCGAAAGATCCGGCACGCGGCGGAATTCGGAAACGTTGTGGGTGACGAGGACGGCGCCCAGGGCCAAAGCATGAGCCGCGATCATCAGGTCCATCCCGCCAATGGGCGTACCCGCCCGCTCCAGGCGGGCGCGGATCCGGCCGTAGTGCTCCACCGCAGCCGCGTCGTAGGGAAGGACCGGCAGGGGAAGGAGGAACTTTCCCAGGGCCTGGAGATTCTGCTCGCGCCGCGCGCTTTTCTCGGCGCCGTAGCGAAGTTCGGAAGCCGTCACGGCGGAAATCGCGATATCGCCCACGGCCACCCGCTCGAAGCGCTCGCGAATGGAGGCCGGGCGGCGGTTGATGAGGTAGATGCAGATGTTCGTGTCGAGGAGATATCGCATCACTCAAGTTCCGGCCGGGGCTGGGATTCGGGCTGGCTTCGTTCCGTCATGAAGTCGTCGGAAAATTCCTTGCAAGCCTCGAAGAGAATGTCCCAGGAATGGATGGAAGGAAGGAGAACGACCGCCTGCCCCATCCGCTGGATGAAAACCTCCTTGCCGGAAAACCGGAATTCCTTCGGAAGCCGGACGGCCTGGCTTCGCCCCGTGACGAACAACTTCGCGGTCTTCATAATGAAAGTATATATCATTGATAGATACCAATCCATCCTCGCTTCGATAGAGCCAACCTCCAAACGTCGCTTCAACCTTTCCAGCGACGCATTCTACCAAACTAAGGTTTGGCCTTCAAGGGCTCTTTCGCCGGCACCGGCTGTTGTCCGTTCGTGCCCCCCGGCCCCTCCATGCGCTCGAGGCGCAGGATTTCGGAGGCGGCGAGGAGGACCGGGCCGTCGCCGTGGGGGTCGTTTTTGGGGGTCGGGCGGGCGTAGTAGGCCGCAAGCGTCGGGACTTTGGTCGGGCCCGTTCCCGCGCAGGTGGAGAGAACCGTGCCGTCGGGCTTCACGTGTTTTTTTAGGGCCTGAAAACCGCGGATGGCGCGGTCGCGGTATTCGGGGCCAAGCAAGCCCAGGCGGTAGCCCTTCGCGTAGGCGAAGACGATGAGGCCGGTGCCGGAGGTTTCGGGGTAGGAATCGGGATGCGCGACGAGCTGGCGCCACATCCCTTCCTCATCCTGGTATTTCGCGAGCGACGCGCACAGGTCCCGGAAAAGGGCGAGGGTTTTTCCGTAGCCCGGGTCGTCCTTCGGCAAAAACGCGAGGGTTTCGATTTCGGCGCCGATGATCCAGCCGTTCCCGCGGCCCCAGTGGCCGGGCGTGTATCCCTCGGGGTCCTCCGAGGGCCAGCCCCAGCCCTGGTGGAAAATGCCCGTCTTCGGATCGCGAAGGAGATTCGTGAAGGCCTCCAGCCGCCGGACGGTGTTCGCGTAATAGCGCTTGTCACCCGTGATGGCGCCCATCCGGGGGGCGGAGATCCCGGGCAAAAACGAGGCGTCGATGATTTTCTGGAACCCCGGCTTTTTCTCGAACCAGGGGTCGCGCTCGATGATCGTCTCCATCGCCTTCGCCTGCCAGTCGAGGAATTTCTTGTCGCCCGTCTGGCGGTAGAGCTCGAGCCAGATCCCGTTCTGGATCCGGTTGTCCCTTCCCGGGCGGACCTTCACCGCCGAGAGGTCGTCCTTCACGAAGAGCCGGCAGGTTTCGCCGGGCTCGTTGCAGGGGCAGCACCAGGGACAGATCCCGAGTTTTTCCGCCTCCGCTTTCGTCGCGCGGCGGAACCCGGGCGGCGTCACCTTCGCGCCGTAGCCGGGATCGGATTCGGCCGGCTCGCCCCAGGCCGTCCTCGTCGCGTGGAAGTTCTCGATTTGCGAGGCCACGTAGTCGCGATAACGCTTGTCGCCCGTCGCCTCGGAGAGATAGAGAAGCCCCAGGAACGTGACCCCCTGCGGGTAGTGCCAGGCGTGATAGCGGTAGCGCATCACGCGCTCGGCGACGGGCATGGCGGTTTCAAAAGCGGTCCGATCGTCCGGCGAAACGAAGCCCGAAATCCAGGAGCATCCCCCGATGGCGAGGACGAGGAAGGCGACGGCGGAAACGCGGCGGAACCGTGTCATGCGACTCCTCCTACATGAGCGACGTGCTGAAATACCGCTCGGCGCGGTCGGGCAGGATCGTCGCGATGTTGCCCGGGATCCGCCGGGCCAGCGCTCGCGCGGCCCAGACGTTCGCACCGGCCGAAATTCCCACGAGAAGCCCCAGGTCGCGACCGAGTCCGCGGGCCGTCCCGATCGCATCCTCGTCGGTCACCTCAATGACCTCGTCGATGAGCGCGCGGTCGAGGACGTCCGGGACGAAGCCGTCGCCGATGCCCTGTATCTGGTGCAGGCCCGGCTCGTGGCCGAGCAGGGCGGAAACGTTCTTCGGCTCGACGGCGGCGATCCGGACGCCAATCTTTCGCTCCTTCAGGAACCTGCCGACGCCCTGGAGGGTCCCGCCGCTGCCGACGCCGGCGACGAACGCGGCGATGTCGCCGTTCAACTGCCGCCACAGCTCGTGCGCGGTCTCCTCGTAGTGGATCCGGGGGTTGTCGGGATTCTCGAACTGCTGCGGGACGAAGACGCGCGGGTCCGCGAGCGCCATCGCCCGGACGCGCTCCACGGCCCCCTGGATCCCGGCGGCGGCCGGCACGAGGACCAGCTCCGCCCCGAGGGCGCGGATGAGCTTTTTCCGCTCCTCGCTCATGTTCTCGGGCATGACGATCCGGACCACGTATCCCTTCATCCTCCCCACGAGGGCGAGCCCGATCCCCGTGTTGCCCGACGTGGGCTCCGTGATGATCGAGTCTTTCTTGAGGCGGCCGTCGCGCTCGGCGCCCTCGATCATCGCCAGCGCCACGCGGTCCTTGATGCTCCCGCCGGGATTCAGGAATTCCGCCTTGCCGAAGACGTTCTCCCCCCGCAGCCGGATGAGCGGGGTGTTTCCGATGAGGTCCAGGACGTTGTCGGTCACCTTCATGGGGAAAGGCGAGGATAGGCCTTCCGGCGGAAAGGGCAACGGGAGGGCCGGGCGCCGCTCGTCTTTCCTCGCCGGGGAGGCCCCGATACCATGGCGGGGAAGCCAGCCGGCGGCGACGGAACGAGCCCACGAAGCCCATCGCCGGCGGCCGGTTTGCCGACATCCCGGACACACCCTCCAGGAGGGAAAGATGCGGAAGACGAATGGCAGGCGCGGAGTCGGGCTGTGGATTCTCGCGGTTGCGATCTCGGCGGGGCTTCCGGGAACGAGCGCGCTCGGGCAGGTGATGGGCGAGCCCGTTGCCCCGGCGCCGGTTCCCGTTCCGGCGCCCGTTCCCGATCCCGCGCCGATGCCCGCCCCCGCGCCCGTGGCATTCCCCGCCCCGGCGCCGGCCCCCGTTGCCGCCCCGGCGCCCGCGCCCGCCAACGCCGCGGGGCTCTGTCCCGGCCCGCTCGCCGTGCGCGTGAAGACCGCCAACGACGGCAAGCCCGCCTCGGGATTCCCCATCCGCCTGGGCGGCCGGTTCATGACGACGACGCCCGCGGGCGAGGGCGTGTTCGACGGCGTCCCGGACGGGGCCTACCGCCTCTCGCTCTGGGTCCCCGGCTTCAACCGCTTCGACAAGCAGGTCGCGCTGCCCGCGGGCAAGCGCGAGCCGGTCGACGTCGCCCTCGAGCCCGAGCGCCGCTCCAGCGTGCCGGGCAAGGTGACCGTGAAGGATCTCGGCGCCCCCCTTTCCGGCGCGCGCATCGCGCTCACGCCCGTCGCGGTGGCCGCCTCCGTCCAGGGGCTGGTCGAGTGCCGGACGGACTTCGACGGGAAGTTCACGATCCTGCAGCTGCCCGTCGGGAAGTACCGCGCCGAGGTCCGCGCCGAGGGCTGCAAGGACCTCGTTTCCGAGGTGGACATCGCCGCCGACGGCAAGGTCCAGGAATTCTCGCTTGAGCGCGTCGTCGAGCCCGCGAAACTGCAGGTGAAGGTCCTCGACTCGGTGAAGGGAGGCGGCGTCGCCGGCGCGGAGGTCGTCCTCGCGGAGGCGTATCCCTGGGGCGAAATCGCGCGCGCGAAAACCGGCCCGGACGGCGTCGCGA
>CAYHQZ010000018.1:0-25285 GCA_964358555.1 uncultured Planctomycetia bacterium
CCCGCCCCCGGCCCCCCGGAAATGGGACGGAAAATGGGAGAACTAGCCGAAGGCCCGGCGCTGCTTGTTCTCGAGGACGGAACCGTCTTCCGCGGCCGCGCCTTCGGCGCCCGCGCCGAGCGCGCCGGCGAGATGGTCTTCAACACGTCGCTCTCCGGCTACCAGGAGGTGCTCACCGACCCCTCCTACAAGGGCCAGATCGTAGCGATGACCTATCCCCACATCGGCAACACCGGCACGACCCCCGAGGACGACGAGTCAGGCGCCCCGAAGGTCGAGGGATTCGTGGTGAAGGAGGCGTCCCGAGCCGCGAGCAACTTCCGGTCGAAGTTGCCGTTCCGCGAGTACCTCGCTGCCCACGGCATCCCCGGCATCGAGGGCATCGACACGCGCGCGCTGACGAAGCGCCTGCGGGATCGCGGCGCGATGCGGGCGATCCTCTCCTGCCTGGATCTCGACGAAAAAAGCCTGCTCGCCAAGGCCCTCGCCTCGCGCCAGATGACCGGCGCCAATCTCGCCGCCGAGGTCACCTGCGCCGCCCCCTACGAATGGGTCGACGGCGCCGCCTGCGATTTCTCCTTCAAGCCCGCCGGGCGCGCCGCCCCTCCCTTCCGCGTCGCCGCCATCGACTTCGGAATCAAGCGCAACATCCTCCGGGATCTCGTGGAGACGGGCTGCCGCGTGAAAGTCTTCCCGGCCGGCGCGAAAGCCGCCGACATCCTCACGGAGAAGCCCGACGGCATCTTCCTCTCCAACGGCCCCGGCGACCCCGCGGCCGTCACGGAAGGAATCGAGTGCGTCAAGGCGCTGCTCGGAAAAGCCCCCCTCTTCGGCATCTGCCTCGGCCACCAGATCCTCGCCCTCGCCCTCGGAGGCAGGACCTTCAAACTGAAATTCGGCCATCGCGGCTCGAACCACCCCGTGAAGCGCCTAGAGACCGGCCAGGTCGAGATCACCGCGCAGAACCACGGCTTCGCCGTGGACCCGGAGAGCCTCCAGGGCCTCGGCGCGCAGGTCACCCACACGAGCCTCAACGCCGGCACCGTCGAGGGCCTGGAATGCCCCGCCCGCGACGCCTTCTCCGTCCAGTACCACCCCGAAGCCTCCCCCGGCCCCCACGACGCCTCCTACCTCTTCGGCCGCTTCATCGAACGGATGAAGGCGCGGCGGGGAAGCTAGGCCGCCCCCAGCGTCTCCAGGGCGGCGGCGGCGAGGAAGGCGGCGCCGGCGGGCAAGGACTCGTCATTGAAGTCGAAGGTCGGGGTGTGGAGGCTCGAGCCCCCGCGGCCGTTGCCGAGCCGGACGATGGCGCCGGGGACCTTCTCTAGGTAGTAGGCGAAGTCCTCGGCGCCCATGCTCGGCCGCTCGATCTCCTGCATCGGAAGGCCCAGATGCTTGGCGGCCGCGCGGGCGAGCGCGCTCGAGGCCGGGTCGTTGGCCGTCGCGGGGCAGCCGGATTCCAGAGAGAACTCGGCGCTCGCCCCCGCCCCCTCGGCGATCCCCTTCGCAAGGGCCGAAAGTTTCTCGGGGATCATCCGGCGGACGCCGGGCGAGAGGGCGCGGATCGTGCCCGCAATCTCCGCGTCGGGCGGGATCACGTTCATCGTCTCGCCCCCGGCAATCCGCCCCACGGTCACGACCGCGGGGTCCAGCGGATCCACCATCCGGCTGACGACGCTCTGGAGGGCTTCCACGATCCGGCAGGCGACGAGGATCGGATCGACGGAGAGGTGCGGATAGGCGCCGTGCGCGCCCTTTCCGCGAACGACGATCTTGAAAGTGTCGGAGGAGGCCATCATCGCACCGTCCTTGAACCCGATGACGCCGGCGTCCAAAAACGGCCAGGCGTGGAGCGCGAAGATGCGAGTCACGACCGGATCCGAAAGCGCCCCGTCCTCGATCATTCGCCGCGCCCCGGAGGTCGTTTCCTCGGCCGGCTGGAAGAGGAGCCGGACGGACCCGGAAAAGCCGTCGCGGCGGGCTGCCAGGATCTCCGCCGCCCCGACGAGGCAGGCCATGTGGCCATCGTGCCCGCAGGCGTGCATCCGCCCGGGCCGCCGGGAGGCCCAGGCGGCATTCGTCCGCTCCGTCACGGGCAAGGCGTCCATGTCCGCGCGCAACGCCACGCAGGGCCCGGGAGAGCGCCCCTGGACGAGCCCCAGCACCCCCGTCCCCGCCGCCCGCCGGGCCGGGACGCCGATCCGCTTCAGCTCCGACTCGATCCGATCGGCCGTCTCGCGCTCCTCGAACTTGAGCTCCGGGATTTCGTGGAGAGAGCGCCGCAGCGCGGTCAAGGCCGGCGCCAGGGCGCGGGCCTGTTCGAGAATGGCAGGAGCGGGCATAGGGCCTGGATTATAGGCGCGAGGCGTCCCTACCCGCCGCCCGCGCGCCCCGCCGCGATCTCGGCCTCCGCGCACGCAAGAATCCCGCGGGCGGTCTCGAGGGCCTGGCGGAGGCGCTTGTCCTTGAAGCGCCGGCAGGGCGGGGCGGCGCCGGCGTCGCCCATGCCGGTCTCGATCCGGTCCCAGTCGGCGAAGGCCCGGTGGGGCCGATAGGCCTCGTGCCCCTTCTCGACCCGCAGGAACAGCGCCTCCGAATCCAGATCGTTCACGACCACGTCGGAGAGGCCGCGGGTGAAGAGGACCGACCGGAGCGCCCGATCGGCCGCCTCGCGGGCGGTCTCGAACGCCCACTCCAGGCGGCCGGCGCCGGCCAAGAGATCCGCCGCCACGAGATCGGCGCGGGCCTGCTCGAGGTGACGATCCGCCTCGAGCCTTGTTTCCGCCGCGTCGGCCCCGGGGGCGGCGCCCTCGATCCAGTCCGGCATGTCCTCCTCGTCGAATCCGAAGTGGTGGCCAATCTCGTGGAAGACCGTCCGCGAGATCTGGTCGAGAATCTCCTCCCGCGAGCGGCACCACTCCTCGAGGGGGCGGCGGTAGAGGGTGAGGACGCCGGGCATCTCGGACAGGGGTCCTACGTATTCCCCCATCACGACCCCGGGCGTGTAGCAGCCGAAGGGGTAGTGCGGCGGGGCGGCGCCGAGCTCGTCCATCAGCTCGTCGTCCGGATAGTCCTCGATCTTCAGCTCGACGTTCTTGAGGTAGTCCCGGTACTCCGCTGGCAGCCCCTCGATCGCCTCCCGCGAAACCCGCTCGAATTCCTTGCGCGAAAGCGCGACGGACATGGCGCGCCTAGCCCTTCCCTGTCTCGAGCGCAAGGCGCTCCCGCAGGACCCTTTTGAGAACCTTTCCCGTGGGTCCGCTCGGCAGCTCGGAGACGATGCGAATCTCCCGAGGGACGCGATGGCGCAGCAGGCGCTGGCGCGCATACCCGAGAATCTCCTCGGGAGCGGCGGCGGCGCCCTCGCGGAGCACCACGAACGCGATCGGAACCTCCCCGCGCATGGAATCCGCCGCCCCGACGACCGCGACGAGGCCCACCGCCGGATGCCCCTCGAGGACCGCCTCGATCTCGCCGGGCAGGATGTTCTCGCCTCCGGAGATGATGAGGTCCTTGAGGCGTCCCGTAATCCGCAGGTAGCCGTCCGCGTCGATGGCCCCGATATCGCCGCTCCGAAACCAGCCGTCCTCGGTGAACGCCGCCTTCGTCGCGGCCGGATCCTCGAAATAGCCGGTCATCACATTGGGACCCCGGATCTGGACCTCCCCCGAGGTTCCCTCCGCAGTCTCAATCGGATCCCCGAGACGGCTCCGGACGCCGGGAAGGGGACGGCCCACGGTGCCTGCGCGCGAAGCGGACGGCGGGTTCAAGGTCACGACGGGCGACGTCTCGGTCAGCCCGTAGCCGTTCAAGAGCGGCGTCCCGAAGATCTCCTGGAACCGGGACTCCAACGTACGTTCGAGGGGCTCGCCCCCCGAAACGCACAGGCGGAGCCGCTCCGACCCCTTCGGGCGCTCCCCGCCACGCACGAGGGCGCGGAACATCGCGGGGACCGCAAAGAGCGTCGTGGGCTGGTGGCGCATCAGGGCCTTGGCGACGGCGAGCGGCGAGAAGCGCTCCACGAGGACCGTCTGGGCGCCGCACAGGATCGGCATGAGCCCCGAGCCAAGAAGGCCGAAGGAATGGAACAGGGGAATGAGCCCCAGAATCACATCGTTGGAGCCGAACCCCGTGGCCGCCAAACTCGCATCGACGTTTGAAAGGAGGTTCGAATGGCTCAAAGGGACCCCCTTCGTGACGCCCGTCGTGCCGGACGTCAGCAGGATGGCGGCGGGGGCTTGGGGCGAAACCCCGGAAGGCGGCGGCAGCGGGGCCAGGAAAACATCCTCCATCTCGATCCGCCGCAAATCCCCGAGAGGCATGGAAAGCGTCCGGGAAGAGAGCACGACGACGGCCCGGACCTTCCGGAGGAAGTCCGCCAGGCGTTCCGGCTCGAGCAGAAGATTGAGCATCACCGGGACGCGCCCGGAGAGGACCGCGCCCCAGAAAGCGCCGAGGGCGGCGACCCCGGAGGGAAGGGCAACGGCGACCCGGCCCCCGGGCGGAACCGTCTCCAGAGCCTTCGCAACGCCCCCGGCCAACGCGGAGAGTTCGCGATAGGTGACGCTCCGGCCCGCGTCGTGGGCCGCCGGCCGATCCGCAAATCGGCCCGCGGCCTCGGCAAATCGCTCTCCCAGGCTCATCGGGCCTCCATCCTAACAGCGTCCGGAAGCGGAAGGGCGGCCGCGTCGGCCTCCCGGGCAGCCCGCTGCCCTTCCTCCACCCGGACGAAGGCAAGGAGGATCCCGCCGACGAGGAAAAAGATGGCCACGCAGAGGATCGCCCAATGGCTCGACCCGGTGAGGATCGTCATCCCCCCGAAGACGGCCGGCCCCAGAATCCCCGTGAATTTCTCGAAGACCGAAAAGAATGCGAAGCATTCGGCCGACTTGTGGCGCGGGATCATGCTGGCGAAGAGGGAGCGGCTCAAGGCCTGCGTTCCTCCCTGCACCATCGCGACAGCAAAGGCAAGGAGATAGAAGTGCGTCGCGGTCGTCACGAAGGCCCCGAAAACGGAGATCCCGACGTAGCAAACAAGCCCGATAAAAATCGCGGGCTTCGTTCCGATCTTCCCGGCAAGCCATCCGAAGGCGAACGCAAAGGGGATCCCCACGAACTGGACCAACAGGATCGCCATCACGAGATTCTGGTTAGAAAGTTTCAGTTCCTTTCCATAGATGGCGGCCATCCGGAAGATCGTTCCGATGCCGTCGTTGTAGATCATGAACGCCACCATGAAGAGCAGGGCCTGGCGGAAGCTGCGCAAGGCCTTGATCGTCTCGAGGAGGCGCGTGCACGCGACCCGCATCGGACTCATTCCGACCCGCTCGTCGGGTTCGAGCGCCCGCGGCGGCTCGGAAACCCGCCGGAACAAGGGAATCGTAAAGACGAACCACCAGACTGCAACGCTCAGAAAGGAAAGTCGGACGGCCGTTTCCTGGTCCGGGATTCCGAACCACCCCGGCTTCAGGAACCAGGCGACGTTCACGACGAGCAGGACCCCACCGCCGAGGTATCCGAGGGCGTAGCCTGCCGTCGAGACCCGATCCATTTCCTTTTCGGAGGCGATGTGGGGCAGGAGAGCGTCGTAGAAGACAAGCGAGGCGGAGGCGCCGATGTTTCCGAGCGCAAAGAGCACAAGCGCAGGAATCCAATCGCCCAGACGGCAGAAGAAGAGGCCTGCCGTCGAGACGACGCCGAGCGAAAGACAAATCCCCAGCATCCGCTTCTTGATCGCCCGGAAGTCGGCCAGGGCCCCGAGCCAGGGCGAGAGAACCGCCGAGATCGCCAGTGCGATCGTGGTTGCGAAGGCAAAGCGACCGGTCGCGACCTCGTTCGAGACGCCCGCGGCGTAAACGTCGAAGAAGAAGATCGGGAAAAAGACCGTGATGACCGTGGTCATGAACGCCGAGTTCGCCCAGTCGTACATCGCCCAGGCCCGGAGCTCGGGCCGGCCGAGGCCGAAACGTTCGAGAAGGCCGGGGCGGGGTTCCTCGGAATTCGGCATTGCCCCCCCGTCAGGCGGCCGGGCCTAGGTTCTCGGCGAGTTCGGAGGGATCCGGAAATCGGGTCCGGATTTCCGCCTCCAGGGGAAGCGCAATCCGATCCCCGATCTGAAGCGCCTGCAACGGCTTCGGCGGCCCGGGATCTCGCTCGGGAATCGCCGCGACGAACGCCCGATCGAGAGGCCGGAAAGAGCCCGAGAGGACGAACGCAAGCCCGATCCATCGGCTCGCCGCAAGCGCGCAGGAGGTCACGATCCCCACGATCCGCCCCCGCGCGTCCACGACGCGATCGTTCGGCTTCGCCTTCCGGCTGGCCGGGGCGAGGGCGAACCGGACGAGCTCGCGCGCGCGGGGCCTCGCAAGAAGCGCCTCGCGCCCGAGGAAGGCCCGCTCGGTCCGGACGAACTTCCCAAATCCCGCCTCGATGGGGTCGAGACCGTGCGGCCCCGCGATCTCGTGGCCGAAGAGGGGAAGGCCCGCCTCCACGCGCAGGCTGTCGCGGGCGGCGAGCCCGCAAGGCACGGCCCCCGCGACGATGAGAGCATCCCATAATGCCTCGATCCGCGACGGCGGCACAAAAACCTCGAAGCCCCATGGCTCGCCGGTGTAGCCGGTCCGGGAGAGCAGGACTTCGGCCCCCTGGAAGGCGGCGGCGAAAAACCCTCCGCGGGGCAAGGCCGAGAGCCTCGATTCCAGACTCACATCCCCGAGAACCCGTGGCAGAAGGGACCGGGTGGCCGGGCCCTGGACGGGAACGTTCGCCAGGCCTTTATCCCCTGGAACATCCCGGAGGTTCTCGACCGACACGCCCGGAATCCTTCCCTTGAGATGCACGCAGACCGCCTCCGCATTGGCGGCGTTCGAGACGACGAGGAATCGATCCGGGCCCCGTCGGTATACGATCACGTCATCGATCGGCCGGGCGTCCTCTCCCAGGAGGAAGCCATAGCGGGACCTTCCCGTTTTCAGATCGGAAAGCCGGTTCGTACAGAGGGCGTCGAGGGCCTCGGCCGGAGCCCGGACATCGAGCATGCCCATGTGCGCCGCGTCGAACACGCCGACCGCGCGGCGGACAGCGCGATGCTCCGCGACCGCGCCCTCGAACCAGAGGGGGAGGCGCCAGCCGGCAAAATCGGCGAGCAACTCGGGCCGGACCCGGCGAGCGTGCGATTCAAACAACCAAGTCGCCCGAGGAGGCGAATCGGCCGCGTTCCCCTGGGACATCCCCGTCGCTTAGGCCCCCGCGGCTTCCTTCTTGGAGGCGGGCTTCGCCTCCTTGCCCCCCTCGTCTTCGGGGGTCGCGGTCACCGGAACAATCGCCTCGGTAAACGCGAATACGACACGCGGGGAATTGTCCCCGAGCCGATTCGAGTGGAACGCCCAAGGCCGGAGGGGCAGGGCGTGGGCCTTGCCCTCCTTCTTCGGCGCGCGGAACGCCCCGTGAAGGATGCGCGTATAGCCGCCGTTCCGGGCGGCGAACTTCGGGGCGACCTCCACGAAGAGGCGGCGGAGGATCGTCTTGTCGTTTCCAAGCATCGCGGCCGCCTGCCGGCGGGCGTGAAGGCTTCCGTCCTTGCCGAGCTGGATGAGGTGCTCGATGAACCCCCGACACTCCGCGGCCTTCGGCTTCGTGGTTACGATGGTTCCGTAGAGAATCATCGCACGCGCAAGGCTCCGCCGAAGCGCATCGCGATGGGAACGGGTCCGGCTCAGGTGACGACCCGCTTTTCGGTGGCGCACGTCGCTATTCCCCCGCCTTGTCCGACTTCATCCCGAGGGAGAAGCCCCTCTCCGCGAGGCGATCCGAGATCTCCTTCAGGGAGGTCTTTCCGAAGTTCCGGATGTTCAGGAGTTCCTCTTCGCTCTTCGCCACGAGGTCCCCGATCGTCTTGACGTTCTCCGAGTCGAGGCAATTCGAGGCCCGAACCGAGAGCCGAAGGCTGGAAACGGGCTGGGAGAGCAACGCGTCCATCTCCGCGGTCCCCGGGGCCGGCAGTCCAAGCCCGCCTTCCCCGGCGGGCGGCAACAGCGACTTGCCGGCGTCGAAATAGAAAACGAAGGGGTTTAGATGCTTGCGGAGTATCTTCGCGGCCTCTACGAGCGCGAGATCCGGCGACATCACCCCATTCGTCCAAATCTCGAGGATGAGGCGATCGTAGTCCATGATCTGCCCGATCCGGGTCGGCTCCGTATGGTAGGCGACCTTGACGACGGGCGAGAAGATCGAGTCGATCGGAATCACGCCGATCGCCTCCTCGGGACTAGCGTTCTCGGCGGCGGTGGTGTACCCGCGACCGCGACGGATCGTGAGCTCCATCCCGAACTCCACGTCCTCGGTAAGCGTCGCAAGGACGAGATCGGGATTCACGATCTCCACGCGCGGACCGGTCTCGATATCGCCCGACTTGACCACGCCCTTCTTTTCGCGGCGGACTCGCACGATCTGAGGTTCGTCCCCCTGGAGACGGACCAGAACCTTCTTTACGTTCAGCACGATGTCCGTGATGTCCTCGAAAATGCCGGGGAGCGTCTGGAACTCGTGCTTGACCCCCTTCTCGAACTTGATGGAGGACACGGACGCCCCCTCGAGGGAGGACAGCAGGACGCGCCGCAGGCTGTTTCCGAGGGTCGTGCCGAAGCCGCGCTCGAACGGCTCCGCGGTGAACCGGCTGTAGGTATCCGTTCGGGTATCCGGATCCAGGACGACCCGCGTGGGCAACTCGAAACCGCGCCAGCGAATTCTTTGCATTCTTGGTTCTCCTCTACCTCGAGGCAAATTCCACGATCAACTGCTCCTGAACCTGGAAAGGCACGTCCTGCCGGGTCGGCAGAGACAGCATTCTGGCTTCCATTTTTTCCGGATCGACGGCGAGCCATGAGGGATGCTCCTGGCCTTTCGTCGCCTCGAACGCGAGCCGGAAGATCGTCTGGCTCTTCTCGCGCCCGTTCCTCGGCCGTATCAGGTCCCCGGCGGACACGGAAAATCCCGGACGGAAGACCTTGCGCCCGTTCACCTCGACGTGGCCGTGCCCGATGGCCTGCCGGGCATGGGCCCGGGACTTCGCAAGACCGGACCGGCACAGGATGTTGTCGAGCCGGCGCTCGAGCATCTGGAGGAGGACCGTCCCGGTGGGATCCTTCGAGCGCTGCGCTTCAGCCATGAGCCGGCGGAGGCCCTCCGAACGGATGCCGTAGTAGCGGCACACCTTCTGCTTTTCCCGGAGGTGGTGGCTGTATTCCGTGGGCTTCCGTCGGGAGAATGGATGCATGCCCGCCGGCGCCTCCCGCTTGGTCAGGGCACACTTCGCCGTCTGGCAACGAGCGCCTTTCAGAAACAACTTCACGCCTTCGCGCCGGCAGAGCCGGCACACGGGCTCGATATTTCTCGACATTCGCTCCTCCTACACTCGCCGCCGCTTCGGCGGCCGGCATCCGTTGTGGGGCAGGGACGTCACATCCTCGATAGCACGAACCTGGAGCCCCGCCGCCTGGAGCGCCGAAATGGCGGACTCCCGGCCGGCGCCCGGACCCCGCACACGAACCTCGATCTCCCGAACACCGAGTTTGCGCGCTTTCTCCGCCACGACCTCGGCGGCCCGCTGAGCGGCGAAGGGGGTGCTCTTCCGGGACCCCTTGAACCCGATGGTTCCCGCGGAGGCCCAGCAAAGGGTTTCCCCGGCGGGATCGGCGATCGTGATGATCGTGTTGTTGAAGGTCGCCTGGATGTGGGCGACGGCCTTTGAAACGTTTCTCTGAATCTTCTTCTTTCCCATGGGACTTCGACTAGGTCGCCGAGACCTCCTTCTTCTTTCCGGCAACGGTCTTTCGGGGGCCCTTCCTTGTCCGGGCATTCGTACGGGTCCTCTGCCCCCGGACCGGAAGGCTCCGCTTGTGGCGGTATCCGCGATAGCAATTGACGTCCTTGAGGCGCTGGATGTTCTGCAGAATCTGGCGCCGGAGCAAGCCCTCGACAGGGTAGCTCTTTTCGATGTGCACCGCGATCCGGGACAACTCGTCCTCGGTCAGGGCCTTGGCCCGCTTGGCCGGATCGACGCCAACGGCCTCCAGAGTTTTTCGCGCGAGGGTTGTTCCGATCCCATAGACGTAGGTGAGACTGACATCCATCCGCTTCTCCCCCGGAATGTCGACTCCAAGAAGACGTGGCACTCGATTCCTCCTTTTAACCCTGCCGCTGCTTGTGGCGAGGGTTCGTGCAGATGACGCGCACGATGCCCCTCCGCCGAATGATCTTGCACTTCTCGCAGATTCGACGGACGGACGAACGGACTTTCATGGCTCACTGCTCCCTATAGACGATCCGCCCCTTCCGAAGGTCGTAGGGCGAAAGTTCCACCGAAACCCGATCACCGGGAAGGATCCGGATGAAATGCATCCGCATCTTGCCCGAGACGTGAGCAAGGACAAGGTGCCCGCTCTCGAGCTTGACACGGAACGTCGCATTCGGCAGGGCTTCCTTGATCACCCCGTCGACTCGGATCATCTCCTCCTTCGGCATTCCCTCCTACCCTTCTTCCCCGATCGGCATAACCCTCCTATCGTGTCAGAACTTCCGGCCCCGTTTCCGTCACGGCCACCGTATGTTCAAAGTGGGCGGATAGATTACCGTCCCGAGTGCGGACGGTCCAGCGATTCCGCGTCTCCCGGACCTCCGGCCCCCCCGCATTCACCATCGGCTCGATGGCGATGACGAGGCCAGGTTCCAGAAGCAAATCGTTGCGCAACATGTCATCGGACAAAAAGTTGGGAACGGACGGCTCCTCGTGTAGCGAGGCGCCGACCCCATGTCCAACGAACTGCCGGACGACCGAAAACCCCGCGCCCTCCACTTCTTCCTGGATGGCCCGGCAAATCCCCGAGAGCCGCCCGCCAGGTCGGGCCGCCTCGATCCCCCGAGCCAGGGCTCGCTCGGTCGCCTGCAGGAGGGATCGGGTTCTCGGCTCGATCCGCCCCACTGGAAACGTGGCCGCGGCGTCCGCGTAGTAGCCGTTCCGCTCGACCCCGATATCAATGCTCGCGATGTCCCCTTCCTGCAGAATCCGTTCGCCAGGAATCCCGTGAACGACCTCGTCGTTCACGGAGATGCAGGAGCCGGCCGGAAACGGAGGCTGGCCCGATTTCGCAACGTATCCCCTGAACGCAAGCCGGACGCCTTGGCCGAGAAGGTAGCGCTCGATGGCCTCGTTCACAGTCACCGTCCGGACGCCGGGATTGATCGTCGCACGGGCCCGCTCGAGGGCCTCCCGGATCAGGCGTCCACCCTCCCGAATCAAGTCGATCTCGCGGCGCGACTTCAAGACGATCCCTTTCGCGGACATCATGCGTGGACCACCCGAACGGAGCGGGACGCAGGCATTCGGCGGGATGTCGACGGCTTCGACTGAGCCGCTTTCCAGCCGGCGGCGATGGCGGTCCGAACGGAGTGGTAGACGTCCGCGATCTCCTGATCCGCCTGGACATCTCTCAGAAGGCTCCGGTTCTGGTAATACTGCAGGACCCGGCTCATCTCCTCCTCGAAGACCTGGAGCCTTCGGAGGACCGTCCGGAGGGTGTCGTCCTTCCGCTGGCTCAAATCCCCGCCGCACTTGTCGCAATGCCCTTCGGCCGCAGGACGATCGCGGTGCAAGTGGAAATTGGCTCCACACTTCTGACATACCCGCCGCCCCGTGAGGCGCCGGATGACGACCTCCTCGGGAACGCGGAAATGGATCACGACGTCGATGAGCGGCATCCTCTTTCGCTTCACATGTTCGTCGAGGGCAATCGCCTGATTCAAACTTCTGGGAAAGCCATCAAGCAGGAACCCGCGCCGGCAACTCCGGTCCCGGAGTTTTGCGGCAACTGTGGCCATCATCAGAGTGTCCGGCACCAGCAACCCCCGATCCATATAGGCGCGCGCCATCAGACCCGTGGCCGTGCCCTTCGCGATTTCATCTCGGAGAAGATTGCCGGTGCTGATATGGGGAATCCGGCGGTCCCTGCAGATCCGAACGGCCTGGGTCCCCTTGCCGGCGCCTGGAGGTCCGAGGAAGACGATTCTCATCACGTCGAGCACCTAGCGCTGCCGGGCTTGTTTCTTCCCCGGCAAGGCCATTCGGACTCGGGCGGGCCGACGAACCGCCGCGTGGGCTGCAGAGCCCGCCATGCGCCGGATCACGCCGCCAACCTCCCTGGAAACCGCGCCAATATCGCGCTCGGCACGCACCGAAACAAGCAGGCCCAGACGCCGGTAGTGCTGGAGAAGTGGCGCTGTCTGCTGGTGATAGACCCGAAGGCGATTGACCACGGTCTCCTTCGTGTCGTCTGAACGGTGGTAGATCTCCCCGCCGCACTTTCCGCAAACGCCCGTGACGGTCTCCCGATCCCGGGAGACGTGATAGTTCATGCCGCACTTCCGGCAAACCCGGCGTCCCGTAAGTCGAGGAACAACGGCCCGATCGGGAACATCGAAGTAGACCACGAGGTCGAGGCCGGGAAGTCCCGCAACCGACTGGACCTTGTCGAGGGCCCTCGCCTGTGAAAGGTTCCGCGGGAATCCGTCGAGGAGGTATCCCTTTCGGAAGGACGCGGACTTGATCGTCTTGGCGACGATGTCCACGACGAGCCCGTCGGGAACCAGCTGCCCCTTCTCGATATACCCCTTCGCGGTCTTTCCTAGCCGGGAGCCTTTGGCCATCTCCTCCCGCAGGAGATTGCCGGTGCTGATGTGAGGGATCCGGAGCGACTCGCACGTCTCAACCGCCTGGGTGCCCTTGCCGGCCCCGGGGGGGCCCAGGAATACGATTCGCATCAGAACGCCCTTCCCTTCGCCCCAAAGCCTTCGTAGTGGCGCAGTAGCAATTGGCTCTCGATCTTCTGGGCCAAGTCCAGGGCGACGCTGACGGCAATCAGGAGCCCCGTGCCTCCGTAGAAGCGCGTCACCACCTGCCCGACCTGGAACATGTCGGCGAGAACGATGGGCGTCACCGCCACGAACGCAAGGAACAAGGAACCGACAAAGGTGATTCGGGTCAGGATAGCCTCGAGATGCTCGGAGGTCCTTCGGCCGGGGCGGAACCCCGGGATGAAGTTGCCCATCTCCTTCTGGTGCTTCGCGATGTCGACCGGATTGAACATCACCGCCGTCCAGAAATAGCAGAAGAAGATGATCAGGCCCATGTAGAACAGCATCCCGATCAGCCCCTGGGAATCGAAGATGTTCGCAAAGAACGAGTAAATCTTCCAGGTCACACCGCCCGACTCCGAGGTCTGCTTAAGGGCCGCGAAGATCCCCGCCGGGATCATGATGAGGGCCTGCGCGAAGATGATCGGGATGACGCCCGCCTGCGTCACGCGGAGCGGCATGTAGACCTTCTGACCCCCATAAACCCGCCGCCCGCGCGTGTGACGGGCCTGCTGGAAGTAGATCCGCCGCTGGCTCTGATGGACAGCGACAATCGCGATAACCACGGCGATAAACAAGGTCAAAAGGACCACAAGGTGGACCGGGCCGTACTCTCCCTGGGTCGGATGCAGGCTCCATTTCTCGAACACGAAGTTCATCGCATAGGGGATGTCGGACACGATCCCGACCATGATGATGAGCGAGATCCCGTTCCCGATTCCAAACTCGTCGATCTGCTCCCCGAGCCACATGAGGAAAAGGGAGCCCGCGGTCAGGGTGATCGCGCCGAAGATCAGATAGATCGGGCCGCCCAGGTAGAAGATGTTTGCCTTTGAATAGGACGCAAGAACCAGGATGCCCTGGAAGAGGCAGATCAGGACCGTGAGATAGCGCGTGTACTGGTTGATCTTCTTGCGCCCCGCCTCTCCTTCCTCCTGGAGCCTTTTCAACGCCGGAAAGACCGTCGCCAGCAACTGGAGGATGATGGAGGCGCTGATGTAGGGCATGATCCCAAGCGAAAAGATCGATGCCTTCTCGAGCGCCCCGCCCGAGAGCATGTTCCCAAAACTCATGACAGAACCGAGAACCGTGCCTTGCAGGCCCCGCATCTGGGCCCGGAGGGCATCCACATTCGCCCCAGGGATGGGAATGACCGCGCCCATCCGGAAAATGACCAGCAGGAGAATCGTGACCCCCACTTTTCGCGCGAGTTCCGGAATGCGGAAGACGTTGGCGAAGGAGCGGAGCATGGCCTGCTATTTCCCTTTGAGCTTGGAGGACGCGCCCTTCGCGACCGCAGCCCGGGGGTTCTTCTTCGCCTTGACGAACTTTTTCCGGATAGGAACCGTTTCGGCCTTGCCACCCGCCGCTTCGATCTTCTTCCGTGCGGAAGCCGAGACATGGCTCACCCGGATGACGAGGGGACGATCGAGGTCGCCCTCGGAAAGGATCCGGATGCCTTCGGCGTATCGCGGCACAATACCCTTCGACTTCAAGGCCGCGAGATCCACGACCTCGTTGGGGGCGAATCCGGAGAGGTCCCGGAGGTTCACGATCTCGACGTCGTCCTGGAAAGCGGTGTTTCGGAACCCTCGTTTCGGAACACGCCGGGCCATCGGCATCTGTCCGCCTTCAAAACTGGAGCGCATGGTATAGCCGGATCGCGATTTCTGGCCCTTGTGGCCGCGCCCCGCGGTCTTGCCGAGCCCGGAACCAATTCCGCGTCCGACGCGGGTCTTGCGCCGATGAGGCCGGATTTGTCGCCGAATATCCAAGAGGTTCATGCGCGCCCTCCAGCGACCGAAAGACGGACGCCCCGGAGCCGTTCGATGTCCTGACGACTCCGGAGAGACCGGATGGCTTCGAACGTCGCCTTGAGCAGGTTGATGGGGTTCGTGTTGCCGAACGCCTTTGTAAGGATGTCCTGGTATCCGCAAAGGGACATCACCGCGCGGATCGTCTGCCCCGCAACAATCCCCGTGCCTTCGACAGCAGGACGCAACATGACTCTCGACGCACGATACTTCGCCACGACCTCATGCGGAATGGTCTTCTTCCAGAACGGCACCGTGATGAGATTCTTCTTCGCAATCTTGACGGCCTTCTCGACCGCTTGGGGAACCTCTTTCGCTTTCGAGTAGCCGTAGCCCACGCGACCCCGCCCGTCGCCGACGACGACGAGAGCGGAAAAGGAGAAGCGCCTCCCTCCCTTCATGACGGCAGCGGTACGCCGGATGCTCAATACGCGCTCCTGGAGGGCATCCGCCCCCACACCCTTAGCACCCGCGGAAACTCCCGACTCCGACCGGCGACGACGTTTGAACTCGGCCAACGGACTTGCCTCCTAGAACTTGAGACCGCCCTCCCGGGCACCTTCCGCGACGGATTTGACACGACCGTGGTACCGGTACGGCCCACGGTCGAACACGATCTTTTGGATCCCCTTCCCGACGGCCTCCTTCGCAAGGGCCTTGCCGAGAAGCTTCGCAGCATCGATCTTTTTCTTCCCCTTGTTCCCCTCGCGCATCGCGGGAGAACGAGTCGAGAGGCCGAAAAGAGTAACGCCGCGATCGTCGTCGATGACTTGCGCGTAAACCCCTTTGAGGCTCCGGAAGACGGAAAGCCTCGGCCGCTCCGCCGTCCCGTGGACCCGACTCCGAACGCGCCCCAACCGCCGCTGACGCCGCATACGTTTTTGTTTGAGACGTTCCATGCCTTATCCTCCCGCACCTACGAACGACTTTCCGGCCTTCCGCCGGATGAACTCGCCTTCGTACTTGATGCCCTTGCCCTTGTAAGGTTCCGGAGGTTTCGACCGCCGGATCTCTGCGGCAAACTCGCCCACCTGCTGCTTGTCATTCCCCGAAACCCGGATCCGCGTGGGTTGCGGCACCTCAATCTTGACGCTCTCGGGGATGGGCAGCACGACCGGCGTGGCAAAGCCGAGGTTCAGTACCAGTTCATGCCCCTGGATCTTCGCCCCATAGCCGACCCCGACGATTTCTAGCTTGCGCTCGAAGCCCGCCGTGACCCCAATAACCATATTTCGAATCAGGGCCCGGGCAAGCCCGTGCAGGGCGCGCAATTTTTTTGAATCCCCGGACCGCTCCACGACCGCCTGCTTCTTCGCGTCGTCAATCCGGACGGAAATCCCCGGATGGGCAATCATCTGGAGTCTTCCGAGAGGGCCTTCGATCTCAACTCGCTCCGCGCCCGCGCGGACATTGACGCCCGCGGGGATTTCGATGGGTTTTTTTCCTATCCTGGACATCTTCACCACACCTTGGCGATGACTTCGCCACCAACGTTTTTCGCCCGGCACTCGCGATCGCTCAAGACGCCCAGCGGCGTGGTCACAATCGAGATGCCCAGCCCCGAGAGCACCCGGGGCAAATGTTCCTTCCCCCGATAGACACGCCGCCCGGGGCTGCTCACCCTATGGATGCGCTGGATGACCTTCTCCCCTCGCGGCCCGTATTTGAGATACACCCGGAAGAACTTCTCCGAACCCGCGGCGACCTCCCGAACCTCTTTCAAGTATCCCTCCCGAACGAGGACGTCGAGGACAGCCCGCTTGAGCCGCGAGGCAGGAACGTCCACATGGAGGGCACGGTTCAGGTTCGCGTTCCGAATTCTTGTCAAGAGATCGGCGATCGTATCGGACACTACCATGACGCTTTCCTCATTCCAGGGATCTCCCCCTTCAGCGCGAGGTTTCGGAAGCAAATGCGGCAGATCCCGAATCTCCGGTACACCGCCCTGACGCGCCCGCAGATGCTACACCGCCTCACCGTTCGGCTGCTGAATTTTGGCGGCTTCTTAGACTTGATAATCCAGGCTTTCGACGCCATCTATTTCTCCCTCTGGAACGGCACTCCCATGCACTCCAGGAGGCGCTGGCTATGCGCCTTCTCCCGCGCACGGACGACGATGTTAATGTTCATCCCCTGAACGAATTCCATCTTGTCGGCATTGATCTCCGGAAAGACGACCTGCTCGGAGATCCCGAACGAATAACTTCCCTCCCCGTCGAAGGACTTTGTGGGTAGGCCGCGGAAGTCTCGGATTCGGGGCAGTACGATGCTGATCATGCGATCGAGAAACTCGTACATCCGGGCGCCCCGGAGCGTAACAAGGCAGCCTACGATGTTGCCCTTCTGGATCTTGAAGCCCGCCACAGCCTCCCGGGCCCGACGGAGAGCCGGCTTCTGACCGGTAATCACCGCAAGATCCTGCAGTGCAGCATCGAGGCGCTTGGGTTCCTCACGGGACTTCCCCAGGCCCATGGAGACGACGATCTTCTCGATCCGGGGGGCCGCGTGACGGTTCCGGATCTTCAGTTCCTCCAACAGGCGGGGAACCACCTGGCTCTTGTATTGTTCAAACAGCCGCGACATTAGCCGATCTCCTTCTTGCATTTCACGCAGAGGCGGGTCTTCGAGCGATCGGGCTGAATCTGGACCCTCGACCGACGGGGCTTCTCGCAATGCGGACAGACGAGCATCACATTGCTCCGGTCGAGGGACGTCTCCTTCCGGACCCGTCCCCCTCTCGGATTCTGCCGGTTCGGCCGCATGTGTTTGTAGACGAGACGGACACCCGCCACGAGCAGGCGGGTCGAGTCGGGAAGAAGCGACAGCACCTTCCCCCGCTTGCCCTGGTCGGCTCCTCGAACGACCTCGACGAAATCCCCTCTTCGGATGGACATCACACCACCTCGGTCGCCAAGGAAATGATCTTCATAAAGTTCTTCGAGCGGAGTTCGCGGGCGACGGCCCCGAAAATGCGCGTTCCTTTCGGGTTTCTTTCGGCGTCCACGATCACGACGGCATTTCGGTCGAACCGAACATAGGATCCGTCCTCGCGCCGGACCGCCGCCTTCGTCCGGACGACGACGCCCCGAACAACATCCCCCTGCTTAATCTCGCTGCCAGGAATCACCTTCTTGACGGCAACCGTGATGATGTCCCCGAGCCGGGCAATCTTGCAAGTCCCCTTCCCGAGAACCCGAATCATGCTCACGATCTTCGCGCCGGTGTTGTCGGCGACGTCCAGATAGGAGCGAATCTGGATCATGATTTCGCCTCCCCGGATGGCGCGGACGACGCATCCGCCTCGGCCTTCTCCTTCAGGCCGACCTTCTGATATTCCCGCATCTCTTCCTCGCCGCCCTTCGCGGTCGCCTGTATCTGGCGCCGTGCGGAGCTCTCGAGAATCTCGACGAGCCTCCAGCACTTGGTCTTCGACAGGGGGCGGGTCTCCATGAGCACGACCTTATCCCCGATCTCGGCTTCTTCCTTTTCGTCGTGGGCCTTGAGGGTCTTGGAAAGGTTCAAGACCTTGTCGTAGACCGGATGGACGACCTTCCGGTCGATCCGGACTCCGATGGTCTTATCCATCCGATCGCTCACCACCCACCCGACGAGGGTTCTCCGTTTTGCACGAGAGGTCATTTCTTCTCCTTGACCACGGCACCCTGCTCCCGAAGGACCGTCAGGATGCGGGCCATCTCCTTCCGGACGGCCTTGAGGCGATGTGGATGCTCGAGTTTTTCCGTCGCCCGCTTGAACCGAAGTTCGTGCTGCTCCTTGAGTAACCGCTCCCTCATCGCGAGCAGGTCGTCCCGATTCTGGTCCCGCAATTCCTTCGCTTTCATGGCTAATACTTCGGCCGCCGGGCGACCATTCGGGTCCTGAACGGAAGCTTGTGGGAAATCCGGTAAAACGCCTGGCGCGCAAGTTCCTCGGGAACGCCGCCCGTCTCGAACAAGATCGTCCCGGGCTTCACGACCGCGCACCAGTATTCCACTTCCCCCTTCCCCTTTCCCATCCGGGTTTCCTCTGGGGTCGAGGTGACGGACTTGTGGGGGAACACACGAACGTAGACCTTTCCTTCGCGGGCAAGGAAACGGGTGGCCGTCACGCGTCCGGCCTCGATCTGACGGGCCGTCAGCCAACCCCGTTCAAGGCACTGCAGCCCGAACTCCCCGTGGGCGACCGTGGCTCCGCGCGTCGCGCAGCCCCGAATGATGCCACGCTGGCTCTTGCGATATTTCACCCGCTTAGGCATGAGAAGCATGAATGCCCTCCTTCTTTGCCGGCGACTTCATCGATTCGTCCATGCTCCCGCGATGGACCCATGCCTTCACGCCGATCTTGCCGTAGGGACACATCGCCTCCGCAAGGCCGTAATCAATCTTCGCGCGGAGGGTCTGGAGGGGAACGCTTCCACGGCTCTCCTTGACGGTCCGGGACATCTCGGCGCCGCCCAGTCGTCCGGCAAGCTGGATCCGAGCGCCCTTCGCACCCGCAGCCATGCACTGATCGAGGGCGCGTTTCATCGCCCGCCGGAAGGAGGATCTCCGAAGGAGCTGTTCCGCGACTGATTCCGCGACGAGCTGCGCCTCGAGTTCAGGGGTCTGGACTTCCTGGATGTCGAGAGCGACCCGCTTGCCAGTAATCTGCTCGAGGGCGTCCCGGAGGCTGTCCACCTGGACGCCCTTGCGACCGATGATGACACCGGGCCGGGCCGCGAAGAGGAGGATCCGGACCTGCCCGGCCGCCCGCTCGATCTCAATCCGGGGGACTCCAGCGCCGGAATACTTCCCCTTGATGAGCGAACGGATCTTGTAGTCTTCCACGATGAAGCCGGGGATGTTCTTCTTGTCGGCCATCCACCGGGAACGCCAGCCCTCGGTGATCCCTACCCGGAATCCCAAAGGCGTCGTCTTATGCCCCATCCGCTACTCCTTCTTTCCCTTGGATTCAGCGGGCTTCGACTCGGAATTCTTCCGCGCCTCCTGGCCCCCGGACTTCTCCGCCTCGCGCCCGCGCCTCTTCCTTGTCTTCGGAACAGGCTCGACGGAAACGACAATGTGAGATGTCCGCTTGATGATCGGCGTTGCAACGCCACGCCCCCTCGGCATCCAACGATAGGCAATTGGCCCCCCGTCGATCCGGGCTTCGGACACCTTGAGAGAGGTGATGTCCACGTCCGGGCTCATCTGGGCGTTGGAAACCGCCGACTTGAGAACTTTGTGGATCAAAAAGGCCCCGCGCTTGTTCGTGAAGCGAAGGATCTGGAACGCCTCCTCGACGGGCTTCCCACGGATGAGATCGATGACAAGGCGCGCCTTCCGCGGGGAAATTTTCGCGTATCGATGGATCGAATGGTATTGGGCGGCCATCGGCTATTTCCCCTTTCGGGCCGCGCCGGACGCCGCGCCGGACGCCGCGCCGGGCGCCGCGCCGGACGCCGCGCCGGACGTCGCGACCTTCTTCATGCCGGGATGGCCTCGGAACGTCCGGGTCGGGGAGAACTCCCCAAGTTTGTGTCCCACCATCTCCTCGACCACGTAAACCTTGTGGAAGATCTTCCCGTTGTGGACGTGGAAGGTATGTCCGACGAACTCCGGGATGATGGTGCTGTCGCGCGACCAGGTCCGGATCGGATCCCGGCGGGTGTCCTTCTTCTGCTGGAGAACTTTCCGCAACAGTTTCGCATCGACGAAGGGGCCCTTCTTTTTAGATCTGCTCATGGTCGTCAGGAATTCTGGTACCTCGGACCGGGTGGCCGCCGGCGCACAATGAGCCGGCCGGATGACTTGTGCCGATTCCTCGTCTTGCCGCCTTTCGCGAGGACGCCCCACTTGCTTTGGGGATGCTTGTTGCTCTTGCTCCGGCCTTCGCCGCCGCCCATCGGATGGGAAACCGGATTCATGGCGATTCCGCGCACCGTCGGCTTCCAGCCCTTCCAGCGGTTCCGCCCGGCCTTTCCGATTGACACGTTCTGGTGCTCCTCGTTTCCGAGGACGCCAATCGTCGCACGGCACCCAATCAGAACTTTCCGGATTTCGCCCGAAGGAAGCAGGAGCTGGGCGTGGGTGCCGTCCTTGGACGACAGCAAGATCGAACAGCCGGCCGAACGACCAAGCTGGCCGCCCCGCCCGGGCCGGAGTTCCACGTTGTGGAGAGGAAGCCCCACGGGGATGGAGGAGAGAGGGAGGGTGTTCCCCGGCTTGAGATCCACGCCGGACCCGGAAAGTACGGATTCGCCGACCTTGAGGCCCTTGGGCCAGAGGATGTAGCGCTTCTCGCCGTCCTTGTAATAGAGCAGCGCGATCCTGGCCGACCGGTTCGGATCGTATTCGATGGAGGCCACGACGCCCGGAACGCCGTCCTTGTCTCTCTTGAAGTCGATGATCCGGTACCGACGGCGGTGCCCGCCGCCCCGGTGCTTCATGGTGCAATGCCCGTGAGCGTTGCGCCCGCCCGTTTTCCGGACGGCTTCCGTCAGGGTGGGTTCCGGAGAATCCTTCGTGATTTCCTCAAAGGACAGGATCGTCATGAATCGCCGTCCCGGGCTCGTCGGTCGACAGGTCTTCAGCATGTGGGCATTCCTTCCTAGAACACGTCGAGGACTTGTCCTTCCGACAAGGTCACCCAAGCCATCTTGCGCTCCCGCGTCATCCCCGCGATCCGACCCCGATGGCGCGGCTTGCCTGGGCGGATGGACGTGTTCACCCGCCGTACCTTCACATGATAGATATATTCAACGGCCTTCCGAACGTCCTGACGGCTGGCTTCGGGGGCGATCTCGAACGCCCAGGTGTTCCGGTCTTTCACCGAGTCGGTAACTTTTTCAGTCACGACCGGCTTCCGAAGAATCTCATAGGCCGTCAGTTCTCTCTTCATTCCCGTTTTCCTTGCGCTGTCACCCCTTTTGGAAGCGGACCATCAAATCGGAGAAGCCCTTCCGTGTCAACAAAAGATTCTTGGCCCGAAGGACTTCGTAGGCATTCAGGCCGTCCACCGTCCGGACGGTCAGGTCCGGAAAATTTCTCGCCGCGGCCTGGATCGACGGCTCCGTACGGGACATCCCAATCAGGCAGGAGCCCTCGATCCCGAGGCCCTGAATGATCCCCCGAATCCCCTTCGACTTGGCGCCGGAGACCTCCATCGATTCCACGACCCGGACCTCCCCATCGCGAACCTTGCCGAGCAGTGCACTCTGGAGAGCTACGTGGAGCATTTGTCGGTTGAGGCGGTAGGAAAAGTCTCTGGGTTTCGGACCATGGGCGGTCCCGCCCTTCCGGTAGTGGGGAGCCCGCTTCTTGCCCGCTCGGGCCCAGCCGGTATGCTTCTGTCGGTGGGGCTTCTTTCCGGAGCCCGCCACTTCCCCGACCCTTTTCGCGCTGGCGGTTCCCCGCCGGCGATTGGCCTCGTACATGATGACGGCTTGACCGAGAAGATCCTTTCGGAGGATCTCCCCCAGCGCACCTTCCGGGAGCGCGACCGTGCCGATCTTCTGACCGCCCTGGCTGTAAATCGTGAGTTCCATGGACTTCCCCCTACTTCGTGACGCCCATCCGGATGGAGATGTCAATGCCCGCCGGGAGGCGAAGCTTTTGAAGTTCGTCGATCGTCTTGGGCGTCGCCTCCCAGATGTCGAGAATCCGCTTGTGGGTTCGGACCTCGAACTGATCCCTCGCCTTCTTGTCCGCATGGGGCGAGCGAAGAACCGTGTAGCGCTCGACCCTCGTCGGAAGGGGAATGGGGCCCATGATCTTCGCGCCGGTCTTCTTGGCCGCGGCGACGATGTCCCCAGCGCAGCGGTCCAGGACCGCATGGTCGTAGGCTTTGATCTTGATACGGATTCTCTCGTTCATTCTAGTTCTCCCCTGTCGCCTCCTTGACAATCCTCTCCTGTTGCGCCGGCGGAACGGGCGAATACGTGGCCGGCTCCATCGTAAAATAGGAACGCCCCTGCGAGAGCGAACGAAGGGTTGTCGCGTACCCGAACATCTCGCAGAGGGGGACGAGGCCCCGAATGACCTTCAGGCCCTGTTTCCGATCGTCCATCGCCTGGATGGAGGTCCGCCGGGACTGCAGATCCCCGAGGACATCACCCAGGTAGCCGTTCGGAACACCCACCTCGAGTTTCATGATCGGCTCCAAAAGCCGAAGCCCGCCCTTCTTCATCGCCGCGCGGAAGGCCATTGAGGCGGCCACCTGGAACGCGATGTCCGAGGAATCCACCTCATGGAAGCTTCCGCCGAGGAGGATGGCCCGGACGTGGACGATGGGGAATCCGAGGAGGACGCCGGACGATGCCGCCTCCAGAACCCCCTCCTCGATGGACGAAATGAATTCGCGGGGAATGTCACCGCCGCGAATCCGGTTCTCGAACTCGACCCCGGGAAGCGTCGAATCGGGCTCCAGGCGCAGGATGACATGCCCATACTGCCCATGCCCCCCGGTCTGCTTGATGAACTTGCCCTCGGATTCCTCTGCTCGCACGAGGGTTTCCCGGTAGGCCACCTTCGGTCGCCCCACGCTCACGCGGCAGCCGTATTCCTTCGTCATCCGACCCTGAAGAATCTCCAGATGGAGTTCTCCCATCCCAGAGATGATGCACTGCCCGGTTTCCTCGTCCTGCTTCCAGCGGAAGGTGGGGTCCTCCCGGACCAGCCGGGAGAGCGCGACGGCCAGGCGGTCCTTGTCGTCGTTGCTCTTCGGCTCGATGGCCATGGAGATGACGGGCTCGGGAAAATGCCCCTGCCCAAACAAGATGGGCGCATCCGGCGCGCAAAGGGTATCCCAGGTATTGCAGTCCTTGAGGCCCGTCAAGACGACGATGTCGCCGGCAAAGGCCTCGTCAACGATGTGACGCTCGGCGGCGTGCATCTGGAGGATCAACTGGACCGAAGACTGGACGTTCCGGGTCGAATTCAGGATTCGTTCGCTGCGGCGCAACGTCCCGGAATAGATGCGAACGTAGGTCAGTTCCCCATGTCGGTCCCCAAAAATCTTGAAGGCCATGCCGCTGAACGGCTCGGCGGGATCGGGCTTGCGCTCGATCTCGGTCTTGCGGTCCCGGGCCAACCCCCGGACCGAACCCCGGTCGAGCGGGGAGGGAAGGTAGTCGCAGATGGCGTCGAGGAGGGGCTGGACTCCGGCATTCCGAAGGGCCGTGCCGCAAAGGACCGGGAACCACCAGCCCTCCACCGTGCCCTTCCGGATGATCGTCTTCAACTCGTGTATCTCGATGAAACGGCCCTCGAGATACTTGTGGAGGGCGTCGTTGTCCCGCTCCGCGACAACCTCCACGAGATGGGCGCGAAGGATCTCCGCCTTTGCCCGAACCTCCTGCGTCATTTCGAGGGGGCGGAACTCCCGACCCTGCGACTCGGAGATGAACTCCCAGGCCTTCATCTCGAGAATGTCCACGATGCCCCGGAAGTCCTCGCCTTCCCCGAAAGGGATCTGCATGCAAAGGACCTCGGCGCCGAGCTTCTCGCGAATCTCGCGAACCACCCTGTCGAAGTCCGCGCCCACCCGGTCCATCTTGTTCACAAAAGCAATCCGGGGAACACCATACTTGTCAGCCTGCCGCCAAACGGTCTCGGACTGGGCTTCGACCCCTCCGACGCCGCAGAAGATGCCGACAGCTCCGTCGAGAATCCGGAGGCTGCGCTCCACCTCCGCCGTGAAATCCACGTGGCCTGGGGTGTCGATCAGGTTGATCGTGTAATCCCGCCAGGGGCAGGTGGTCGCCGCGGCCGTGATCGTAATCCCTCGTTTCTGCTCCTCCTCCATCCAGTCCATCGTCGCAGCCCCGTCATGGACCTCCCCCAGTCGGTGTTCTTTTCCCGTGTAGAAGAGGATCCGTTCGGAGACGGTGGTCTTGCCCGCGTCGATGTGGGCGATGATCCCGATGTTGCGGACGTACCGCATCGCTGGAATCATGGTGATACTCTCATCGGCAAGGCATTTCCTACCAGGCGTAATGGGCGAACGCTCGGTTCGCCTCAGCCATCTTGTGAACGTTCTCGCGCTTCTTCATGGCATCGCCTTCCTTCTTGTGGGCCGCTACGATCTCGTCGGCGAGGCTCTGACTGGTCGGACGTCCCTTGCGCGAACGGACCACCTCAAGAATCCAGCGGATGGCGAGCATCGTCTGGCGCTTCTTTTTCACTTCGATGGGGACCTGGTAGGTGGCGCCGCCGACGCGCTTGGATCGGACCTCAAGGACGGGCCGCAAGTTTTGGAGGGCCGTCTCGAAGACGGTCAGCGGGGGCATCCCCTGGACCTTCTGCTCAATGATGTCCATCGAGCCGTAGAAGATCTTCTGGGCAGTGGCCTTCTTTCCCCGCTTCATGACGCAATTGATGAACTTCGAGACGAGGCGGCTCTGGTACCTCGGGTCCGGCTTCAGGGTCTCCTCGGATTTTGTCCAGCTCTTCATGGCGGTCTAGTGCTTTTCCGGGCTCTTCGCCCCGTACTTGGATCTCCCCTGCCTCCGAGCCTCGACCCCCAGGCAGTCGAGGACGCCCCGGATGATGTGATAGCGAATCCCGGGGAGGTCTCGAACCCGTCCG